>JAJZRX010000108.1 GCA_021850095.1 Deltaproteobacteria bacterium
GAAACCCCGGCCAACCGCTAATCAGCCCATTAAATAACGAACCTCAATCATAGAACGAAAAGGAGTATGTCATGAAAGCACTTGCAGCGATAATCGCAACCCTGGCCCCGGCAACCGCCTTTGCGGCATCGAATCTTCACGAAGACAACAGCGGTATTTTTGTATGGCTTTTCCTGGGCTTCTGCGCCCTGATCGTGGTGGTTCAGGTCATGCCGGCCGTGATCCTGATGATGGGATTCGCCAAAGGGCTGTCCGCCAAAATGACCAAAGCCGAGGCGGTGGCCAGCAAATGATTCTTTCACAACCAGCGGTTCGCAAGCATCGCTACAGGAAAAAACCTGCCATGGCGATCGGATGAGAGGGATAGCTCCAACGGAACTATCCCTCGTGCTTTATGTGGGCCTTGGGATGGGCCTTGTCATAGACTTCCATCAGGCGATCAATGCCGACGTGGGTGTATTTCTGGGTGGTGGAGAGTGAGGCGTGCCCCAGTAGTTCCTGGATGGCGCGCAGATCGGCGCCCCCTTCCAGCAGGTGGGTGGCAAAGGTGTGCCGCAGGGTGTGGGGCGAGATCCGCTTGAAGGCGGCTATGCGCAGCACATGCAGATCCACGATGCGGGCCACACTGCGGCGGTTGATCCGCTCACCGCGCGTATTCAGAAACAGTGCGCTGCCCGCTTCGGCCCCGGGGCGCTGATCCAGATACTCCTGCAGCGCCGCCAGGGCGCGGCTGCCGACCGGAACGATGCGCTCCTTGCCCCCCTTGCCGGTCACCCGCACCATGCCCCCCCTCAAATCAAGCTCGCCAACGTTCAAACCGGTCAGTTCCGAGACACGCAAACCGCTGGAGTAGAGCAGCTCCAGAATGGCCCGGTCACGCCGGGCGTATTTGTTGTCATCGTCAGGCGCCTCCATCAGGCTGGTGGTCTGGTCGATATCCAGATGAAACGGCAGGCGCTGCTCTTTTTTGGGTGTGGCCACCAGCTCGGCCGGGTTTCTGGTAATCGTGCCGCGCCGCAGCAGGAAGCGGAAAAAGGAACGGATGGCAGCCAGCTTGCGGCCGATGGAGCTTTTTCTGGCGGTTTTCGACAGCCCGGCCAGATAGCGGCGCAACAGCAGATGGTCGATTTCCTGGGCCGAAATGTCAGCTCCCTTTTCCTTCCGCACAAACGCGAGCCACTGGACCAGATCGGAGCGGTAGGCCGCCAGGGTATGGGGCGAAACATTCCGTTCGGTTTCCAGATACGCAAAAAAAACATCCATCTGAACTGTCAAGGGTTCCATGGGAAGCTACTCGAAGGGAGGCAGCCCGCTTTTGAGCTTCCAGCTTTTGACGGGATCCTGATAAATCCACTCCTGGCGGTAGGTCACGGTTCTGATCCGGTTGGAGGGCAGAATGAAATAGTCGAATTCGGCCACCACGTCGCCGGTTTTTTTGTCCGGCAGACACTCGAAAGTCAGGATGCGGAAATCGGCCAGCGTGACACCCCGTCTGCGGAGTGATTCGGCCTGGCTCATGAATTCATCGCGCTGATCCTTGTCGATATAGGCCATGCCGGCCGCTTCGACCTCCTGCCAGCGCAGCATGCGGTTATAGGCTCGCATGCTTTTCTCGAACTCCTCGCTCAGTCCCGAATCGGAAACGCAGGCTGTCACCGTCAGACAGCAGACCAGCAGTAATCCCAACCGTAATAATCTCATCATCGCCGCAGCTCCTTCTCGCGCTGTTGAATATGCCGGATCAGTTCCTCGGCCAGTTCGTACCTGCCAAAGGGAGGAATCAGATAATAGCCCCCCACGGCGCCGATCGTCGCATCAATAAATTCCTTGGCGATCGCCAGCCCCTCCCGGGCGCCGGCCTCCTTTTCCAGCCCCTTCATGCGGGCGCGGACGGCGTCCGGCACGGTGATGCCCGGCACTTCATTGTTCAGATATTCGGCGTTGCGCTCGCTGACCAGCGGCATGATGCCGGGCAAAAACGGGATGCCGCAGTCGCGGGTCGCTTCCAGCGCCTCAAACAGAATGGCCGGATCGTAGATCGGCTGGGTCTGGGTGAAGCGGGCCCCGTTGGCAATCTTTTTGCGCAGCCGACCGGCCTGGACAGCCATGGCGCGGGTGTTGGGATTGAAGGCCGCCCCGATCGTGAAGCCGGTTCCCTCGCCGAGCGGGTTGCCGATGGCGTTGACGCCCCGGTTCATGTCGTTCAACAGTTTGATCAGCGTCAGGGAGTGCAGATCAAACACCGACGTGGCGCCGGCGTGATCGCCCATGGTGGCCGGATCACCGGTCACCGCCAGTATGGAGCGGATGCCCAGCAGGCTGGCTCCCATCAGGTCGGATTGCATGCCGATCAGGTTGCGGTCGCGGCCGGTGACATGCACGATGACTTCGATGCCGGCTTCGCGCTGGATGATGCTCCCCAGGGCGATGTTGCCCATCCGTGGCCGGGCCAGCGGGTTTTCGGCCAGGTTGATGGCATCGGCTCCGGCTTCCTTCAGGCGCCGGCTGCCGGCGATGATCCGGCTGCAGTCCAGCCCCTTGGGGGGATCCAGTTCGACCGTGATGACCGTGCGTGCCCCCCAGTGATCCAGAAAGGAGGGCTCTTTCTGGATTGCCGGATGCGGTTCGGAGACGGAAATCTGCGGGATCCTGCTCCGGGTGGCGGGTTTGGCTGCGGCAATCTTTTTGGCCACCGCCGCGATATGCTCCGGAGTCGTACCGCAGCAGCCCCCCAGCAGGTTGGCGCCGGCGGCCGCCATCTTGGCCGCCATCTCGGCAAAATACTCGGGGGTGGCGCGGTAGATATAACGGCCGTCCCGGTATTCGGGAAAGCCGCTGTTGGCATAGGCGCTGATCGGCAGATCCGTCAGCGCCGCCAGGCGCTTGATGACTTTCAGCAGCTCCAGCGGTCCGGCGCCGCAGTTGGCCCCGATGATATCGGCTCCGGCCGCTTCCATCGCTTCGCAGAAACCTTCCACCGAGGTGCCGTCGGCACTGCGCCCCCCCTCCAGAAAGGCCAGCGAGGCGCAGACCGGCAGATCGCAGCTGCGGGCGGCCCGCAGCGCCGCCCGCAGCTGTTCCAGGGATGAAAAAGTTTCCAGCAGCAGCAGATCGGCGCCCCCTTCGGCCAGGGCGTTGCACTGCGCACCAAAGACCGCCTCCATCTCGGCCGGGGTCAACTCACGGTCGTCCCCTTTGATCTGGATCAGCGGCCCGACCGAGCCGGCCACCAGAACATCATAGCCGGCGGCCGCCTCACGGGCGATTGCCACACCGGCCCGGTTGATCTCGGCCACCTTGTGACCCAGGCCGATGGCGGACAGTTTGGTGTAGTTGGCACCAAAGGTGTTGGTTTCGATAATCTGCGCCCCGGCGGTGACGTACTGACTTGCCAGTTCCCTGACCAGGGCCGGACGAATCAGATTGAGATGCTCAAAGTTGCTGTCGAGGCTGACCCCCTTGGCGTAGAGCATGGTGCCGATGGCGCCGTCACCGGTCAGCACCTCGCGCTGCAGACGCTCGATAATGGTATACGCTTTTTCGTTCATAGGATTCCTATCTGCTGTTGCCCGAACCTGTTCTATGGTGGTATAAACCCTGACTGTTCCAAATTATTATTCACCAGGAGATGGCATACATGCACGAAATTGTACAATGGCTGCTGGATACGATCGGCACGATGGGCTATCCCGGCATTTTTCTGCTGATGGCGATGGAAAGCTCGATCATTCCGGTGCCGAGCGAACTGGTCATGCCGCCGGCCGGTTATCTGGCCTATCAGGGCAAGATGAGCATGGCCGTCGCGATTCTGTGCGGCACCGTCGGCAGCCTGGCCGGCGCCTACGCCAATTACTACGCTTCCCATTATCTGGGACGGCCGCTGATTCTCAAGTACGGTAAATATGTGCTGATTCCGCCCGACAAATTCGAACGGGTCGAAAAGTTCTTTTTAAAGCACGGCGAGATTTCGACCTTTATCGGCCGGCTGCTGCCGGTGGTTCGGCACCTGATTTCGATCCCGGCCGGACTGGCCGGCATGAATCATCTCAAGTTCTCGCTCTACACGCTGGCCGGCGCCGGCATCTGGTGCACGATCCTGACCTGGATCGGCTACGCCATCGGCGAGAACCAGCAGCTGATCATGCAGTATTCCCACCAGGCGCTGGTCTGGGTGCTGCTGTTCAGCCTGCTTCTGGTGGCGGTTTATGTCTGGCGCCTGCGCCGCAATGGCAGTAAAGCCTAAAACAGTCAATAAGGCAAAAGGAATTTTGCCGCTTTAGAGTAACATACACATCCCGCTGGCGCGGGATCCGGAGGAATCACCATGCAGATGAATCGAATAGACCGCATCCAGTACCTGGCAGTGGATTTCGCAGGCAGCCCCTGCTCCAGCCAGGGCTTTACCACCCGCCACGAAGGGGTTTCGCGCCCCCCCTACAACTCGCTCAACCTGGGTCTCAACACCCAGGATCAGCAATCCAACGTCGAGGGCAACCGCAGCCTGCTGGCGCGCGCCTTCGGTCTCGGCCAGGAAGCGCTGGTAACTCCGCGCCAGACCCATGGCGTCGATATCCTGGTGATCAACGAACCCAACGAGGATTACAGCCATTTTCTGACGGTGGAGGGGGATGCGGTCATCACCAACCAGCCGGGCGTGATGATCGGTGTCTGCGTGGCCGATTGCGTGCCGATCCTGCTGTGCGATCCCGAAAAGCGGGTCATCGCCGCCGTTCACGCCGGCTGGAAGGGCACCGCCGGCAAGCTGGTTGCCAAGGCCGTGGCCGGCATGAAAGCGGAGTTCGGCTGCCATCCGGCCGGGCTGCAGGCCGCCATCGGCCCCTGCATCCAGAAGTGCTGTTACGAAGTTGACGCCCCGGTCAAACAGGCTTTCGTGCAGAGCGGCATCGCCTGGGATCGGTTTGCCCAGTTGAGCGCTGAAGCCCGGTGGCAGCTCGACCTGGCGGCCGCCAACCGCGAACTGCTGCTACTGGCCGGACTTTCTCCCGATGCGGTGCAGACCTCCGACCAGTGCGTCTGCTGCCGCAGCGAACTGTTCTTTTCCTATCGCCGCGACCAGGAAGAGGCCGGAAGGCAGATGGGCTTCATCATGCTGAAAGCGTAATGCAATTCTGAATGTTGGATTCTGAATGCTGAATTATTTCAATCCATAATTCAAAATTCACAATTTATCTCGGGGGTTGATCGTGCTCGCAAAAGTATTCAGCAGCGCCCTGATCGGTATCGATGCCATTCTGGTGGATGTGGAGGTCGACCTGGCGTCCGGCCTGCCCTCCTTTGCCACGGTCGGCCTGCCGGACGGCGCGGTCAAGGAGAGCAAGGATCGCGTCAAGGCGGCCCTGAAGAACTCCGGCTATGATTTCCCGGCCCGGCGGATCACCGCCAATCTGGCGCCGGCCGACATCAAGAAGGAGGGCGCCGCCTACGATCTGCCCATATCGATCGGCATTCTGGCCGCCACCGGAGCCGTCAAGGGGCCCCGTCTGCGGGAATACATCCTTCTGGGCGAGTTGTCGCTGGATGGAGGGCTGAAGGCGATTCGCGGGGCGCTCTCCATGGCGGTGGCCGCCAAACGGGCCGGCTTGAGCGGCCTGATCCTGCCGGCCGAGAACGCACCCGAAGCTGCCGTGGTGGAAGGGATCGACGTGATCGGCGCCACCAGCCTGTCCCAGGTGGTGGAGTTTTTGAGCGGCCGGGAAGATATCGCCCCCTGCCGGGTCGATCTGCAGGCGCTTTTCGCCAGTGGCTGCGAATACGGCGAGGATTTCAGCGAGGTCAAGGGGCAGGAACATGCCAAGCGCGCCCTGGAAGTGGCTGCAGCCGGGTCTCATAATCTGCTGATGATCGGCCCGCCCGGTTCCGGAAAGACCATGATCGCCCGGCGCATTCCGACCATCCTGCCGCGCATGTCTTTCGACGAAGCGATAGAGACCACCAAAATCTTCAGCGTCAGCGGCATGCTGGAGAAGGAGCGCGCCCTGCTGGCGGTACGGCCTTTCCGCTCCCCCCATCATACGATCTCGGATGTGGGTCTGATCGGCGGCGGCAGCACCCCCAAACCGGGCGAGGTCTCGCTGGCCCACAACGGTGTCCTGTTTCTGGATGAACTGCCGGAATTCAAGAAAAACGTCCTGGAAGTCCTGCGCCAGCCGCTGGAAGATGGTAGGGTCACCATTTCCCGTTCCCTGCTGTCCCTGACCTATCCCTCCCGGGTTATGCTGGTGGCGGCCATGAATCCCTGGAGATGTGTGAACCTTTCTCTACTGGCGCAAACGAAGGGATATAAAAGAAGACAAAATGGAGGGAATCCTCGCCGACATCAATCCTCTCGACAAGTTCTTTCACGACTTGCTGCCTAGCCTCATAACTCAACGATGGCCACAGTGACGCCAGCGTTGTTGCTCTCTCGATTACATACGACTTGCCAATCTCATTTGTTTTGATGAAATCAATCTCTGCCTGCAGGCGGGGGATCTCCAGGGTAATGTTGTCAAGCCTGGTCTTGATCGGATCATATCTTTCTTTGAACCCGTTTTGATCAAGAACCTGCTTACCGTACAAGTCGATTAAAACATCAACTTTCCCGTTTACTTCCTTCTGCTCTTTCTTCAGCAGTTCAAGCCTCTCCTGCTTTTCCACCAATTCATTTTCCAGATCTTCGTTGGCACCAAGCTGTTCAGGTGCGACAACCACCTCCTTCAAGGCATTCTGGAAGTTCTCCTCGATGATGTCCTCGTTGA
>JAJZRX010000109.1 GCA_021850095.1 Deltaproteobacteria bacterium
CCCCTCGGCTCGCCCCGGCCGGCGGGAGTTAATTCCATTTATGAATCCCATGACTCCACTCTGGAGACCGTTGCCGACCAATCTGCACTCGTGTATGACCAAACACACGTTACCGAGGACGTTACCTGGCGCGGAACCGTCATTGTCAGGGGGTACGTTGTCGTTGCTCCCCAGGCGACGCTGCGGCTGCAACCCGGCACGGTTGTGCGCTTTGCCAAATCTGCAGTCGGAGGCGGTTCTCTCCCGCGACTGGTTGTGCAGGGGCGTATTCAGGCCAGCGGAACAGCCGAACTGCCGATTGTCCTGACATCCGGACGCTCCCGGCCTGCCCGGGGAGATTGGGGCGGTATCCTGCTTGTTTCCAGTGAAAAGCGCAACACTCTGGAACAGTGCCGGATTGAATTTGCCTCCGCCGGTATTGAATCATTATTTTCAACGATCGCCCTGAAGGATGTTTCCATCAGCGGTTCCCGTACCGGTCTGCTGATGCGTGATTCGGTCGTGCTGATAAGCGCTGGAAAGATTACTGAATCAGAAACCGCCATCGAGTCCCACGACAGTGAGCTTGAAATGCGGGATGCCGTTCTGTCCGCCTGCCAGAGCGGGATCATCATGAATCGAACCGCAGCCGCCCTGTCATCGCTAAAAATAATCGACAACCAGCTGATCGGCATTGCGGCGGAAGAGTGCCGGGTAAAAATCAGCTCCGGGATACTGTCGCGCAACGGTGCCGGCGCCAGGTTCACGGGAGGCGAGGGGCAGATTACGGGCACCCGTTTTTCCGGCAACCGCTTGACGGCGCTGCAGCTTGCGGCCGCGCGCATCAAACTGCAGCGCTGCAGCTTCACGGATAACCGTCAGGACGCCCTGCGACTGGAAGATGGGCGCGCCCTGATCTGGGGAAATGTTTTCAGCGGAAATGCCGGCTATAATCTGTACAACGCCGGTCATGAAACTGTCGCGGCCCTGCAGAACTGGTGGGGCAGCGCCGAACGTTCAGCAATTACGGAAAAGATTCACGATGCAGCCCGTGATCCCCATTCCGGGACGGTAGAGCTGTTTCCCTGGCTGATCGAAAAACCGCAACACCTGCCCTGATTCGGCCAAATCCGCGTCAGGTCGCAGTTACCGGAGTTTCCATGTCCATCTATCTCGACAATGCAGCAACTTCTTATCCGAAGCCGGAGCAGGTCTATCAGGCCGTGAACCACGCCCTGCGCGAGGTCGGCGCTTCTCCGGGGCGGGGCGGTCACCGCCGCTCCCTGGAAGCGGGGCGGATCATGTTCCTGGCGCGCGAGGCGGTCGCCCGCCTGTTTTCGATTCCGGATTCATCCCGCATCATCTTTACCCACAACGCAACCGGAGCACTCAATCTGGCTTTACATGGAACCCTGCTGGCCGGAGACCACGTCATCACCACGTCGATGGAGCACAATTCCCTGCTGCGGCCGCTGCACGCGCTACGCCGGGAAGGGGTCGAGGTTACGGTCGTGGCGGCCGGTCCGGACGGCATCGTGGATCCGGAGCAGATCCGCCGGGCGCTGCGCCCCTCTACCCGCATGCTGGCGGTCGGCCACGTTTCCAACGTCTGCGGCTCAATTCAGCCGATCGCTGAAATTGCCGCCATCTGCCGGGCTGCCGGCGCACTTTTTCTGGTGGATGCGGCCCAGTCGGCCGGCTATATCGATCTCGACGTCGTTTCGACCGGCATCGACCTGTTGGCCGCCCCCGGGCACAAGGGGCTGCTGGGGCCGCCCGGCACCGGACTGCTGTATGTGGCGCCGGCGGTTGCGCTCCGGCCAACGGTCGAAGGGGGCACCGGCACCAGCTCCACTTCGGAGGAACAGCCCCTGACCATGCCGGACGGATTCGAGGCCGGAACGCATAACCTGCCGGGAATCGCAGGTTTGAAGGCCGGAGTTGAATTCATACTTGAACGCGGGATCGCTGCGATCCGCCGGCATGAGCAGAGCCTGATCATGGAGGCTGAACAGCTGTTGCGCCGGATTCCCGGAGTGACGATCTATGGGCCGAAGGATCCCGGGCTGCGCGCTTCGGTTCTGTCGTTCAATCTGGCCGGGATCGACGCCTCCCTGCTGGCGGCCCAGCTGGATCACGATTTCGATATTGCCGTTCGGGCCGGACTGCACTGCGCCCCCCAGGCCCACCGCACACTCGGAACCCTTCCGGAAGGCACGCTGCGGATCAGTCCGGGATGGTTCTCGACACGGGAAGAGATTGCATTTTTTTCCGAGGCCGTTATACAATGCGTCAGCAAAATCAGGCAATCCATGTGAGCCCGCCGCATCAGAAGGAGTTACCCGATGAGAACATTGACCGCACTGTTTCTGCCCCTGTTGCTGTGCGCCGCCTGCTCGCTGGCCCCCGAAAAGGCTTTTACCAAGGACGAACTCTATAAAACAGGCATTTATACCTATTTTACGATCAACGATTCCCCGGAAAGCGTGCTGTCTGCCATCAACAAGGATGGCGAGGTCATCCTGGACGCCAAGTATCGCAACCGTTCGGTCTGGATCAAAATCCTCGGCAAGCTGGAAGGGTTGACGGTCCAGGTCATTGAAAAATAACGCTGCCGCTGAAAATCTCCTGTTTTCCACTACCTGACAGAAAGGCTGTTCATGAAAAACTTCATTCTCGATACCAACGTACTCCTGCACGATCCCCAGTCGCTGTTCAAATTCCAGGACAACAACATCATAATTCCCATGACCGTGATTGAAGAGGTTGACCGTTTCAAGAAGGACATGAACGAAACCGGCCGCAACGCGCGCATGGTTTCCCGCATACTGGACTCCATGCGGGAAAAGGGCTCGCTGGCATCCGGCATTTCCCTGCCGGGTGGCGGAACATTAAGTGTCGAGTTGTGTGCCGAGAAGTATTTCAAGAGTCTGCCGGCCGACCTGTGGGTCGACAGCGGCGATAACCGCATCATGGCGGTGGCGTTTCATGTCAAGGAACGTTTCCCGGATATGCAGGCCATCTTCGTCACCAAGGATTCCAACTTGAGGATCAAGGCGGACGCCCTCGGCGTGGCGGCCGAAGATTACGAATCCGACAAGGTTGACATTCAGGATCTGTATTCCGGTACCCGCAGCATCGAGGTTCCGCCGGAGGCGGTTGACCGCTTTTATGGTCAGGGGTGGCTGGAAGCGCCCCTGGAGCTGGCCCCCAACGAATTTATCACGATCGTTGACAGCTCCAATCCGTCCCATACCGCCATCTGCCGCAATGATCCCGACAACAACCGCATCGTTCCGGTGCGCAAGATTCCCAAGGAGGGCATCTGGAGCCTGTTTGCCCGCAACCGCGAACAGTCCTTTGCACTGGATGTGCTGATGGACGACAGCATCAAGATGGTGACGCTGGTCGGCAAGGCCGGCACCGGCAAAACCCTGCTGGCCATCGCGGCCGGACTGCACAAAACCGCCGAGGAGAACATTTACAACCGCCTGCTGGTGTCGCGCCCGGTCTTCCCGATGGGCAAGGACCTGGGATTCCTCCCGGGCGACATCGAAGAGAAACTGACCCCCTGGATGCAGCCAATTTTTGACAACGTGGAGCTGCTGATCAGCGGCCACGAATCGGAGAAACGCCACAGCAAGGGTTATAAGGAGCTGATGGCGATGGGGCTTCTGGACATCGAGCCGTTGACCTACATCCGCGGCCGTTCGATACCCAATCAGTATCTGATTGTGGATGAAGCCCAGAACCTGTCTCCGCACGAGATCAAGACGATCGTCACCCGGGTGGGCGAGGGGACCAAGATCGTGCTGACCGGCGACCCGTACCAGATCGACAACCCTTATGTGGATTCATCCAGCAACGGTCTGACCTATCTGGTTGAAAAGTTCAAAGGGCAGCGCATCGCTGCCCATGTCACGCTGACCAAGGGTGAGCGTTCCGAACTGGCCGAGCTGGCGGCAAATCTGCTGTAACTAATAACTTGCCACAGAGGGCACAGAGAGCACAGAGGGCTTCAAGTACCGGTTCCGTATTTGATAGTCAGCTTTGCGGGCTTTGTGTCCTTTGTGTTTTTGGAAGTAAAGGTCTTTTTTTATGTTGCTTCTTGCCATAGAAACCTCCTGCGATGAAACCGCCGCCGCTGTTGTGCGCGACGGCCGCGAAATTCTTTCCTCGGTCGTTTCCTCGCAGATCGCAATCCACGCCCTGTACGGCGGAGTGGTTCCCGAAATCGCTTCCCGCAAACATCTCGAAACCATCTCTCCGGTCATCAGCCAGGCTCTGCAGACTGCCGGCGTGACCATGGGCGATATCGAAGGGGTGACGGTTACCCGCGGTCCCGGCCTGTCCGGCGCCCTGCTGGTCGGCTTTTCGGCCGCCAAAGCCATCGCGGCCGCCCGCCGGATCCCGTTTGTCGGCGTTCATCATATCGAGGGGCACCTGCTGGCGGTCTTTCTGGAACAGCCTCTGCCGTTTCCGTTTCTGGCGCTGGTCGTGTCGGGCGGACATACCCATCTGTACCATGTGGAAGGGATCGGGCGCTATACGACCCTCGGCCGGACCATCGATGACGCCGCCGGAGAGGCCTACGACAAATCGGCCAAGATCATGGGCATGCCCTATCCCGGCGGCGCGCTGATCGACAAGCTGGCCGCCTCCGGCAATCCGGCCGCCGTTGCCCTGCCGCGCCCGCTGCTGCATGACGGCAGCTTGCGCTTCAGTTTCAGCGGACTGAAAACCGCCGTGCTGCAGCATGTGGCCAAACATCCCCAGGCGGTTTCCGGCCAGGAGTTGAATGACCTGTGCGCTTCGTTCCAGCAGGCGGTCTGCGATGTGCTGATTTTCAAAACCGAAGCGGCCCTGAAGCAGACCGGGGCCCGGCGCCTGGTGGTGGCCGGCGGTGTGGCCTGCAATAGCGGACTGCGCAGCGCCATGGCGCAGTTGTGCGCCCGGTTGCAGGTTGATCTTTCCATCCCTGCGCCGGCGCTGTGCGGCGACAATGCCGCCATGCTGGCGGTACCGGGCGACTATTATCTTTCAAACGGACTGGCTTCCCGTGACGGGCTGGATGTGACCGCCACCTGGGATATGGACAGCATAAAGGAATCATTGACGTGAGCTCAAACAGACGCCCCCTGAAATCGCTGGGACAGAACTTTCTGGTTGACCAGAACGTGATCGAAAGGATCATTCAGGTTGCGGATATCCGGCCCGATGATGCCGTGCTCGAAATCGGGCCGGGCAGGGGAGCCTTGACCGATCATCTGGCGCAGCGCGCCGGCCGTCTGGTGCTGATCGAATTCGACCATGCCCTGGCGGCCTATCACCGCGAACGGCACAAGGACAACCCGCGCGTCACGGTGCTGGATGCAGATGTGCTTAAAGTCGACCTGGCCGCCATCCTGTCCGAAATCCCTGCACAATGGAATGTGGTGGCCAATCTGCCCTACAACATCTCGACCGAAGTGCTGTTCCGCCTGCTGGAGGTTCACGATCGGCTGTCGCGCATGACGCTGATGCTGCAGAAAGAGGTCGGCGACCGGCTGGCCGCGCCGCCGGACTGTTCGGAATACGGTGTCACGACGGTGCTGCTGGGACTGTGGTTCGATATCCGGCGCAGCTTCATCGTCCATCCGGGCAGTTTCCATCCCCGCCCGAAAATCGATTCGGCGGTTCTGACGTTCATACCGCTGGAGAACCCGCGCGCCGAGGTTGGCAGCGAGGAGATCTTCAGAAGCGTGGTCAAGGCCTCCTTTTCCATGCGCAGGAAAACGCTGGCCAACTGCCTTAAATCAGCCGAATGCACGGCAGGCATAGGGCTGGAAACGCTGCTGAAGGCCTGCGATATCGACGGCCGGCGGCGGGGCGAAACCCTGTCGCTGGAAGAATTCGCCCGGCTTTCCCTGTGGCTGTCGCAGCATCCGTCCCAGAATGCCTGACGCCGGAAACGACCTGCCATGTCGATTGTGACCACCGCCATCATCATCTGTCTGCTGCTGGTCTGTTGCGGCCTGCTCTGCGCTCTGCTGGTCAGTGTCCGGCGCGGCTCCAGCGATTCCTCCATCATCGTTTCCAGAATAGAAACCCTTGAAAAACTGCTGGAGCGCCAGGAACGTTTCCTGCGCGATGAACTGGCCCGTGGGCGCGACGAGACCCTGTCCGGAATCCGCCACTCGCGCGAGGAGATGAGCGGCGGCATCACCCTGCTGGGGGATTCGCTGCTGAAGCGCATGAGCGACATTGCCGGCCTGCAGAAGAATCAGCTGGAGCTGTTTGCCGGACAGTTGAAGGAACTGACCGCCAGCAACGAAAGCCGGCTGGACAAGCTGCGCGACGGCGTTGACGCGCGCCTGCGGCTGATCCAGGAGGACAACGCCGGCAAGCTGGAGCAGATGCGCGCCACCGTCGATGAAAAGCTGCATGAAACCCTGGAGAAACGGCTGGGCGAATCGTTCAAGCTGGTCAGCGAACGCCATGGACCTTCTGCCAGTGGATCTGGTCTCCCTGCTGATGGGTTCAGTGGGGATAGAGCATTGA
>JAJZRX010000110.1 GCA_021850095.1 Deltaproteobacteria bacterium
CAGCACCTGGCCCGACTGGAGCTGTCAGAAACTGAAAAGCAGGACGATCCGCTCTTAACCGCCATCGCCACCCGAGGCATCAACCGCAAACCCTACCGGGGCGGCCAGTTTGCCCCGCAGGCGGCCGACAGCCTGCGCCAGGCCGCCAGCGGAGCTGGAATTTCAGGCTGCGCATTCAAACTGCTACAGGGAGACGACAAGAACAGCGCGGCCGAGGTGGCGGCCTTGAGCGATCGTCTGGTCTTTGAAAACCCCTACCTGCACGGCTTTCTTTTCGAACAGATCCGCTGGACTCCCGAAGAAGCCGAGCGCACCCGCGACGGCCTGGACATCCGCACCCTGGAACTGGCGCCACCGGATCGGCTGCTGTTTCCACTGCTGAAAAACTTTCACCTGGTCAGTCTGATCGCTACATTCGGCGCAACCCGGCTGATCGCCGCCAATGCCAGAAAACTGATGCTGTCGGCTTCGGCCGCCGGGATAATCACGATCTCCGACGATGCCCCCACCAGCTGGCTGCATGCCGGACGCATGCTGGAAAGGGTCTGGCTGGAGACAACCAGACAGGGACTGGCGTTTCATCTGATGACCGGCATCACGCTGATGGCCGGACGGGTTCGTGACGGGGCGCTGGAGGGGCTGGAAAGCAACAATCTTTCACTGATCAGCCAGGCCGACTCCCTGCTGAAAAAGGTTTCCGGGACAGAATCTCCGGTAGCGCTGCTGTTCAGGATCGGCACTGCCCCCGAACCCAGCGCCCGGTCGCTGCGCAGACCGGCTCAGGCACAGTGCAGCTAACGAGAGCCCATCATTTTCTCTATCAGATCAGCAGCAGTACGGGGAGCATTGTACGTATCTAGCAGGGCCTTTACCCGTACGGCCTGTTCGGTAAAGCTCCTGTTACCCTTGATGTTGCGGATTGCCTTCAGCAAAGAATCCGGCTGGCCGATGAATTCTTTCCAGGTCAAACTGCTGCCTACCCCCAAAGCCTCCACCCGGCGCATATTGAACGATTGGTCCAGAATGGTCGGAATGCCGACAATCGGCTTGCCATGCTGCAACGCCTGATAGATGGTGCCGTTACCGCCATGGCAAACCACCAGGTCGCAGGCTTCCATTACCATATCACCATCCATCAGTTCTTCGACATAGACACTGCCTTCCAGGGTTGCAAGTCGCTTTCCCTGTCCGGCCGTTGTTATAATTGCCGCCATTTCGGATGATCGGATCAGGTCGCTGACGATTTCAAAAAAATTGCTGATGCCGGTTGTTCCCATGGTGATGTAGACCAGCGGCTTGTCACCAGTTTTAGGGGGCCACCAGGCTGGGGAAGACAACTCTTGCTTCAGGGTGATAGGACCAATGTAGTGATAATCGGGTGGCAGATTACGGGTGGGGAAATACTCCGGAATATCCGGCAGCAGTGTCAGATCCTTTCCGACCAGACAATTGGTGGCGGTTATGATCTTTTTCAGACCATGTTTCCGGCTCAACGTTGTGAAGTAGCTGGTAGCCCGGTCAAAAACGGTCATCTCAAGGGACAGATTCAAACGATCCAACATTTTCCAGGCACTGTTCTCTCGCGACAGGAGACCCTTCGGTATCCAATCGAAGAAAGGCACATAGGGTAGTGCCCGATACTCTGTGGAGGATACATTGACAATTGCAGCATGCCTGATACCGGCAATGTGGCAAGAAATCGGAGCGGTAAAACGGCCGTCGCTCAACACAAGATCCGGTCGCACCTGGTCATAAAGCGTCAAGTCGGCCGCCATCATTCTATCGATGTCAGAATTATTTACAAACTGCAATTTACCAGCCCGGATGTTGCCGTACAGTACATCCGGATTTATTTCATACAGTGGAACGACCTGAAAACTCTGCTTTTCAATAAAAGTTTTTTTTGGACTCTCGCCGGCAAAAACAATGTCATGCCCCCTTTCACGAAGCTCCCGAGCAACCGCCAGGGGGCGACTGATGTGGGAAAGTGTGTGGGAGTAGGGTATGGCAATAATTTTCATACAACACGCCTCGTCACAATGATTCTGAAATATAACTCATAATACAGACAAAGAAAAAAGGCGGGGATTTTCATCCCCGCCTTTATCTACATCAAATACTATTGTTTTTTGCTTCTTCTTTTTGTCATAACAGCCAAACCAGCCAGACCGACTCCCAACAGCATCAAGGTGCCAGGTTCGGGTACAGCAGTTATATACAGTGGATCTTCACTCTTGTAACCCCATGCAGTATTATCGGAAGGAGAAGAAACCCAGCTAGTAAAGAAAACATCCGTAAGCACATCTGGTCCAAAACCAGGCAGAGGGATGACACCAGGATAATTTTGCGGCGCGATTGTATAACCAGAATTATTCGTTAGAATATCGGCTCTGTTCGTATTAAGAGTCAATGAATTGGCAAGAATTACTTGGCCTAAACCATCATAATTTTTAAATTCCATCCACAGATTACCATTCTGCACAGAAGCAAAAGCATTTGCCACTGTAGAGGCATCATAATCAGGTGTTGTATCGTAATATATCTTCATATAATCATTGCCGGTAAATCCAAAGGTTACATTTCCAACTCCAGCGACCGGTATGCTGCCTCCAGTGACAGATATCTGAAATACACCCGACAATTCGACCTTGTTAGGATCAAAATTAGTGAATTTAGACCCGGAGACGTTTGAGATACTTGACACATTTAACACTCCAACAAACTTATCATCTTTATCAATTATCCTATTGTTATTGTTGTCAATAAAATTTTCGTAATTAGTATACTTGATCTTTGTGATCTCGCCGTTTAAAAGCTCAATCGGTACCGCAGATGCCGATGTTGCTGTTGCGGCAATTAATGCTGCCCCTACCAATAATGCTCTTGTCTTTTTCATACATTCCTCCCTTTTTTTAATGTTTTTTTAAACGCCTTTTATTGATATCTTTACATCCATGACAGAACAAGCGTTCTTTCACTATAACTAGCAAACAATATACCAAGTTCATAACACACTGATTTAACTACTTAATAACAGATCACTCCACCCTCAACAACCATAGTGTAAAAATTAACGACAACCCAAACCTTCTCGTTTTAAAAATTAGCCTTTATAAACAGTATGATTGCCCCGCAGTGGGCAGTGTAAATGTTTTCGACAGCAGTAGTTCAAGTCAGACATTCATCCAAAAACGGCAGTTGGCTTCAACTATCCTGTTGACGGAAGTAATTGAAACCATCTGCCGGGTTCAAAACGGGTAACATTTTCCTGTTAGCGACCTAAGCAATGGGGACCGACTCAACCTCCAAATCAGCCGAGCTCAACCCAACGGTGTCAAATTATGCTTCTTCAACAGATCGTACAGTGTCGGCCGGCTGACCCCCAACTCTTCGGCCGCCTTGACGATATTTCCGTTGTGGCGGTCAATGGCTAGCGCAATCAGCTCGCGCTCGACCTTGTCACGCCCCTCGCGCAGGGTAACCGGCGCCGGCTCCGTTTCAGCCACAGCCGCCACGTCGGCCCCGCCCCCCAGATCAGCCGGTTCGATCACCGCCGCATCGCTCATGATGATCGCCCGCTGCACCCGGTTCTGCAATTCGCGCACATTGCCGGGCCACTCGTAGGTTTTGAGATAATTCACGGCCGCGGCGCTGAAGCGGCGCACCTTTTTCTTGTACTCATCGTTAAACTTGCGCAGGAAATAATTGGCCAGCAGCAGAATGTCGTCGCCCCGCTCCCGCAACGGCGGCAGGTCAATTGTGATCACGCTGATGCGGTAGTACAGATCCTCGCGGAAGCGCCCTTCGGCGATGGCTTTGACAATATCCACGTTGGTGGCGCAGACCGTGCGGGTATCGACGACAATATCCTCCCGCCCCCCGACCCGCTGAATGACCCCTTCCTGCAGGAAGCGCAGCAGCTTTACCTGCAGATTGAAGGGCAGCTCTCCGATCTCGTCCAGAAAGAGCGTCCCCTGATGGGCGTACTGCAGCTTGCCGTGCACCGTGGCGTGGGCTCCGGTAAAGGAGCCCTTTTCGTGGCCGAACAGTTCCGATTCCAGCAGATTGTCCGGAATGGCGCCGCAATTGATCGGAATAAAAGGGCCGTCCTTGCGGATACCGGCCTGGTGGATCGCCTGGGCCACCAGCTCCTTGCCGGTGCCGCTCTCCCCGGTGATAAAAATCGACACATCCGACGAAGCCACCTTCTTGATCGTGGCGAAAACCGTCTGCATGGCCGGGCACTGGCCGATAATCCCGCTGGAGCAGGATGATTTCAGATCGATGGCGGTCAGCAGCGAACGGTTCTGCTCCTCGATATTGGCCAGGTGAAAAGCGCGCCCGATGATAACCTTCAGTTCATTCAGAACCGGCGGTTTGGGATAAAAGTCATAGGCCCCCATCTGCATGGCTTTCAGGGCGTTTTCCCGCTCGCTGTTGCCGGTCAGCATGATGATCTTGGCATGGGGGTTCAGCTCCAGCATCTCGGCCAGACCGCGAAAGCCTTCCAGGGAGCTGTGTTCATGGGGCGGCAGTCCCAGATCCAGCAGCACAACCGCCGGCTGAAACTTTTTGAACATATTGAGCCCTTCGCTCACATCGCCGGCCAGCATGACCGTATAATCATCCCCCAGCCCCCACTTGAGCTGCTGGCGAATATCCGAATCATCGTCAACTATCAGTAATTTTTCCATCTGGTTCTCCTTGGCAACTGATGCATGTGTAGGGGCGCGGTTTCCGGGCCCCTGCGGATTGTGGATGGATCAAACGTCAGACAGCCGGAAGTTGGTCTTCAGCGCCGGCGGATTTGAACCAGACCGTAAAAACCGAGCCGCTGCCCGGCACGCTGGTTACCTCGATCCGGCCGCCGTGGGCCTCGACTATCTGGCGGCACTGGTACAAGCCGATGCCCAACCCCTTATTTTTGGAGGTTCTGAACGGTTTGAACAAATCGTTGCGGACAAAACTGGCCGTCATGCCGCAGCCCCAGTCCGTAACCCGCATAAAAGCCAGATCAGCCGCGGCGCCGACCTCGATCACCACCTGCTGATCCGGCCCCGAAGCCTCGACCGCGTTCACCAGAAGATTCATGATCACCTTCTGGATCTCTTCCCCGTCAACCCGCACCAGCTGATCGACTCCCGAGACAATGATCCGCCCTCCGGCAAAAAGGGCCACGGTATCCCTAACCAGCTCCAGCAGGTTGAACAGCTGCGGGTTGTACAGTTCCTTTTCTCCCAGATCTTTCAGGCTGGCGATCAATTTCTGCATTTTAGCGACCGTATTGGCCAGCGATACCAGCATATCCTGCTGAAATTCGGGATTGGCAATATGCCGGGAAGCGTTTTCAACCATCAGCGACAGGTTGGTGACCTGATTTTTCAGATCATGGGCCACAAAGGTGGCCACATTGCCGATCGCCGTAATTTCACGGGCCTGGCTGATCTGTTCCGACAGTTTCTGATGCAGGATAGCCACCGAAGCCTGGCGGGCGATGGTTTTCATCAGGTCATAATCTTCATAGATATAGCTCTCGTCTTGCTTGACAACCGGCCCCAGGGTGATAAAGCCCTCCACGTTCTCACCGTCAAAAAGCGGAACCACGAACGAGATCTTGTTGTCGCTGAACAGGCGCTGGTTTTCGGGCATGATCTCGGGATTGTCGTCCTTGATGCAGACGACCCAGTCCCGCTTCTTCATGAAACCGATCAGCGGATTGTCTCGCCGCACCACCTCTTCGATCGGGTCCAGGCGGTAGCCGGCGTTCATACTGTAGCCGCCGCAGCTTTCATCGTACAGAAACAGGGCCGCATTCTCGATGCCGAAAACATCGCAGTAGGCAGAAAGAATGCGCTGCAGCAGCTGGTCGCCCGAGCGCGATGAGGACAGCTGGCGGGTGAAATTCAGCCACTGGGTACGGTAATCGTACTTGTTCTGGTAAAAATTCTTGTGCAGCACCACCTTGACTTCACGCCGGATCCGGTCCGACAGCAGCAGCACCAGCAGGCCGATCCCCAGCAGGAAGGCAAAGGAAACCATGACCGTGCGCGGGAACGAAAAACCGAAATGCTGCATCCCCTCGCCCATAAAACCGATCAGCAGCAGATACACCCCGACCGCGACCAGGACAAGCGACTTGAAAGCCGCCTGGCGGGAAACTTCGATCCTCACCCTGCCGCGCCGGCGGAACAGCGAATAAAACGCGATGCCGGCCGCCGCCAGATAAACGATCGAACGCACCGGCAGATAGTTCATATTGATGGTGCGGTACAACAGCGCCTGACTGTAGTAGAAGACCAATACCGCCAGGATCGCACCGATCCCGATGATGTCGTACTTGATCTTGTACTGGGCGCTGGGGGACGCGTTGGCAAAGGTTTTCTCAAACTGCACCAGGGCAAAGACCAGACAGGTCATGATCCAGAGGTAATAAAAATACCCGCCCCGCTGCAGAAAAAGAAGGCTCTCATTGGGAAAATCGGGGGCGTACA
>JAJZRX010000111.1 GCA_021850095.1 Deltaproteobacteria bacterium
ACCACCACCGGCGGCAGTCCCATGCCGGTGTTGACCAGGCTGATAACCAGCCGGCGCCCCGGAAAACGGGCCAGCGCCAGCAGGGTGCCGGCCGGTATGCCGAGCAGCAGGCTGAGCAGGGTGGCGCCGCAGGAGATCTTCAGCGAGAGCAGCGTCACCGCCATCACCTCGGCATCGCATGAGGCCACAAGCCGCAGCGCCTGCCGTATCCCGTCGAGAATCAGGTCCATCAGAGCCCCAGAGTGGCGGGGTTTTTGCCGGCATCAGGGAAGAAAAGCGGCGGCTTTTTCATGACAGATTTCCTCCATCTGGATATTTTTTGTGCCGCTTGAAATGAAAAAAACCCTTCTCATGACGAAAAGGGGCTGGCTAGACAACGCTTGGCGTCGTTCCCGGAAATAGCTGGTTCCCCTTTTCAAAGGAAGGCGGCACTGTTTCCGGTGCAACCCGTTGGTCGCGAGCCGTGGGGATGCAATCCCGGTAGGCGCGGCGACTCGGAGAATACGAATTTTGTTTGATTTGATTTATATGCTTTAGCTGTATTATGCTGCGATGTAAACAGTTGTTGCGCCATTCGGTCGTTACAAATGCTGCAGCCTGTCAACCAGTCAATCAAGAGGAGGATTTACTTATGTCACATGAAATATCAGCACATTATCTCAAACTCAAAGAACAACACAGCGAACTGATCAATGCCGTTGAAGCAATGAGTGAAGCCGCTCGCAACTCCGGGCCGCTTGACGAAAAAACGCTGCAACTGATTCAGTTGGGCGCCGCTGCCGCCATCGGGTCAAAGGGGTCGTTGCGCAGCCATGCCTTGCGGGCAGTGGAAGCGGGGGCTACACATGAAGAGGTGCGCCACGCGGTTATTGTTCTCACCAGCACGATCGGCTTCCCGACCGTTGCCGCAGCCCTGTCTCGAGTTGACGAGGTGCTTGGCTCGCCGAAATAGTTTTCTCCTGGTTGGCGTCCGGTGCTTTTTCAGCCTATGCTATCACGGCCGCACCGGCCGCCAGCACCCCTCCCTCGATAACCCGGGCAAAGATGCCTTCCTTTGGCATGACACAATCTCCGGCCTGGTGGTAAATTGCGCAGCGGGTATGGCACTCCTTGCCGATCTGGGTAATCTCCAGCAATGCCGGACCGATGCTCAAACGGTCGCCGATCTGCAGGGTCAAGAGGTCGATGCCGAGTGTCGTGATGTTTTCGGCGAAGTCGCCTGCGGTAACGTTCAGGCCCATGGCCCGCATTTTGTCGATACTCTCTTGAGCCAGCAAGCTGATCTGACGGTGTCCGCTGCCGGCATGGCCGTCGCCTTTGATGCCATGGTCGCGTATCAGTTGCGCCGAGTCGACCGGTTTTTTCCGTTCGCCTTTTTGCGCACTGGTGCAGACCGCCACTACATGTGCTGACATGCTGTTCTCCCGTTTGTATGGCTTAACCGCCGATGGAGGCCATGCTGAATGCCTGATGATGGCATTCGGCAGGGTTCATCAGGTGGCCGGCCGGTTTGACGGCAATGATGCTCCGCAGGATCCGGATCAGCTGGAAGTTGTTCTCATCTGCCTGCAGTGCAGGTTTGAGGTCAATGCAGGTCTCGTCAAACAGGCATCCTTTGGCCTGCCCGGTCGAAGTGACCCGGATGCGGTTGCATTCCTGACAGAAATGCTCCGAGATCGGCGTGATAATGCCGACCGTGCCGGATATGCCTGAAATACGGAAGTTGCGGGCGGGGCCTGCCAGCCGGGCCTGCTCGAGCGGAAGCAGCCTGAAGTCTCGCTCGAGGCGCGCCAGAATCTCCCTGCCGGGCACAACCAGACGCTGCCAGCCGTTTTCACGGATGGCCGGCATATATTCGATGAAACGGACGGTGCTGGCTGAATCTGCCGCCAGGCGGACAAAAGCGGGGATCTCGTGATCATTGACGCCCCGCATGACCACCATATTTAGCTTGATCGGGAAGCCGCAGGATCTGGCCGTTTCGATGCCGTTCAAAACCCTCTTCAGGCTGCCGCCTCGGGTGATGAAGCTAAATGTATCGGCATCAAGAGAATCGAGGCTGACATTCAGCCGCTGTACCCCGGCATCGCGCAGCTCGGCGGCCATTTCAGCCAGCAAGACCCCGTTGGTGGTGAGGACGAGCTGATCCAATCCGGCAATGCCGGACAGGTGCCGCAGGAAGCCGCTGATGCCTTTGCGCACCAGCGGCTCACCACCGGTGATACGGATTTTCCTGACGCCGATGGCAACAGCGCTGCGGGCGATCCGGTAAAGGTCCTCGAAGCGCAGCAGGGAGTCGTGGCCGATGTCCGTGACTCCCTGCTGCGGCATGCAGTATCTGCAGCGCAGGTTGCAGCGGTCGGTAACCGAAAGTCTCAAATAATTTATTTTTCTCCCCTGGCGGTCAATCAGCGACATGGCAGCTTTCCTCATGTTTCCAGGGTGTCAATCATTACCTTGCAGCTGTAATGAACCCTAAATCCGGTTCATTCTTTTGGCTGCTTCCATCAGTTCACCGCGAAAATCCGGATGGGCGATGTTGATCAGGTTCAGGGCCCGCTGCCGTGCGGTCTGCCCCCTGAGTTTGGCGACTCCAAATTCGGTCACGACATGATCCACATCGTTTTTGCTGGTGGTCACGGATGAACCTTCAATAAGGGTCGGCACAATGCAGGAAACCGTGCCCTTCTTGGCGGTTGATGCCGTGCAGATAAAGGCTTTGCCGCCACGGGATCTGTTTGCGCCACGGGCAAAGTCAGCCTGGCCGCCGGTGCCGCTCCATTGCAGGTGACCGAAGGACTCGGAACAGCACTGTCCCAGCAAATCCACCTGGATGGTTGCGTTGATGGCGACCATGTTGTCGATCTGGCCGATCACGTAGGGGTCGTTGACATAATCAACCGGGTGCATTTCAATCATCGGGTTTGCGTTCATGAAATCAAAGACGCGCTTTGTTCCCAAAGCAAAGGTTCCCAGGGTCTTTCCGCGATGGATGGTCTTGCGGGAGTTGTTCACGGCGCCCGCCACCATCAGGTCGACGATTCCGTTGGAGATCAGTTCGGTGTGTATCCCCAGATCCTTCTTGTTGAGCAGCGCCCTGCAAGCCGCATTGGGTATGCCGCCCCAGCCCATCTGCACGGTTGACCCGTCCGCGACGTGTTCCGCTATGTAACCGCCGATCGCCTCTTCCACCGGAGAAATATCGGGGATGTCCATCTCCTTGAGCGGCTCGTCGCACTCGATGATGTGATCCACTTCGGAGATGTGGATATGGCAGTTGCCGTGGGTGCGGGGGGCTTGCGGATTGACTTGCACCACAACTTTGCCGGCTTTTTTAACCGCCTCCATGGTGTAGCCTACGGAGAGGCTGCAGGTGAAGAATCCGTATTCATCCATGGGTGAAACCACGGTGGCCGCCACATCAACCGGCCAGTACTCACGCAGCAACCGGGGAACCTCGCTGAAGTGGTTCGGAACAAAGTCAGCCCACCCCTTCTGGACCGCTTCGCGGGATACGTGGCTGGTGAACCAGGCGTTAACTTTGATGTGCGGGACAGAGTCCTCGGTGAAATAGTCCGGACAGAGGTGGTGCTGCTGATTTACGACGACAAAGAACGGGCCGGCAAGGCACGGACGCTTATCACCCAGCACTTCACCAGTAAGCTGCAACTGTTCCTTGATTTCGTACTGGCGCACTATGTTGACATCGGCGTGGAGGAACTGGATCAGGCCAAGCTGACACCTCTACTGAAGCTGAAGTATCACAACTCCATTGCTGATGCTGTAGCTGATCTGGGCAGGCCGGAAGAGATCGGGCAGGTGTTCGCAGGGTTTCAGCAGTTTTTGTACCTGCCGAAAATATAGGAGGACTTTAGAAAAACGGGGTTGGTGTGAATCGGAGTCAATACCCGGTACATTGCGCAGCCCCAAACATCGGGACGGACGCCAATTATTCAAAAGGTCACTTTTTGCAAGAAAAGTGACCTTTTTTCATTGGTACTCAAAGTTGGTTTACGTAATCATATCAAACGGTTAGGGTAGTTTGGTTCAGTTTGCCCCCCATTCAAATCGAGTTCGAGTGCACCAGATTTAGAAATTTGCGTTTTTCAGCTGGAATCTGTGCAGAGTAAAGCGTGGCGGCCTTTTTCGCGAGTTCGAGTAAACGCTTACCACTCGCATTATCGTATGGTTCAGATTTCAATCAAACACTTCTCCGGAGCTCCGGTTGACGGCCAGCGTTATGATTCCGATAAACTTTACGGCTCATATCAGGGGATTTGCTTTTTTGAAGTGCGGTTCAGGAACTCGGCGATAATCGGCACCACTTCATCTTTCATATCTTCCAGAATATAGTGCCCGGCATCCGGATAGCTGTGTACTTCCGCCTCGGGGAAGCGGCGCTGCCATTCGGTCAGGAAGTGACGGTCGAAGACGAAGTCTTTTTCGCCCCAGCAAATCAGCATCGGCAGGCCGCGAAACTGGTTGATACCCTCCGCGACCTGGCTGGTCAGCTCGTAATTGCGGTCGCCGGGAGCCAGCGGGATATCCTGAACAAAGCGCAGCGTGGCGATGCGGTTCTTCCAGGAGTCGTAGGGCAGTTGATAGAGCTTGCGCAACCCGGCCGGCATCGGGTTCTTCTTGCAGCCGACCCAGGAAGCTCCGCGGCTGAAGGCGTTGGCGCCGCGCACCAGCAGGGTGCCCAGCTGTGTGTCGCGGCAGATGCGGAGACCGAGCGGGAACGGTTTTGCCGCCGGAAGGGGGAAGGCGCCGGTATTCAGTATCACCAGCCGTTTGATCTGTTCCGGATGGCGAACGGCGTAGGCCATCCCGATCATTCCACCCCAGTCATGCACGACCAGTGTGATCTTATCGGTCAGTCCCAGGTGCTCCAGCAGCTTTTCCAGATCATCCACCCGGCGCGGCAGGGTGTAGTCGTAACGGTCGTCACCCGGCTTGTCAGAGAAGCCGCAGCCGATATGGTCCGGAACGATGCAGCGGTAGCGGCCGCGCAGGGCCAGCACCAGGTTGCGGTAGTAGAACGACCAGGATGGATTGCCGTGAACCATCACGACCGGGTCGCCGCTCCCCTCGTCCAGGTAGTGGTAGTTCAATCCTTCTATATTTAGCTTATGGCCGCTGAAGGGGTATTCTTTGGCGAGTTCGACGTTCACCATTCCACTCCCAGCATCAGGCAATTCAGGCCGCTACCGATGCCCAGCAGGGCGACTTTGTCGCCCGCCTCCAGCATGTCGCGCTCGGCGGCCAGGGCGGCTGTCAAGGGCAGCGAGACGGTGCCCATGTTGCCGAGGAACTCGAAGGTGGTGAAGTCCTTGTCAGGGGAGATGCCGAGCGTTTTCAGGATTGCGCTCTGGTGGGCCGAGCCGACCTGGTGGCAGACCACCCGGTCAACATCTTCGGCGCGCCAGCCCACCTGGGGCAGAAAGGCTTCCCAGGTGCGGCGGCCCAGTTCGACGCCGTAATTCATGACATTGACGCCGTCGGTGCTCATGGATTGCCGGTAGCCTCCCTTGCCGTCCGGAGTGATGCCCCACAGGCACAAACCGTGGTGTTCCGGTGCGGCCTGGGTCGTGCCTCCCAGCAGACGGCGCCGGGTCGAGCCGGAAAAGGAACCGTCGGTCAGCAGCACCGCCACGGCTCCCGAGCCGCCGGTAAGCGTGGCCAGCGAGGCGGCGAAATGCTGCATGGTGCGCTCTTCCAGCATGCGGGCGATCATGATCTCGTTGATCTCGCGGGCGCTCTCGCAGGAGACCACCAGCCCGGCCCGGATCTGCCCCAGCTCGATGCGGTTGGCCACGTCCAGGATGCCGTTCAGCACCCCCAGGCAGGCGTTGGAGAGGTCGAAGACCGCTGCTTGCCCGCCGACCCCCAGTCCAGCCGCCACGCGGCAGGCGGTGGCCGGCTCGAACTGCTCCCGGCAGACGCCGGTATAGATCAGCGCGCCGATCTCGGCGGCGGAAACGCCGCTGGCGGCCAACGCTTTCCGGCCGGCCGCGATGGCCCCCTGGGAAAGCGGGTAGCCCGGTTCCCACCAGCGCCGTTCGCGGATTCCGGTCAGGGCCTGCAGCTGCCCCGGCGCGATGTGCAGCTGGCGGTAGAGTGGCTCCAGGCGGGATTCCAGCTCGGTTGATGAAACGACCACCGGTGCCAGCTGGTAGTCGAGCGCTTCAATTATAACTTTGGTGTACTTCATTTTTATTCCTGCTCCATCCGTACTGAGAAATCATTCATCTGATAAATTGTTTTGCCATCCACCGACAGGAAGCCGTCGGCGGTCAGCGTGCGTTCTTTTTCATCCAGGGCGGTAATCCATGCTTCCACGGTTACCTTGCTGTTGGCCGGCACGATCTGCCCCCGATACAGCCAGCGGTGGCGTTTTTCCAGGGCCACGGCGGCCAGTCTATCGCCCGGGTTCCAGCCCCAGTGCTGCACGGCGGCGAACTTGACC
>JAJZRX010000004.1 GCA_021850095.1 Deltaproteobacteria bacterium
AGTTACAATTGGGCGATTAAAGTTCATATTGCGGCACAACTCCTAGCCCGCCCATTTATGGGCAGGGCCAGCCCCCCTGTGGGGGGCGAATTTAAAAGCCGCGTCCTGTGGGCGCGGATTCTTTACTAGAACATTGCCAAAATAATGCATATAACCCCTCCAGGCCACGCCCCATAAGCACTTGCAAACCCCGCCGCACCTGTTGTCCTATTTTAATTATAATCAGGCAGTGATCGGGTCACCTTATCTTGCAGGTTATATGCCGTACCATGACAAATAATGAATGTTTTTCATGAATTAAGCCGACCATTCCGGTCAAAAAAGAAGGGCCGGCGATTAATTCGCCGGCCCTTCTTTGCTTACCCCTGATGCGTCAGGTTATTTTTTCTTGACCGCCTTTTTTGCGGGAGCCGCAGGAGCGGCTGCCGGTTTCGCAGCTGAATCCCAACGGTTCAGGTCATGGGCGATGCTGTGGCATTCGCCGCACTTGGTGAAGCGTGCCAGCATGGAAGCCGGGTGCGGTGCACCATGGCAGCTCTGGCAGGTCGGAACCATCTTGTGCTTGTCTTTGTGGCAGGTTACGCAGGCAACGGCTTTATGTTTCGTTGCGGTCTTGCTGTGCAGCTCGGAAGCTTTGGCGTGGCACGGTGCGCACATCTTGTTGGCCGTATCGGATGCATAGGTTACGACAGTCGGCATATGAGCCTTGTGGCAGCGTTTGCAGTCGGCGGAACCCATTTCGTTGCCGTGCGGCTTGTGGCACTGAGTACAGAGCGGGATTTTGCCGTGAATGTTATGACAGAAACTGCAGGCCAGTTTGGTATGCTTGCTTGGATTCTGCTTCAGCTGAACAATCTGCGGACTGTGGCAGGAAACACACTCTTCGGTGATGTTGTTGGCCAGCTTGATGATTTTGGGCGTATGAGGGTTGTTATGGCAGCGCTGACAATTGGCAAGCTTGTAGTGCGGCTTGTCGCTGTGGCACTGGCTGCAGAGCGGCACGTTGTTCTTCACCATCGGCCGGTGACCGGCGTGGCAATCCTGGCAGGACACAGCGGTTTTGTGCGCTCCGCCGTTGGCGGCGATATCCGCCGGCGGATTGGTGTGACACTTGACGCAATCGTTACTGGTCAGTGCCGATTTGGGCGCATCCGCGGCAACGGCCACCAGAGCCGTCGTCCCCATCAGCATGGCTGCCATGATCAGGGTTTTCATCAGTGTTACCGTACTCTTCATTTCAGTTCCTCCTACGCAGTTTGAATGTAAACCGAACCATTGATCCGGTTTCAGATGCAAAAGATTTAACGTATACTTTTTCGGGATACTGCCATCATTACTGTTCGCAGTCAATCTAAAACTGAACAGCGTATACACTGTAACATATTAATTTCACTATACATTAAAAGACTTATTCGATCCTGTTACTACACTACCTCCCGGCGAAACATGGAATGCAAACAGCAGATGCTTGACAGATCAGGCGTGCTCTGGTAATTGACTAACCACAACAGGGCGCATAGCTCAGCGGGAGAGCACTGCCTTCACACGGCAGGGGTCGTAGGTTCAATCCCTACTGCGCCCACCAAAAACACGCATGGCCAGGCCAACAAACCTGGCCATTTTTAATTATATTTTTAATTAGTTACAGCTTGATATCAATCAAATTAATTCGCTTTTATAACCACCAAAAATCAATTCCACACTCAACAAGTCAAGTCTGTGCCCACCCTGTGCCCAAATTGTGCCCTTTGATATTTTATCAGACTGATTTTACAAGCGGGCTTGACCACTACCTCTGTGTGCCCAAACATGATACTTGCCCTGCCGGATAGTGGTCACGAATAGCGCAGCACAGTTACTCCTTGAAACTCGGGCAGCCGTATTTCATAATACCTGTCAAGATATAAGAAGGGCTTGCCCCTCCCGGCTTCCACTTGATTGATTTTCCCGGTTACGTTACTGTTCCCGTCAAAAACAATCTGACAGGACATATCATGATGAACGTATCCCCTGCCCTCAAAATTTATCTGGCTTCACCACTTGGTTTCAGCCCGGAAAATGATTCGTACCGCAACAAGATCAAACAGCACCTCATTCAGCATGGACATGAAATATTCGATCCATGGTCGCAGGAAGAGGCAGCCCGCCGGATCAAAAATGCGCTGGAGATAGAGGATCAGAAAGAGCGCAAACATGCGATCAGCCTGGCGGCGACTTTCACCGGAGCAGCAAACGCTGATGGAATACGTTGGGCCGATGTGGTGCTTGCCGTGCTGGATGGAGCTGAACTGGATTCAGGGACGGCGGCAGAGCTTGGTTATGGTGCGGGGATTGGTAAAAAATGTATTGGATTGAGGACGGATTTTCGGGATAGCGGCGATCTGCCGGGATTGCCGTTCAACCTCCAGGTGCTGCATTTCATCAACCAGAGCGGCGGTACGGTATTCAGGAAAATTGAGGATATCTGTTTGAGTTGAGACCGTGCCGTTGCCGTTTTTTTGTGCAATTCGTAGAAGTACTTGTAATAGTGACAGAGACAACCCGAAGCACCAGAGTTTTACCGGCGGTTATCCACATATAGCGTTGATAACACCTGTCAAGGACAAAATATGGTGGTTGAAACACTTTTCAACAATCTGGCGACGGTATTTTCAGCAAATGATCTGCTGGCTTTCGGTTTGCTTCTTTGCATAGGACTTCTGCACCGCTGGGTTTCTCAATGGGGCACATTTTTTCTGGTAGCAAGTAACCTGCCGATTTCCCTGGCTCATGAACTGGCGCACTACCTGACGGCTCTTGCCTTGGGAGGTCAACCGACCGGGTTCACCATTTGGCCGAAGATCGGCAAGGACAAGCGGTGGGTGTTTGGAAGTATATCTTTCAGACCGACGATGCTTTCTGCGTTGCCAACAACCCTTGCCCCTCTATTGTGGCTGCCGGTTGGCGGGTTACTGCTTTTGAGCAGGGTCGAATTGGCACAAGGTTCACTCGAAAAATTATGCATCATATATCTGGCTGCCTATGTATGCATTGCAGCAAGTATGCTGTCCTTTATGGACATCAAGGTTGCCGTGACCCATCCGATGAGTTTGCTGTTCTGGGGTGGGATCTGCTGGGGAACTTCGATTCTGCTGGGGTGATTTTACGAGTCCCGCATAGTGAACCGTGCAAACGCATCATTCTTCTGATATCTACGCTGGCGTTGTTGCCCCTGCCCGAGCAGCAACTACCGAGGTGCCAGTCTGCTACAAAGTGTGAATCGGCGTCCGAAATTGACCCACCTCAGGCCAGTGCCGCGTTCATTGAGATGGTCGTTCCTCCCCGCAGCTATCCTCACTTATGCCGCCTTCTATCGTCCCGTACGGTAAAATAATATTGCACCCTTGGCCGGCTTATGTTAATCATACCGTACGGTAATAGATTGCTTTCAACCTTCACTTTTGATTATATTTTTTACCGTACGGTAACAAGGGGCTCTTATGGACACTATTGTTCTTGGTAAAATAATCAAGGCGCGGCGTAAGGAAAAGAAGATGACCCTCAAGGATCTTTCCCTTCACTGCAATGTCGGAGAACGTTTTCTCTCCGAGTTGGAACGAGGCAAACCTACTATTGAGCTCGGTAAGGCTCTGAAGGTGCTCACGCGGCTCAACCTTGAGTTGTCCGTCCAAACTACCGAAGAAGTACAAAAACATAAGTACAAATTAGTATGAGAGACTTGCTGAAGGTTTACCTTAACGAGGATCATGTTGGCAATCTGTGGCTTGAGAACAAGATCTACTGTTTTCAGTATGTTAACTTCAATACCCAACCGGTCTCTTTGTCCCTCCCTGTTCGCGAAGAACCATATCTAGCCGATGAGGCACAACCCTATTTTGCCAATCTGCTGCCTGAAGGTGATACGAGAAATCTGATCGAGGCCAAGCTGGGGCTGACACGCGGGAACGACTTTGCATTGTTACGGGTGATCGGCGGCGATTGCGCCGGTGCCATCACTTTGTTCCCCCAAGAACAAACTCCATTCGCAGATGCATCTTATAATGAGTTGTCCAACGAAAGCCTGATCACACTGATCAAAGAGCTACCCAAGAACCCGCTCGGTGTCGGACGCAGTGAAAAAACCCGACTCTCACTGCCTGGTGCCCAGAACAAGACGACTCTGTACCGGAAGGATGGTATTTATTACGAACCGGAAAACGGGGCGCCTTCTTCTCATATTCTAAAGATACCAATTACACAGCATGATGGAATTGTGGACACTGTTCACAACGAAACATTTGTTATGATGTTGGCTAAAGAAGTTGGACTCAATGTTCCTGACGTCGAGATGGTTATGATTGGTGATATTCCGGTCTTTGTCATTGAGAGATATGATCGATTCATCGACGATGACATGAAGTTTAAAAGGGTACTGCAGGAAGATTTTTGTCAGCTGTTGGGGTTCGATCCGTGTGTTAAGTATCAACGGCAAGGTGGCCCGAGCCTTGAGCGTTGTGTAGAAATGATACGGGAACACAGTGTTGATATCACTGCGGATCTCGATCAGTTTTTAAAATGGGTGGCGTTCAATGTTGTTATTGGAAATGCCGACGCCCATGCAAAAAATCTGTCAATGAAGTGGAGTAAGGCCGGAATTCGATTGGCACCTTTCTACGACATTCTTTCCACGTCTGTATATGGGGATAGCCATGATAAAGATTTCGCGATGTCTATCGGTCGGCAATTTGATACCGAGAAACTCACCAAAGACGACTGGAAGACAATGGCTGAATACCTTGATATCAACTTCAGACTGGTTAGACGCACAAACGAGTTATTGTTCAGTGATATTGAACCGGCACTCAAGATGATTCTGCATGAATTCAACTCCAGGTACGGCAGCAGCTCCACGGTTAACAAAATAGTAGAGGAGGCGACAACTCGTAAGAAGCTGCTTCTAATCTGATTGGGATTCCGCCGGAGTGTTCGGTGCCGCCTGGATAGGACATCAGACAAGCTGTTGACATCCTCCCCGCCCTGAAGGACGGGTTTTTACGGCCAAGACGATAAGGAAACCAACTATGGCAAAAGGGTATCAGGGAAACAAAGACCGATTGGATGAGATTAGCACCTTTGGTAAAGCGGTTGGTAAACGGGCAGGCTTTAAATGTGAGTGGTGCGAAAGCAAAGAGGATCTCCGCGTCTGGGATTATAAACCTGACGCAGCACCCAACATGGAAACACTGGCACTTTTGTGTCAACAATGCAGGAACTGGGCTGATGGCAGGAAAGCCTCGCCAGATGAACTACGCTCGATTCGCAACGCCCTGTGGAGTAACATCCCAGCGGTAGCAGAAGGAGCAGCCAGAGTTTTATCGCACTGCAAAGAGACGTGGGCCAGAGAGGCGATTGAAGAAAGCTTCATAGATGACGACGTCAAGGCAGAAATATTGAAATGAAGAGGGAGTGACATAGCATATGAAAATCGGATTTGTAGGACTTGGCATCATGGGCAGCGCTATGGCATCAAATTTACTTAAAGCGGGATTCAAGGTAACGGTATGGAATCGCTCAGCTGATAAATATTCTCCCCTTGTGGCTCTGGGGGCGACTGTCGCAACGTCACCTCGTGCAGCAGCAGAGATTTCCGATGTCGTTATTGCCATGATGGCGACTCCCGCTGCCGTTCTGTCCGTAAGGGATGGTGCAGAAGGCATAATTGCTGGACTGTCATCGGGTAACGGCTATGTGGACATGTCCACCGTGGATGCTGACACCTCATTAGAGTCGTACCGACTAGCTCACGAAAAAGGGGCCCTGTTTTTGGAAGCACCTGTAGCTGGTAGCCGCAAACCTGCTGAAGACGCCACGCTGACAATCATGGCGGCGGGAGACCGCGAACTGTATGATTCTTCACTGCCAGTTTTGGAAAAGATGGGTAAGAAGTTATTGTTTCTTGGTGAAACAGGAAAAGCCTCCCGCATGAAGTTGGCCAATAATCTGGTAATGTGCGGTATGCTGACTGCTCTGTGCGAAGGAATATCTCTGGCAGCGGGGAGTGGACTGGATACTGCTCAGTTGCTTGAAGTACTCGATTCCGGCGCAGTTGCCAACCCCATGTTCCGGCTGAAAGGGCCGCAAATAGCCGCCAACAAGGAGTTTCCAACAGCATTCCCGCTCAAGCATATGCAGAAGGACTTGCGGCTTGCCCTGCAGTTAGCGGAAGAAGTCGGTCAACCACTCTTTGTCACGGCTACCATCAATGAACTCTACAAGAAAGCTCTGTCTGAGAATCACGGCGATGCTGATTTTGCCGCGATCAGCAGGATTATCAGAAACACTTAAATTCTGACAAATCTCACGAATAATTAACAATACCGTGCAAAGGAGTCCTCAAACATGAAGGTACTGGTAGACTTATGTATTGTGCCGATTGGTGTCGGTGTGTCCCTCTCCACATACATCGCGGAATGTGAAAAGGTTTTGACTGCAGCTGGTTTGAAAACCTCACTCCATTCCTACGGGACCAATGTCGAAGGCGAATGGGACGATGTCTTTGCCGCTATAAAGCGCTGTCACGAAAAAGTCCATGCAATGGGAGCACCGCGTATCACAACAACCATTAAGGCAGGAACTCGTACCGACCGTAACCAAACCATGGAAGACAAAATCGACAGTGTGAAAAGTAAGCTGGATGCCTGTTCTTAAAACATGGACTCTCTGGGATTCCGCAAGAATTTAGTTGATGTAAAGCGGCCTCCTTGATATTATCCAAACACAATAATTGAGTTTGAATAATTGAAAGGCCATATATGAATAACCCCTTCAAACTCGCCATCGCGCATGGCCCCAATTTCTGTAATAGGACGGCAGAAAAGAAACTCCTCTGCCATAACATGCGTTCCGGTATTCACACCGTTGTGTACGCTCCAAGGCGATACGGCAAATCCAGTCTTGCCGCAGTAGTCGGCGATCAGCTTACCGACATGACGTGCATTTATGTCGATTTGTTCTCTGCAACATCTCCCGAGGATGTGGCAGAAAAAATTTACCGGGGTATTGTGGGGACGTTGGGCCATAAAGCAGCTGACAAGACATCTTTAGCGGCCCGCATCCTCGCTTCATTTAAAAGTTTGAGATTGAATATTGAGTTTAGTCAAGTAACCTCGCTCCCAGAATTCTCTGTTTCGCTTGGCGAAGTTTCTGCCGAAATACATCTGGAACACATCATTTCCTCTTTGGACCATTATTGTGCATCTCACGGCATCAAAGTATGCCTGGTGCTAGATGAATTTCAGGAAATATGCGAACTGAAGGAGAGTAAAAAAATAGAAGCTCTTCTGCGGGGAGGCATGCAGTCTGCAAAACACGTCTCTTTCCTGGTAATGGGTAGTCGCCGGACTATTCTGCGAGATATGTTCGAGGACAGAAAACGCCCTTTTTACAAAAGTGCCTTCGTTTATATGCTACCTCAAATCCAATCCGATGAGTTTGCGGCATTTCTTGTCGAAAGATACGCCGAGTCCGGCAAGGTTCTTTCTCAATCCGATGCATTGAGTATGGTGGAGTTTGTCGATGCATACCCTTACTATGTTCAGAAGATTGCTATGTTACATTTTGACATGGTTGGCGAATATGATGAACTCGCCAGAGCGAAAAAACTTCTGGTTGAGATGGAAGCCACTGATTTTGAGGGGATATTTCTTGGCTTGACCAATCATCAAAAACGCCTTTTGAGGGCAATTGCAAAACAAAGGCCCGCCAGTATTCACAGTCAGGCATTTTTGGTGGCATATCGACTGGGTTCCCAGGGTGGGGTGCAGACCAGTCTCGCTAAACTCAAAAAAATGGATATGGTAGAAATGCGGGATAAATCGTGGCGGGTGGTAGATCCGGTTTTCGAAAAATGGCTTATTGAACAATAGTTGAGACGTCTTGATATCCTCCCCGCTCTGAAGGACGGGTTTTTACGCAAATTATCAATCAGTTCAGACACAGAGCAGGAGAAACGTATGAAGAAATTGCAATCAATGGCAGTCCACGTGGAATGAAGGGCAACACCGGCCGCCTTTTGGAAGAGGTGCTTGCCGGAGTGGAGCAATTCGGTGCTGAAACAGAAATCCTCTGCCTGAACACCCTGAAGGTTCAAACGTGTGTCGGCTGAGATGTCTGCCACAAAACCGGAATCCGCACCATCAAGGATGACTACGAAATGGTAAAGGAACAGCTGCTCGCCTGCGACGGCTTTATCCTGGCCAGTCCCAACTACATTTTCAGCGTCACGGCCCAGATGAAAGCCCTTTTTGACCGGTGCTGCGGCCTGATTCACTGTATGGCTCTGGAGGGAAAGTAGCCGCCATGGTTGAAACATCAGGTGGCGGCGGAGACAAAGAAGTTTTGGCGTACATGAGCCACTTTGCAGCCGCCCTCGGAGCGAACTCCGTTGGAGAGATCGGTTCGAATATGGCCGGGATCAGAGTCTTTCCGGATGAAGAAAACCTCTACGCCAAAGCCCGCACTCTCGGCCAGGAACTGTGCCAGAGCATCAAGGACAAACGGGTCTATTGCCCGCCTCAACAACGAAAAGCCTTTGCCAGGCAAAGGGGCATCCTGCTGACATAGACAGGCTTCTGAACTCTCGAATGTGAAACAAAGTCAACAAAAACAGTGCATGTGTTGATAGCTTTGATAACCGCCCTCACTGCCGGTTCAAACTCCACCCACAAACCGAACAGGACAATTACCAACCCGCATAATGTTATTGGTTCCATTTCCTTATCTCCCGTATTCTTAATTCTGTTCCAATTGCCATCTGATCGCTAAAGCTGCCGATAAATGCCGATCACCTTGCCAACGATGCTGACTTCACCGTTTTCGGGATAGATCAGGATCGGCTTCATGGAGGGATTCGCCGGCTGCAGGCGAATGTGATCGGGTTCCCGGTGAAAGTACTTCAGCGTTGCCTCGTCATCGACCATGGCAACGACTATATCCCTGTTATCAGCGGTCACCTGCGGTCGCACAAGGGCCAGATCACCGTCCAGAATTCCGGCATTTATCATGGAATCGCCGCTGACCTTCAGAAAAAAGCAATCGGCTCCCTTGACCGCCACTTGATCAACTGAAAAATACCCTTGAATATTTTCAATGGCCGTGGAGAGCTGACCGGCACGGACAGTGCCGACGATCGGCAGCGAGCAATGGCGGCTGTTCGGCACCTTCAGGGTGATACCACGATTGACGCTTTCCCGTTTGATATAGCCTTTGCGCTCCAGTGCATCGAGATGCTTCATAACCGGCAAGGTGCCGGATACTTTCAGATGAGCGGCAATTTCCCGTTGGCTGGGCGGATAGCCGTTACTATCCGCGAAAGCGGTGATGAACTGCAGCACCTGCCGCTGGCGCGGGGTAAGTTCATTTCCGGATTTCAATTCATAGGTAGTCATGTGACTACCATAAAGAATTTACCCGTACCTGTCAAGAGCTATGAGGGGCTGCAGGCAAGAGAATGCTGAAACAGAAAAGCCAAAAGGGGGTCAGCCAACAAGGCCACCCCCTTTTCTTTTACCGTGTTACCGCTTCTGAAATCAGCTTTCGTTCAACGCCTCTTGATCGCCCGCTTGAGCGGCTTTTTCATACCGGCCTTCATCGGCATCATCTTCTTCATTTTGCTGAACTGCTCATCCGTCAGGGAAGCGCGTACTTCCTTCATATGTTTCAGCATCTCCAGATGATGGGCTGTTTTCAGCTCTTCGATTTTTTTGGTTGCGGCGTTGGCCTTCTCCAGATCAAAATCCTTGACCTCCATGATTTCCATCAGTTCAAGCTCGGCAATCTTCAGGTCGGCCTTGAAACGGGCCTGTTTTTTCTGCATTTCGTTATGCAACGGCTTCAGCTTTGCGACTTGCTCATCGTTAAGCCCCATCTTGTCCGCATTGGACAGGCAGGTACCCATCATGTCGCCCATTCCGTCCATCTGGCCCATTCCCATTCCCAAGGCCTGTCCATGTGCATGTCCTTGGCCATGCATCATATGATCCATCTGCGAAAAAGCTTTCTGCGGCGAACCCACCGCCAGCACAACTGCTGCCACTACCGATAATACGATCGAACACCTTGTTTTCATCGCTAATCTCCTTTCATTTTAACGGGAATACGTGCTATTTCCCGTCCGGCGTTTCCGGACGGAAGCTATTTAACGTCGGTGATGGCATCGTGCAGAATCGACTTTAACTCGCCCCAGACCCGTCCCGATCCGGCCTTAAGCTCTTCCCATTCGTGGTCGCTGGCGGTGGCTATCCCCTTCAGTTTGGCCGCCGTCTCATCCCGTTTGAGCTGCAGCGCCGAGATAGAGCAGGAATACTCATAGCGTTCTTCGGGCGTGGCACTTTCGGCCCTGTCTTTAAGCTGTTCGATCTGGCGTTCCCATTCAACTATCTGCGCTGATAATGCTTCGACGTACTCACTTCGATCTTCCACAACTGCCTCCCGTCTATTTTTTAAAACCGTCCAGCCATTTCCAGCCACGGCTCAACTCCGGGAAAGCGGCCGAAAAGTGCACCGTTTTGACCGGGTCGGTCGGAATGCTGATGGTGGCGGTTTCTTCCACCAGTTCCACGCCAGGTCCCCGTGAGGTGCGCATCTTGGCCCCGGCCGTGCTGAAAGCGTCGAAGGCGATTTGAGAGTTGGCATAGGGCACCAGTTCGTCGTTTCTGTGGTGGATCATGCGGATCGGCACACTTGGAACCCATTCCCGGTATGAGTCGTTCTGCTTCAGAAAGGTCACCACCGGGCTGCTTTCATCAGCCAGCTGTGCAATAAACTCCGGCGTCATGACGCTTTTGGGAGTGATCAGCTTGACCGGGCTGAAGGTCATCCCCATCGCCTCGCTGATCATATCGGATTGGGAACTGCCGTCTACAAGCGGTGGCATACTCATATTGTAAGGGGGCAGCAGGGCGTAAGCCGGGCTGAAGAATGTCGTCTGGTTCCCATAGGCATAATTGTAGCCGGCCAGCAGCAGCGGCGCAAAATAAGGTGCTTTGAAGGTGTTGTCCGACAGCATTATGCCGCGCATGGAACCGGAAAGATCATGGGGACCGGAGAGCGGCGCCGCTGCGGTGACAGTGAACTCGCCGGCATATCTGGCCTGCAGTTCGCGGGTGGCAGTCATGGTCACATAGCCCCCTTCGGAATAGCCCATCAGAAAAAGCTGCTTGTTCCAGCGACAAGGGGAACCGGTTCCAGCGATGATATCGCGGCTGGCCTTCAACAGATCAATCACCTGTTGCGCCAGCGCATCACCCACAACCAGCGGCTGGGTGGACAGATTATCCCCCAGTCCCTCATAATCCACCAGAGCCACGGCATAGCCGGTGGCAGCGATGGCGGCAGCGACCATGACTTCCGGATAATCCTTGGGACGACTCTGGTGATCCAGATAGCGGGAAGGGGCAAAGGAGCGATACGCTTCCGTTCCGTGCTGATACATCAGGATCGGCACCGCCGGTGTGTCGCCAAGGAGCGATCCTACAATTGATTTCGGCAGGATCAGCAGTCCGGACATGGAATGCTGTTTGCCGTCCGCGCCGGTACTTTGATAGGTGACCTTCTGCATATCGAGGGTGTACCTGACGTTGAGCAATAGCGGGCCAAAACTATTGACAAAGGTGCCCCACTCCCAGCCGAGCAGCGCCCGCGCCGGTTGAACGCTGTTACTAACGCTTTTCCACAGTGATGCAGGATCAACATTGACAACCCGCCCGCCGTCGGAGGAACCTGAAGAACCACAGCCGGCCGTGAGAAGGGCAGCGGTCGCAAGTGCCGCTAAAAACGGGCGCACAGGGGTTATTTTCGGGAACATGGGTCAGTCTCCTTTTTGGTAATTCAGCACCTATTTTCTGAATTGACTTTCCGGCTTAACCCCTTCGTTGAGGATGATCGCCTCAACCCGCCGGTTCTGCTGTTTGCCGGCGGCGGTGTCATTGCTGGCAACCGGAAACTTTTTGCTGTAGCCGATGGTGACAATCCGCTCGGCGGCCACGCCCCGCTTCAGCAGAGCTTTTTTAACCGATTCGGCCCGTTGCTCGGAAAGACCCTGATTATACTCGTCGCTGCCGACGCTGTCGGTATGACCTTCCACCAGCAGATTACGGTTCTGCTTCTGCTGGAGAAACTCGGCCAGTTTGTCCATACTGCGCTGGGCGCTGGCATTAAGATCGGATTTTGCGGTGGCAAACAGCACATCGCCGATTGTCAGTACGATTCCCCGGTCGGTCAGCTGTCCCTGCAGCTCGGTTAACTCTTTCATCAGCATGACGAGTTCGGCCTTGGCCATCTCGGCCGCCTTGGCCTGGGCCAAAGCCAGCTCCATGGCCTTGGCCGCCTCGCGGGCTTTTGCATCGGCCTTGGCGTTGGCCAGGGCGGCTTCCCGGGCCTGGATGTCGGCCAGAATCCGGGCCCGCTCCGCCTCGCTGCTGGCGGAGGCCAGCTGCCGCCGGGCCTCCGCCAGTGCGGCCGCTTGCTGATCAAGATCCAGCTGGGTTTTCATAAGCTGCAGCTCCGCCTTTTCCTTACCCAGGCTGACAATCTCATTGCGGGTGACGACACCTTCAGCCAAAGCCAGCGAGGCCAGGGATTTGCGCTCCGACAGGTAGGCCAGGCGGGCAATCTCGTCATAGATGCGCTTTTTCTCGCCGGAATCATACCCGCGCGACGGATCCAGAGGATTGGGGGAGGAAAGCTTTTTATTGACTTTCTCCGCATCCTGCAGCGCTTTTTCCGCTTCAAGCAGCGTTTTCAGGGAATAGGATTCGACAATCGGATTGGCCTGGGCCTGGGCGTAGGCGCTCCGGGCCTGATCCAGGCGATCCCGGGCGATCTGTTCACCGGGATCAACCGTCGCCGCGCAGCCGGCCAGAACAGCTCCGGCCGAAACATTCACCACGGCAATTTTCAACGAACCGTATAATCTATTGAAATTCATACAAGATTCTCCTCGTGGATTTAAGTGATGATTATTGTGCGGCCGGCAGCTTACCGATTTCGTTGCGCACGGCCTGAATGGCCTCACGCAGTTCACGGGCTTCCTGCTTAGCCTTTTCAGCCGGGGCCAGAGCCTGGGCCAAATCGGCATCCGCCATGGCTTCATCCACCAGCTTATCGGCCAGCGCCATATCTTTGGCGGCCACGGCCGACCGGGCGGCCGCCAGCTTGTCTTCAGCCAATTTGAGCGGCGCCGGCGCATAAACCTGGGCTTCAACCGCTTTGGCGGCATTGATGCTTCCTTCCAATTGCGGAAAGCGTGAACTGACGGTATCGGTTGTCGCGCAGCCGGCAGCCATGCAGAGCCCGACAGCAACCGAGCCGGCGGCTGCATATCTCGACAGCATTTTCAGTGACATACAAAATCCTCCTTGTTTATCTTTTAAAAGCACTTGGTCATAGAGTGAGTTGGTTTTCATTACGGCAGTTTATACCTTTATGCCCTGCAGTCAAGTTTCATGTCGGGGCGAGCCATCGGGTCGCCCCTCGACTCAGATGTTTACTCACCGGTTGAATAAGGCCGGATAATCGGTTACAAGAAACGTGAGGCTCTATTTTAGTTGTTGTATTGCCGCACTGTCAGGCAGGTGACAGCAAACATCATACAGGGGGACAGCATGAAAATAACCTTCATTGGCGCAGCCCGCACCGTGACCGGCTCTCAACATCTGGTCGAAGTCAACGGCAAAACCATCATGCTCGACTGCGGCCTGATTCAGGGCAAGCGCAAGGAATCCTTCGAGAAAAACCGCAGCGAATTCTGTCGGGGCACAACAATCGACTGTCTGGTGCTTTCCCACGCTCACATTGATCACTCGGGCCGGATCCCCTGTCTGGTCAAGAACGGATTCAAGGGCGATATCTTCTGCACCTCGGCCACCCGCGACCTGTGCGCGGTGATGCTTATGGACAGCGCCTCCATCCAGGAAAAGGACGTGGAATTCGTCAACCGGAGGCGCCAGAAGCGGGGTCAGAACCCCTTCGAGCCGCTTTACACCAAGGCCGATGCGGCCCAGGCCATGAATCGTTTTGTGGGGCTCAGCTACAACCGTCCCCACCAGCTCTTCCCCGGCGTTTCCCTGACCCTGGTGGATGCCGGCCACATGCTGGGCAGCGCCCATGTCATTCTCGATATCCATGAACAGAGCTCCGGACAAAAACGGCGCCTCGTTTTCAGCGGCGATATCGGCCGACCCGATATACCCATCATTCGCGACCCCGCACCGATCAGCGACGGAACCGACATTCTGATCATGGAAAGCACCTACGGCGACCGCCTGCACCCCGACGGTTCCGAATCCGAAAAAGAGCTGGAACGGATCGTCAATCAGACCGTCAGCCGTGGCGGGTCGCTGCTAATTCCGGCTTTTGCCGTCGGCCGCACCCAGCAGTTGGTTTACGCCCTGCACAAGCTGCACAGCAATGGCGCCATTCCCGATCTGCCGATTTTCATCGACAGCCCGCTGGCCACCCGCACCACCGATGTCTTCCGCCTCCATCCGGAGGTCTACGATGACGAAATCCGCGAGTTTCTGCTGACCGACGACGACAACAATCCTTTCGGCTTCGGCCTTCTACAGTACACCCAGTCGGTGGAGCAGTCAAAGGCGCTTAACGGCCTGAAAACACCGGCGATTATCATCAGTTCCAGCGGCATGCTGGAGGGGGGCCGGATTCTCCATCATCTGCGCAACCGGATTGAAGATCCGCGCAACACGGTTCTCTTCACCAGCTGGCAGGCGCCCGACACCCTCGGTCGCCGGCTCGTGGAAAACGAGAAAGTCGTTCGTATTTTCGGGGAAGAGTTTCAGGTGGGCGCCAGGGTGGAGGTTTTGCCAGGCTTCTCGGGCCATGCCGACAAGCAGGGGCTGATCGATTTCGTGCGGGTCATGAACAAAAAACCGCAACGAACCTTTATCGTCCATGGCGAAGACGAAGCCTCCGCGAGTCTGGCCGCTGCGCTGCGCGATGATCTGGGCCTCGAAAATGTGGTCATACCCGATCAACTGCAATCCTTCGATGTCTGACCAGAATCGGCATGAGCGGCGTGAAGCGGCGACAACGACCGTACGGATCGAAGAGCAGGCCTTCATGTCTCTGCTGCTCGCCTCGGCCGAAGCCTATCCCAGCCGGTTTCGCCCCGATATGCGCCGGAGGCCGAACGGCACGCCTCCGGAAGGTGAGGCCTACGGACTGCTCTTCGGCCAGAGGATTTTAAAGGGGCACGACGAGACCTTCAACGTAACGCTGGCGGTGCCGATCCAGATGGTGATGAGCAGGGATGCGGACGGCATCGAGGTGCATGGAGTCCACTTTTACCGGATCGTGGAGCTGGCCGAAACGTTCCCGGCTTATCAGTTTCTGGGAACCTATCACAGCCACCCTTACCAGGAGGAGGATTTTGAATGGCTGGATTCGGTGCGGCCGTCGGATTCGGATCGGCAAACCTCGCGTGAAACCGCCGAAGAGGTTGAGAAGAGCATTATTGACCTGATTATCGGCCTGACATGCCGGAATGAAGAATCCGGAACACCGCCCGAGCCGGCCGCAGCGAACATCATCCACTCCTGCTGCGGCAATTATCGCTACTCCCTGGGCTGCAGCCGCTCGGACTTCGTCACGAAAAAGTACACCCCGGTGGACAGCCTGCTCTGCCCGGCGACGCTATAACCCCAGCATTGTGCCCCGCCCGATATTTTTCCCTTCCAAATCCTCAAAAACACCCCGCAGAGCTTCATCAAGTGACGAGCCATTCATCCCGGCCTGATCCAGCATTTCGGCCATGATGTCATGAATACGCAGCCGCTCGTCCGAATCCAGATGATCACCAAACTGCAGGGTGGCGACCAGGCGGCGGGGTACCGCACCTGAACCGAAAACCGAAAAGCTGGTGGACTGCCGCCTGAACAGGCCGTCTTTGGCGGTTTTGATCAGACAGTTAAATGAAGGTGTCTCCACCATCGCCAATTTCCTGCCAAAGGGGTAGCGCATATTGGAGATAATCATTTTGACTCCCGTGTTCTGACATCTGGTTTAACGTAATCCTCTGTTTTTACTCCGCATCCCCCAGCAGAAACCCTCTGACAGCGTCAGCGACGGCTTTCGAGAAGAGCATCCCCATATGCGATGCCCGCACCAGAATCTGATGTGCGCCGGGCACCTGGGTTTCAACAACGGCCACCGTACCGTCATTGGGAACAGCCACACCCAAAAAACGGCCAAAACCGAATGAAAGCGTACCGGCCACAACCAGCAGTTCCCGACCGGCCAGGCTGGCCGGACGGCTGCGGACAAGCCCCTCGCAGGCCAGCGGACCAAGGATGAAGCGGCCGGCACGGCAGCGCTCAAGCGCCAAAGCCGCCCCGCTCCCCTGCTGGGGCGATCCGAGCAGCACGATGCGCCCCTGATTGGCAAGAGCACCCTGTTCCAGCATTTTGGCGATCACAATTCCGCCCAGGCTGTGTCCCAGAAGATGCAACCTCCCCCCGCCCTGCCGCCCGGCAAAACTGCGCAGTTCCTGGGCTGCAGCGGCCAATGAGCTACGCCAGGTGCAATAGCGGAAATAGCGCACGTTCAAACCGCAACGTTCCAGCCGGCTCCCCAGCCAACGTAGCTCCAGACCATTCATCCAGAGGCCATGTACCAGTATCACCGTCGCAGGAGAAGATTTCGGTTCCATAATCAAACACCTCTGGCATAAAGCAGGATCGAGACAACACATTCATTACTTTACCACCTCTGCAAACATCTTCGATCATCGACTCTGCCCGACCGCACTTGACGGAGGCTGCTTTGCCCCCCGGCATTCTTCCCGTTAAAAAATGTCAAGATGATTGCAATTGTTCACATCTTGATGTAAAATTCCGGTTATTTATTTCTGGCATTGAATTCAATGATGGCTAACAGGAAAAAGCGTATGCAGATTACGGTGAAACTCTATGGCTCGTTATGCATCGGTCGATTCCAGTCTGCAGTGCGTGAATATACGGACGGCAGCACCATTCAAACCATCGTAACGGATCTTGGCATTCCATCAGAGTACCTTATCCGCTTGAAAAACGGATACCATGCACCACTTGAAGAGGTGCTGCACAACAACGACACAGTGTCCCTTCTTCCCATGCTTGACGGCGGGTAATTCATTAAAAGGAGCAAGAACATGCGCATACTCAATCAGAACTCGGTTGCGGATCCGTCCTCCGTAGTGTACCGCCGCTGCATCGTCGATCTGGAGGCCGGCACAACAACTCAAGAAGATGTGCCCTGCAGGAACCTGGAAGATGTCCTGGGAGGCTTCGGCAGATCATACCAGATCCTGGCCGAACGTAAAATCACGGAAGCCTACTGCCCGGAAAACCCGCTCATCCTCAACACCGGCCTTCTGACCGGTTCAACCGTAATGACCGGCCTGAGAGCGTATTTTTCATCCTATAGTCCGCTCAAACAGTCGCGAAAGGGGTTGCCATCGGCCATGTGGTCGGCCGGAAGCGGCAATTTCGGCAACAAACTGAAATGGAGCGGCCTGGATGAAGTTATCTTTGAAAAACGGTCAGCAACGCCAGTATATGCGGTTTTTACTGAAGGCGAACATGGCCCGCAGATCGAGATAAAGCCGGCCAGCCATCTGCTGGGGCTTACCGGTCACGAAAAGATCATGGCTCTGTACAAGGAATACGCGGATGCGCATTTTGCCGTGATCGGCCCCGCCGGAGAAAACTTCGACACAGTCTACATGGGCGCAATAGTTTTGAGCACGGATAATCAGCTCAAGTCGGGAGAGGGAAAAACACGCTTCGCCGGCCGGGGCGGCATGGGCAGCATGATGGGGTACAAAAACCTGATCGCCATTGTTGCCCAAAGCGGCGACAAAATGGGCCGAATCACCCCTGATATGCGCGACGTCAACCGGGATGTCATCAAGAATGGCGGTTCAGCCAGATTTCAGCCGATCAGCCAGGGAGGGCACGGCGGAACCTGGGCCAACATTGATGTATTGCAGGCCTTTCACGCGGTTCCGGAAAACAACTTCCGTCCCAAGGGGGATGAGGATGTCGCCGGACTGTTCCGCCCGAACGTGGAAAAGGATTTTGACATCCAGAGCGAGGCCTGTTTCCGCTGCGGCATCCGCTGTCACAACAACCTGTATCACCGCAATGCCGACGGCAGCCGGGGAGCGTTTGCCGCAAAGTTCGACTTCGAGCCGCTGATCCTGTTCGGATCAAATATCGGCATCAACGACAGCCGCCAGGTCGCGGAACTGATCCATCTCTGCGACTATCTGGGCATGGACGCCATTTCCCTGGGCACCACCATATCCTATGTGCTCGACTACAACGCCCGCCACCCTGACAAGCCCCTGTGCGATGGAGTCACATTCGGCCAGTTCGATCAGATCAGGGAACTGATTGTGAAGACTGGACGGGGAAACGTGAGTCAGGTCGGGCGGGGGGTCAAACGTCTTTCCGAGCAGACCGGCGAAACCTCATATGCCATGCATGTCAAAGGGCTGGAACTGCCGGCCTACCTGCCGGACACCAACCCGGCCTACGCTTTTGCCATCGCCGGCGGTCATATGTCCATGGGAACGCACATGTATCTTGCCAAGGAAGGGAAAACCGGACTGGATGACTGGGTCGAGGTTATCACCCGCCAGGGTCTTCTGCAGGTCGGTTATGACATGATCGGCCTGTGCAAGTTTGTCGGCGTCGGCATGGGGCATGAGCTGATTTCCCGGGCGATCGGCGAAGCGACCGGATTGAAGGTTTCGTCCGAAGAGATCGTCGCCGCCGTTCGTCGCGCCTATCTGCGCGGATTGGCGCTGGAGCGCCGTCAAGGTTACGATGATGATGACTACACACTGCCGGATCAGGTTTTTGAAAGTCCCAACCCCAAGGTGAACCTGCCCGCCATTGTCACCCGGGAGTTCTTCGCGCAGATGAAGCAAAGGGTCTGGGCGGTCTTCAAGCCGGAAATGGAAGGACTGCTGCCGGAATAAAGCGGGCAAAGGAGCGTGGCATGAATATTACCGGAAAACAATGTATAAACGGCCAATGGGTTGCCCGGTCGTCGGTCACCTTTTCCTCCTTTGATGCCGCCACCGGCGCAGCCCTGCCCTGCACGTTTTTTGAAGCCACCGGGGAAGAAGTGCGGCAGGCTGTCGCGGCTGCCACAGCGGCCTTTGCTCACTACCGGCAGACCGGAATCGAAGAGCGGGCCGTTTTTCTGGAAACGATTGCCGGTGAACTGGATGGGCTGGATGATGATTTCGTTCAGCTGGTTATGCGGGAGAGCGGTCTGCCGGAAGCCCGGATTCGCGGAGAACGGCAGCGCACCAGCAACCAGATGCGCCTCTTCGCCCAGGTGCTGCGGCGGGGCGATTTCCTGGGTGTCCGGATTGACACGGCTCTCCCTGAACGCCAGCCCCTGCCCCGGCCGGATATCCGCCAGTACCGCATACCCCTGGGACCGGTGGCCGTATTCGGCGCCAGCAACTTCCCGCTGGCCTTTTCCGTCGCCGGAGGCGACACCGCATCCGCCCTGGCGGCCGGCTGTCCGGTGGTTGTCAAGGCGCATCCCGGCCATCCGGCCACTTCCGAGCTGGCAGCCGGTGCGATCGTCCGTGCGGTTCAGCGCTGCAATCTGCCGGCCGGTGTTTTCGGCATGCTCTGCGGCGCCGCCATCGGGGCGGATCTTGTCAAAGCTCCCGGCATCAAGGCGGTCGCTTTCACCGGTTCATTACAGGCTGGACAGGCTCTCACCGCACTGGCGCACCAGCGCCCGGAACCGATACCGGTATTTGCCGAGATGTCCAGCATCAATCCGGTCATCCTGCTGCCCGGCGCCCTTGAAGAGCGCGGCACACAGATCGCCGCCGGCCTGGCCGCTTCCGCCACTCTGGGATCAGGCCAGTTCTGCACCAAGCCGGGACTGGTGATCGGATTCAAAGGTGCATATTTCGACCAGTTCTGCGACGAGTTAGCCGCGGCAATCGGGGAAAAGGAGCCGGCGGTGATGCTTAACCGCGGGATTCTGAAGAACTATGATGACGGGATCGATCGTCTGTGCCGACTGCCGGGCATTACGTGCCTGAACGGCGGCAGGCATCACGAGAACCGGGCGTTGCCCTCTGTTTTCCGTGCCGATTCCTCCCTGCTGCAGCACCCGGATCAACTCTTGGAACATGAGGTTTTCGGACCGGTTACGGTTCTGGTTTCCATCGACAACCAGCAGGAATTGCTGGAGCTGCTCCCGGAGTTGCACGGCCATCTCACCGCCAGCCTGTTTGCCGAGCAGGGCGAGCTGAATGACTGCCTGGCATTGATAACAGCTCTTGAAACACGAGTCGGCCGCATCATCCTCAACGACTACCCGACCGGCGTGGAAGTCTGCGATGCGATCGTGCATGGCGGGCCGTATCCGGCCACATCGGACAGCCGCACAACCTCGGTCGGTTCGCTGGCCCTGGATCGCTTCCTCCGCCCGGTCTGCTACCAGGGATATCCGGACAGCCTCCTTCCCGCCCCGCTGAAGAACGCCAACCCTCTCGGTATCATGCGCTTGGTGAATGGCAGATGGACGGATGCTTCCCTGTAACGGAGCATACAACAGCAGATTTTGAGGATATGGGCAAAATAATTATTGACAAATTTACAGAGCAACTGCTACTTTAATTCCACAATTTTAGTATCATTTTAGTCAACATACACTTCTTATCCAGAGCGACCGAGGGACTGGCCCTATGACGTCGCGGCAACCAGCCCGCCAGGGCAAGGTGCCAAATCCAGCGGAACTTTTATTCAAATTTCAAATCAAAGATGAAATCAAGGCGGCAAGGATTGAGGCGACGATGGCATACATTGAGTATGTTGAGGAGCCGAAGACGAGCCAACGAAGAGAGCGCTTTGATTTGGAATTTGAAATGGTTCCGGGAGATAAGGAAGAGCGCCATCCCAAAGATCCTCTTCCGCACCCCGGAAGGGGATTAATTTTTGGAGGTAACCGTATGAACATCGGCACACAGGCAGTACACATCGGACTTGAATGGGACACACGCACCGGGGCGGTAACGGTTCCGGTTTATCAGACCGCCACCTTCCGCCATCCGGGACTGGGTCAGAGCACCGGCTACGACTACAGCCGCTCCGGCAACCCCACCCGCCAGGCGCTGGAGGACGGCATCGCACGGCTGGACCGGGCCGCGCGCGGCTTCGCCTACTCTTCCGGCATGGCGGCCATCGCCAATCTGCTGCTGCTGTTCAAGTCCGGTGATCATATCATCGTGACCGAAGACCTGTACGGCGGCACCTGCCGCCTGTTCGACAAGATTTTCAGCCAATACGGCCTTTCCTTTACGTATGTCGACACCAGCGATACCGCCGCCGTGCGGGCTGCCATGCTGCCGACCACCAAAGCGGTTTTCGTCGAAACCCTCACCAATCCGCTGCTGAAATTCGCTGACCTGCCGGCCATCGCCGCCATCTGCCAGGAGAACCATCTGCTGCTGATCGCCGACAATACCTTTCTGACCCCCTATCTGCTGCGCCCGCTGGAGCAGGGCGCCGATATCGCCGTTTACAGCGCCACCAAGTATCTGGCCGGGCATAACGACACCGTGGCCGGCCTGGTGACGGTCAAGGATCCGCAACTGGCGGAGCAGGTCTACTTCCACCAGAACTCGGTCGGCGCGACGCTGGGTCCGCAGGATTCCTGGCTGACGATCCGCGGCATGAAGACCCTCGCGGTACGTCTTGATCGCCAGCAGGAAAACGCCCTGATAATAGCGACCTGGCTGGCGGCCCATCCGCGCATAACCAGGGTGCATTTTCCGGGTCTGGCCGATCACCCTCACCACGGCCTGATGAAACAAAACTGCGGCGGTTTTGGCGCCATGATCGCCTTTGAGGTTGACAATCACGCTCTGGTGGAGCAGGTTCTGCTGAAAACCGGGCTGATCTCGTTCGCCGAAAGCCTGGGGGGAGTGGAGAGCCTGATCACCTTCCCGGAGGTGCAGACCCACGCCGACATCCCGCCCGAACTGCGCGCCCGGCTCGGCATAAATAATGTTTTACTGCGCCTGTCGGTCGGGATCGAGGATGTGGACGATCTGATTGAAGATCTGCGGCAGGCACTGGAAGGATAAGGGGAATATACATGAAACTCGCGACAAAACTGATCCATGGCGGCCCGACGGTTGACCAGCAGACCGGCGCCCTGGGGGTGCCGATCTACCAGATCTCCACCTACCGTCAGACGTCGGTGGACCATTTCAGCAAATATGACTATGCCCGGGGCGACAACCCGACCCGCGAAGCGCTGGAAGACACGATCGCCGTACTGGAGGGGGGCAGCCGCTGTCTGGCCTTCGCCTCCGGCATGGCCGCCATATCCACAACCCTGATGATTTTTTCCCCCGGCGACCATCTGGTGGTCTGCGACGACGTCTACGGCGGCGCCTACCGGGTCATTTCTACCATCTTCAGCCGCATGGGCATCAGCTCCAGCTTTGTGGACGCCACCGATCTGAACGCCATTGAAGCCGCCATCCGGCCGGAAACCAAGGGCATCTACCTGGAGACCCCCTCCAATCCGCTCCTGAAGGTGACCGACCTGCGCGGTGCGGCTGAAATCGCCCGCCGCCACGGCATCATCACCCTGGTGGACAACACCTTCATGACCCCCTATCTGCAGCGCCCGCTGGAACTGGGCTGCGACATCGTCCTGCACAGCGGCACCAAGTTTCTAAACGGCCACAGCGACGTTCTGTGCGGTTTTGCCGTCGTCAAGGACAAGGAATTGGGACAGCGCATCCGCTACATCCAGAACGCCTTCGGAACCGGGCTGGGCCCGCAGGATTCATTCCTGACGCTGCGGGGCGTCAAGACCCTCAAGGTCAGAATGGATCAGAGCCAACGGAACACACTCAAAATTGTCGACTGGCTGAAGGCGCACCAGCGGGTCACCGCCGTGCACTACCCCGGTCTGCCGGAACATCCCGGATATGCGATCCATGCCGCCCAGGCCGATGGGCCAGGAGCGGTCTTTTCCTTCGAGCTGGACTCCTATGAAACCACCAAACGGCTCCTGGAAGGTTCCCACCTGGCGGCCTTTGCGGTCAGCCTGGGCGGGGTCGAGAGCATCATCTCCTACCCGGCCAAAATGTCACATGCCTCGGTGCCGAAGGAAGAACGGGAACGCAAGGGCATCAAGGATACGCTGGTGCGGCTCTCGGTCGGCCTGGAAGACCCGGACGATCTTATTGCCGATCTGCAGCAGGCCATGGGCTGATCTGGTGAAAATTCGCATCAATGAAAAATGGGTCGAAGTCAACAACGGCCTTTCTCTTTCGATGCTGGCGGAAGTACACAAACCTGGCGCGGACGTACTGATTCTGAACGGCTTTCCGTCTCTTGGCGATACACTCTTGAAAGAGGGCGACGAGGCCTTCCTGATCCGGCGCGGGCAGCAACCCGACCGGGATGAGTTGGAAAGCCTGATGGCGGCCCGGCACACCCCCGGAGTGCATGCTAAGTTAAAGCAGGCCTGCGTCGGCATTGCCGGCGTCGGCGGACTCGGCTCGGCCGTGGCGGTGGCACTGGCCCGCATCGGGGTCGGACGGCTGATCATCGCCGACTTTGACGTCGTAGAACCCTCCAACCTCAATCGCCAGCAGTACTTCATCGACCAGATCGGCTGCCTCAAGGTACAGGCATTGGCCGAAAACCTGAGCAGAATCAATCCCTATGTCAGCGTCGAGCCACACCCACTGCTGCTGACGCCTGAAAACATAGCGGACATTTTCGCCCCCTGCCCGGTCGTTGTGGAAGCCTTCGATCGGGCCGACATGAAAGCGATGCTGGTGGACACCGTACTCGACAAACTGCCGCAAGCAACGGTCGTGGCCGCTTCCGGCCTGGCTGGCTACGGGCCGAACAACTCGATTTCAACTCGCCGCGTATCCCGGCGACTTCATCTGGTGGGTGACGACGTCTCGGAAGCCAAACCGGGCAACGGCCTGATGGCGCCCCGGGTCGGTATTGCCGCACACCATCAGGCCAATCAGGCCGTACGGATCATCCTGGGAGAAGAGCAATGAGCACAATAGCGGTCGCCATGAGCGGCGGCGTCGATTCATCCGTCACCGCCGCCCTTTTGAAACAACAGGGGCACGAGATCATCGGCATCACGATGCGCCTGTTCGAACCGCGCACCAGCGGTGCCGGTTCAGCGGTCCATGATGCCGCCGTCGTGGCCGCTCATCTGGGCATCCCCCATCATGTAGCCGATTTTGAGGATGATTTCAGCAACCTGATCATCAGTGATTTCATCGACGAATACCGCTGCGGCCAGACCCCCAACCCCTGTGTGCGCTGCAACCGCTACATCAAGTTCGGCCGACTGTTGGACAAGGCCCGGGAACTGGGCGCCGACCAGCTGGCCACCGGCCACTACGTCCGCAAAACAACCGACCCGGACGGTACCTGCCACCTGCGCACGGCCCGCAACATCCGCAAGGACCAATCCTACTTCCTCTACACCCTCTCGCAGCAGCAATTGCGACAGATTCTGTTCCCGCTGGGCAACATCGAGAGCAAGGACGAAGTACGCCGGATGGCCCGCGAATTCGGCCTGCCGGTGGCAGAAAAAAGCGACAGCCAGGAGATTTGCTTCATCCCCAATGATGATTACGTCGCTTTTCTGGAAGGAAGCGGGGCTCTGCCGGGAATAGCGGGCGACATCGTACACATGGACGGACAGACCATCGGGCGTCACCAGGGCACCCACCGCTATACGATCGGTCAGCGCAAAGGGCTGGGGATCGCCTGGAGCGAACCTCTGTATGTAACGGCCATCGATGCCGAACGGAATCTGGTCGTGGTTGGGGAGCAGCCCAATGTTTTTGCGAAGGGCCTGAAAGCGGAAGATGTCAGCTGGATCATTGCGCCGGAAGCCGACCAGTTTGCGGGCCATTGCAAGATCCGCTACCGCCACCAGCCGGTGGCCTGTCAAGTACGCCTGACCGCCGAAGGCGGCTGTGAAGTCATTTTCGACGAACCGCAGAAAGCCGTTACACCGGGACAGGCACTGGTTTTCTACCACGGAGATGAGGTGCTGGGGGGCGGCAGGATTGTGGGTTAACAAGCAGGATTTTGAGCGATAAGTGGCAGGCCATAATGCTTCCTGATTTGTTCATCTGGGAAAAAGAAAGAAACCTTCAGCGATACACCTCATCATGACTGCCAATATCTAGAAGAATGATCTCCTTTTCCGTTACAAGTAAAGTAAGGGTGATTCTGTAACTGTAGGTGAGACTGACGGCCTGACAACCGGCCAGTTTCCCACCCAGCGGATGCAGCTTCAGAGCGGATTGAAAGGGATCCAGCCGCAGTTCGGTAACAATTTCTGCAAAGCGGGGTTTCAGGTCAGGGTGTTTCTTGAAGAATTTGCGGGCCTGACGCAGAAACTGCTGTGGAGTGGTTACAATGTACATCAGTCAACTTCTGCATCAAGCGCTTTAAGCAATTCATCAGCCGAGGCAAACTGCTTGATTCTGCCCGCCTTGACATCCTCCAGCGAGGCCCGCACCCGCGCCAGATAGGCCTCATTGGCCTCTGACACTAATTCCTGGTAACGCACTTCAGACATTACAACATACTGAGGCTGGTTATTGCGGATGATATGCACATCGCCTTTGGCAATGATATCGTCCAGAGCAGCAATACCGCGCCGTTTGATCTCCTGTGCAGGAATGACATTCATTTACATACTCCTTTAAGTACCTATTAAGGTACTTAAATCATAACACATGGCCTCTGGAATTTACATAAAATTTCCTGCACATCCTTGGCGGCTTGGTATTTTTCTATTGTAATAATTACCTTAAATCTGGCGTAGTGATTCAGGATAGTACCATTTCCTGGAGAATTGATCTGAGCCGTGCAGCCGAAACATCAACCTGCTCTGTTTTGGAATAGGGGGGAAAGCCGGAATCATGGACACCGCAGCCCCCTCATCCGGCCTTCGGCCACCTTCTCCCTCATGGAGCAGGGTACAGCGGAAGATCAGCGCATAAATGCAGGCTATAATCTACTTCACCACCAGCCCCTCCACTGTCAGGCTGCCAGTGCCGATGGTCAGAAGCCCCTTCAAGACCGTCGGCAGACCGCTCTTGCCGCTATAATCCGCCTTATGTCCTCCAATCAGTGTGATCGCCTTGCCGCTGTTCATGTTCAGGCTTTCTGCCAGCTCCGTATCCAGAGCAAGAATGGTGGAACCGCTGGCGGCAGCTCCGATATAGGCCAGGTTCAGCGATTCATAGGGAGCTGCACCGATCTTGGCCTTGGGGGCTTTGGTGAAGGTGGCGGTGACGGTTTTGGCCGCTGTCATCGTCACCTAGCAATTTCCGATCTGATTAGTACAGTGACCTTCCCCCGTTTTCTGGCACAAAAGATGTCTAAGCTTTTCGGCTTTCAAAATCTGCAGAATGAAACCATAGTTAGCCGTATTAGCCCAGTTTCTCCCAGGTCGCATTTCCCTTCGGGTTGTGGATCTTGAATTCCAGATACAGAGCCGCCTTCTTCAGTTTTTCAGCGAGGTCCGGCAACTCCATCAGCGCACTCAATGACAGCAACACCCGCTGTCGGGCGCTTTCGGATGCAAACCCTTCACCTTCAGCGATGCCCCGCAGGTAACTCAAGGCCGATTTAAGCTCTTCTTCGCTCTTCAGCCGCGACGGATCGGCGATAAAAAGCAGGTACTGCGCTTTTTCCCGCACCCGCCCTCCCAGATGTTTGTCGGCCAGCAACGACTCGATCACAGCCGCAATGCTGCCCACCTCTGCTTTGCCAAGCTTCTTGTTTTCGAGACAGGCCGCAAGGTATTTCAAGGCCGCCAGCCTGCTTTGAGGATCATTCATCTTGAAAAGCAGTAATTGGGAAGCCTGCAGTTTCAGCGTTTCCGGTTCACCAGGATTCAGAAAACACCGCAGCATCAGCGACATTTTTTCCAGCGCGACCTTGCTCAGGGCTTCGCCCTCCATTTTGCCGCGCATCTGCTCCAGCAGTTCACGCTTGTTGGCATACTCGCCGTAACGGATTCGGATGATCAAGGCCCGGACTTCCTCGTCGCTGGTCGCTTCCCACAGTTCATCAACCGCTTTGAGTATTCTGGAACAGATCGAACGGATTTTCTGATCCTTGGGCAGTTCATCCTGGTTCCAGTAATCGGGATAGGTGTCCAGAACGGTGTCAGCATCTTCGGGACTCTTGGCCTTTTCAAGGATCATTCGGAAATAGTCCAGAATTTTTATTTGATAGCCGCTTCCTCCGTCATTCAGCGGGCGCAGCAGATCCGCCAGAAAGGTGCTGTTCAAACCCGATGAACCACTGCTGAGATAGCGATAGACCGCCTCGGCCTTTTCCACCTGTTTTTCAATATATTTACGTTTCAGGGTCGCGCCCAGTTCGGTGGAAGTGACTTTCTTGAAAAACACGCTCAACAGGTTGGAGGCATGATGTTTGATGTTTTGGTCGGCATCGTCGGAAACGACAATTTCCAGACAGGCGTCAAAGATCCTGACCTGTTCCTGCTCATCCCGGGAACAATCGATATAATCCTCCAGAATCGTGAGAATTTCTATCATCAGGGCCCGGTTGCGGCTGTTGAGCAGCGTCATGAAAGTATCGCGCAGACTGCTGGAATCGACGATTCCAAACAGAAACTTGACCGCCGAGTTGCGGCCGGCCTCCCCTTTGCCGTCGGCGGATTTGAGCAGTTTCAGAATGCTTTCAGCCGGATCGGTGACCCAGCCCGGGACGAGATCCTCCATGAAATGTTCCGCTTTTCTGCGGACGCGGGCATCCAGGTCGTAGATGAAATAGCGGGCGACTTCGACCCGGAAATCGCGGGTGGCCGTGGAGGCGGCAATGATCTCGAAAGCACCGGCCTTGTCCTTTGAGGACAGCTGCGCTATTTCCCGCTTTGCCTTGGATGCGTCGTTGATTTTTATATAGAAATTGACTATGTCTTTGACGGTGACTTCCTCTTCAAAATCCATGTCGGTCGCCTTTCAAGAGTTTTGTGAGAGTATAGACGCAGCCTTCAGCATTCGCAACTTGGTTATTATATTTCAGATCCTGATGTTGATCCGCTGGTCAAGCAGCAAGCCGCCTGCCATGAATTGAAGCCAGCCGCAGTTTAATTCCCGGCTTTTCCCCACATTTTACCGATCAACCGGCCTTTCTTCCAAAACCCTGTAAAAACATACATATCCAAGCCCCCGGCACCCCTGTTTAAATTTTTCAGAAAACTGTCGGCCACCCGACAGACCGCTGACCAGATTTTACCTATAGTCGCTACAACGCATAACAGCCATCAGCCCGTAAAGCGGGCCGACCAGATTTTGCGTCATCCCCGACGAAAGGGAACTTCATGGAAACCCGGCCTGTAATCAATCCAATCCCCCCCGTTCGCCTGTACCGCATCAATGCCGGTTCCTGCAATGGCTGCGATGTAGAGCTGGCTGCCACCGCTGCCGTTGCCAGCTTCGATGTGGAGCGGTTGGGATGTTGCTACAGTGAGTCTCCCGCCGAGGCCGACATCGTGCTGATCACCGGGCCGCTGACGCTACGCGTCAAGGACAAGGTGCTTCGCCTTCATGGGGAGGTGCCAAAGCCGAAGGTGACGGTTGCGGTGGGAGTCTGTCCGATTTCCGGCGGAGTCTTTCGCGACAGTTACGCCGTGGCAGGCCCCGCAGACGACTATCTGCCGGTGGATGTCAACGTCCCAGGCTGTCCGCCGCATCCCAGGGCCATTCTCGCAGGCATCGCCAAGGCAGCGGCTCTCTGGCGGGAACTCTCCGGATGCGGGCAGACTTTGCCCGAACCGGCCGTTCCCGGCAGCTATGACGAAGACGCGGCTGCCCCGCTCGGGCTGCGAGGAAAGATGCGCTTCAACGCGGCGGCCTGTGTCGGATGCCGCATGTGCGAACACGTCTGTGCCGGCGGAGCAATTCGTATCGACGAGCTCGGCCCGGGGCTGCGCTTTACCCTGTGGCATAACAGCTGCGTCTTCTGCGGGCTTTGCAGCCATTACTGCCCCACCAAGGCACTGACAGTGACCGATCAATGGCAGCTGTCCCACTTTCAGGAAGACAAGTTCAGTCTGACCGAGCAGGGTTTCATCCCATTCGTTGCCTGCACCGGCTGCGGCCATATCATGCTTCCGGCAACCCCGGAACTACTGCGGGTCTCCTACCGGAAGACAAACCCGGAAATCGAGCGACTGAAAACCCTTTGTCCGGAATGCCGGCAAAAACAGAGCCTCGGAGGAATAAGACGATGATTGATTTCAAGGAAAAGGTTTCGGAAACGCTCTCGCTCCGGACCGGCGCGGAGGTCACCATTGAGTGGAGAATCAACATCAAAGGTGTAATGACCGGCTGGTGCCGGCTGCGGGAGGCGGCCCTCATTCTGCCGGCAGCCGAGGCGGTAGCCGGTCTGGAGGGACGGCTCAGCATGATAACTGCCTATCTCTCCGACTCAGCGAAACAGAAGGGGGTGCGTGAGATCGCCTTCCATTTCGACCTGGACGGCACGACCCTGACGCTGGGCATCGAGCTGCCGCTGGAGGGAGCCCGAATCCCGTCGCTGACCCCCCTCTTCCGCAATGCCGACTGGCACGAGCGGGAATTCATGGAACTGTACGATATCCAGGTGATCGGCCACCCCGCCCCCCGGCGGCTCTTCCTCGACCGGTCCATCGACCCGGCGGCCTTCGAGCGGTTGATCCCCTACTCCACCTTCAGTAACGGCGCCAACAGCAAGGCGCTCTGGGAAAAGGTCATGGCCCGGAGCGGTAACAACCGGAAGGAGCTCCAATGAGCGGCACGGTAATAACGCTCGGTCCCCAGCAGCTCGCCCTGGAGGAGCCGATGTACTTCAGTGTGGAAGTCGATGGCGAGATCGTGGTGGGGCTCGACGTCCTGGCGGGCCACGTCCACCGGGGGATGGAACATCTGGTGATGAAGCGCAACTTCTACCAGAACATCACCCTGCTGGAACGGCTCTGCTCGCTCTGCTCCAACAGCCACCCGAGCACTTTCTGCACGGCGGTGGAAGAATTGGCGGGCATCCGGATTCCGGCCCGGGCCGAGTACCTGCGAGCCATTGCCGACGAGATCAAGCGGATCTCCTCGCACCTGTTCAACTGCGCCATCATTGCCCACATCATCGGCCAGGGGACTCTCTTCAAAAGGGTGATGGAGGTTCGCGAGATCATGCAGGACACCAAGGAGTCGATTTACGGCAACCGGATGGACCTGGCCGCCAACTGCATCGGCGGGGTGCGCTACGACCTGACTCCGGAGTCGGCCGTGTATCTCGGGAAACAGATGGAGCGGATCAAAGGCCCGCTGGAGGAACTGTACCGGATCTACGCCACGGACCACGCCATCAGGACACGAACCGAAGGATTGGGGGTCCTGCCTAACCGGGATGCCATCAATTACGCCGTGGTCGGGCCGGTGGCAAGGGCTTCCGGCATTGACTACGACGTGCGTCGAAAAAGCCCCTACTGGGCCTATGATCGATTGAGATTCCAGGTTGCGGTGGAGCAGGCCGGCGACGTCCGGGCCCGGGCCATGGTGCGGTTGCGGGAAGCACGGGAGGCGGTTTCTCTGATCGAACAGTGCCTGGTCGACCTGCCGCCGGGACCGCTTTGCAGCGACACCCTGCCGGAGATTCCGGCCGGGGAGACGATCGCCAAGTCGGAAGCGCCCCGTGGGGAGCTGATTTATTATCTCAACACCGACGGGACGGACATGCCGGTGCGCCTCAAGTGGCGGGTCCCCAGCTACATGAACTGGGATGCCCTGCAGGTGATGCTGAAGGGGCAGCGGGTAGCCGACATCCCCTTGATCGTAAACAGCATCGATCCCTGCATCTCCTGCACCGACCGCTGAGGAACATGTCATGCACGAGATAGCCATCGTCAGCAGCCTCTTTGAGATTATCAACCGCAAGGTGAAAGAACACCGGATCGAGACCATTTCACGGGTCTGTCTGAAGGTAGGTGAATTGACGGCGGTGGAACCGATGACGCTCACGGCCTGCTTCGAGGTGCTGGCGGAGGGAACCGCCGCCCAGGGGGCGGAACTGATGATCGGGACAGTACCGCTGATGGGGCTTTGCGGAAGTTGCGGAATCAGCTCCAGGGTCGTCAGGTACGATTCGGTTTGTCCCTGCTGCCGCGGCGATACCGTGGCGCTCTTGAACGGTCAGGAACTGTACATCGAAAGTCTGGAGGCAACATGCAAAGGAGAACAGAGTGAAAAAACAGCAACTTGAGAATGCAATCATATTTTCCGACCCTGCGAGGTGTCTCGGCTGCCACAGTTGCGAGATGTCCTGCGCCATCGCCCACGGAGGGTGCGACCTGTACACGGCGGCCCTGCAAGGGCTCACACTCAGGCCCCGCAACCGGGTTGTGACGGCCGGGGGAGTGACAATGCCGATCCAGTGCCGGCAGTGCGAAGAGGCGCCCTGTGCCTTTGCCTGTCCCACCGGAGCGATCGTCCAGCAGGACGGCATGGTCACCATTCGGGAAAAGAACTGCGTCGGCTGCAAGGTCTGCGTGATGGTCTGCCCCTTCGGCGCCATCAGCGTCAAGGCCGAGGGCGATGCGGCACCCCAGTGGCGGACCAACCGGGGGGTGGCCCGCAAGTGCGACCTCTGCGCCCACACCGGGAGAGACCAACCGGCCTGCATCGAGGCCTGCCCCACCAAAGCCATCAGCCTGATCGACATGGACGCATTCCGCCAGGCACAGCTCGAAGCAAGGGTGGCGGAACTCGCCCAGTCCCACCGACATCTCACACCGGCTTCAAATCAAGTTGGAATCTGATTTAGTGCTAATCTTCCGCTCGACGGAAAATGCACAATCATTTGTTCCTCCCCCCAGCGGGGGGAGGTTGGGAGGGGGGCGCTGCATTGGCGGCCTTTCCCCCCCCTCCCTAACCCTCCCCCGCTGGGGGAGGGGATCTGTTTAAGATGATTAGCGGAAAAAGAACGCCAATCAGGAGCTGTAATTACACAAAGGAAGGAAAAACCATGACCATGAACAACTCCATCGATCCGTCCGTGGCAGCGCTGCTGCCGGTGGCAAAGAAGCAGGGAATTGCCACCGTCTGGGACCGCTACAAGGCCATGCAGCCCCAGTGCGGTTTCGGCCAGCTCGGAGTCTGCTGCCGCATCTGCTGGAAAGGTCCCTGTCGCATCGACCCGTTCGGTGACGGACCACAGCGGGGAATCTGCGGCGCCGACGCCGACACGATCGTGGCCCGCAACGTCATCCGCATGATCGCCGGCGGGGCGGCGGCCCATTCCGAGCACGGCCGTCACGTGGCCCTGGCCCTGCTGGGGGTGGCTGAAGGAAAACTTCCCGATTACACCATCCGGGATGAGGCCAAGCTCCGTTCCATTGCCACAAAGCTCGGCCTGGAGACCGCCGGAAAAGATATTCCTAGCATGGCCAAGGCGGTCGCCCTGGCCACGTTATGGGATTTCCAGAATCAGGACCATGACAAACCGTGCAGCTGGATCGAGTCAACCCTGACCGGCAAACGGCTCGAAAAACTGGCCGGCCTGCAGGTTCTGCCCCACAACATCGATGCGGTCGTCACCCAGATCATGGCCCGCACCAATGTGGGCTGCGATGCGGACCCCGTCAACCTGGTACTCGGCGGGATCAAGGGGGCCCTGGCCGACTTCAACGGCATGTGCCTGGCTACGGAAATTTCCGATGTCCTGTTCGGCACTCCCCAACCGGCGGTCACCGCCGCAAACCTGGGAGTCCTGAAGGAAGATGCCGTCAACATCGCGCTGCATGGTCACAATCCACTGCTGAGCGAAGTGGTCTGCGATGTAGCCCTGCAGATGGAGGAGGAGGCCCGCCGGGCCGGTGCGAAGAGTGGCATCAACATTGTGGGAGTCTGCTGCACCGGCAACGAGGTGATGGTCCGACGCGGCATCCCGCTTGCCACAAACTACCTCTCCCAGGAGCTGGCCCTGGTCACCGGGGCGGTGGATGCCATGGTGGTGGACGTGCAGTGTATCATGCCGTCCATCAGCGAGATCGGCGCCTGCTTCCACACCGAGATCATCACCACCATGGATGACAGCAAGATTTCCGGTACGACCCACGTCAGCTTCCACGAGGCGACTGCCGCCGATAACGCCCGGCAGATCGTCACCCTGGCCATCGCGGCCTTCAGGCGGCGCAATCCGCAGCGGGTCACCATCCCGGACTTCAAGCAGACCGCGGTGGTCGGCTTCGGTGCCGAGGCCATCATGGGAGCGATGGGTGCCCTGAACGCCGATGACCCGCTCAAACCGCTGCTCGATAACATCGTCAATGGCAACATCCGGGGAATCGCCCTGTTTGCGGGCTGCAACAGCACCCGGATCACCCAGGACAGCAGCTTCGTGACCATCGCCCGCAAGTTGGCCCGCAACAATGTCCTGCTGCTGGCCACCGGCTGCGGCGCCGGTTCCTTTGCCAAGCACGGCATGATGACCCAGGAGGCGACCCTGGAGTACGCCGGGGAATCACTCAAGTCCGTACTGACCGCGATCGGAACCGCAGCCGGGCTCGGCGGCCCCCTGCCGCTGGTGCTGCACATGGGGTCCTGCGTCGACAACAGCCGGGCAGTGGCGGTAGCGGTGGCAGTAGCCAACCGGTTGGGAGTTGACCTGGACAGCCTGCCCCTGGTGGCCTCGGCTCCCGAAGCCATGTCCGAAAAGGCGGTTGCAATCGGGACCTGGAGCGTGGCCCTCGGAATCCCGACCCATCTGGGAACCATGCCCCAGATAAGCGGGTCGCCGCTGGTGGCGGAACTGCTGACTGAAACAGCCAAGCAGCTGCTGGGCGGCTATTTTATCGTCGAACTCGACCCGGAGCGGGCGGCGGACAAACTTTTGACGACCATCGACGAGCGCCGCAAATCGCTCGGAATATAGGCTTCATACAAACGGGGCGGGGCCGAAAAGCCCCGTCCTAATACCCTAAGGACGGTGACATTAGCATGTGCGATCAACACGACCACGGTGAGCATTCCCATCACCACCAAAACCAACAGCAGGCCGATAGTGGGCCTGCTTCGAAAGGCATCAAAATTGCGATTACCGGCAAGGGAGGAGTGGGCAAAACCACCCTCGCCAGCCTGCTTGCCCGTGCTTTTGCCAACGACGGCAATCGGGTGCTGGCAATCGACGCCGACCCCGATGCAAACCTGGCTACTTCGCTGGGAATCCCGCACGAGCAGGCCAGATGGCTGCAGCCGATTGCCAAGATGAAGGAACTGGCAGAGGAGCGGACAGGGGCAAACGGCGGGTATGGAACGATGTTCAAGCTCAATCCGACGGTCAGTGATCTGCCGGAAAAATTCTGCCTGAGCCATGAAGGGGTGCGTTTTTTATGGATGGGAACCCTTGAAAGCGGCGGCAGCGGCTGCGCCTGCCCCGAGAGCACCCTGGTCAGGCGCCTGATGGCACATCTTCTCCTGACACAGGAGGATGTGGTCATCATGGATATGGAGGCCGGCCTGGAACACCTCGGCAGGCGGACGGCCGAATCCGTTGATGCGCTGGTAGTCGTGGTAGAACCGGGACAACGCAGCATTCAGACCGCCTGTCAAATCACGAAGCTGGCTGAAGACGTGGGCATTAATCAGGTCTTCGTTGTCGGTAGCAAAGTACGTGACGATATAGACCGGCACCTGATTGAAACGGCACTACCCCACAATCGATTGCTCGGATTCATAACCTACAGCGAGGAGATCAAACGGGCCGACCAGGAAAATACTGCACCGGACAAGGCTGCCTTCAATTCACTGGCGGAAGTGCGGGAAATAAAGGACCGGATTGTTGCTCGCCTGACCGGCAGCGGAAGGCAGTACCTACAGGAAAGCATGATTTCAAGAATATGAAGGTACGGCTATTGATTGCCGGTTTCGGTCTTTACTTACAAAGTCCTCATAGGTAGACTGAATTTCACTATTGTTTTTAGAACACTGCTGAGAGGAAAAACAGTGCCTGCCAAGATGAAGCTGACTGAAATGAATCTCCTGAGACTCTTCAGCTCCCCCGATTATGAAAACCTCCTCAAGGACTTCACTACACAGCGTTTCCCCAAAAAAAGCCTGATTTACTCTCCCTTCGAGGAAAGGAACCTGGTCTTCATTGTCAAGAGTGGAAGGGTACGGGTGTACCTGGCCTACGAAGACAAGGAATTCACCCTCACGTTCCTGGAGGCCGGCGATGTCTACAGCACACATACCAGGGCCTTTGTGCAGGCCCTGGACGGCACCGAAATCCTGGTCTGCAATACCACCAAGCTTCAACAACAACTGTCGGCCCTTCCCGAGGTGTCACTCACCATGGTCAAGGTACTGGGAGACCTGCTCAAAAACTCCATATCGACGATCGAAGGCCTGGTCTTCAAGGACGTGCGACGGCGACTGGTGGAGTACCTGCTCGGAGCGGCGGCGGAGCGGGGTCGTCACACTAGTGACGGCACGATCGTCGAACTGGGGCTGAGCACGGAGGATATTGCCCTGCTGGTCGGCACTACCCGGCAGACCATCTCCCAAATTCTAAATGACTTCATCAAGGCCGACGTCCTTGAGAAACTTAACCGGCGAACGCTCCTTATCAAGAACCCGGCTGCCCTGAAGGAGTGGAAGGACTCGCTCTGAGCGGTCGCTTTCCGTGTGTTGACCGGCACTCAGGAAATCCCCCCCCAAAAGGCAGGGGGGCACAAAAAAACAGGGGGAAACCTTATGCAGATGGCCACACTTGCAAGCATAGGCGCACTGATCGTAACTGCCGGCATCGCCCGGGCCGACAACAGTATTACATTTTACCGGGACGGTGCTGTTATTGAACGTGAAGCGGTTGCGATGAAAGGGATCGCGGAGGTACCGTTGGAAGCAGGCCTGCTGGAAGGCACCCTGAAGGTAGTTCCGGCATCCGGCACGACCATCCAGGGAGTCGAGGTCAGCGCTGCCCGCCAGGATGGTAAAACCGGCAAGGAGCTTGAGGCGCTGACCGAACAGCGCCAGCGCTTGGAGGACCGTCTGCAGGCTCTGGCGACCCGGGAAAAGATCTTCACGGCCGCCGCCAAATCCCAGAGCGGCAAGGCTCCCCGCAAGACCAAGAACAATCCGGATCCGATGCAGACCATCCGCCAGGGAACCGACTACGCCATCGCCCAACTGGAGTCGGTCTACACCGCCCGCCGCAAGACCGAACAGGAGATCAAGAAGATCGACAACCGCATTGCCGCGCTTAAAAAGAGCGGCAGAAGCGGAAAGTGCACGGCGCGCATCAATGTCACACCGCCCCGCGGCAAGCTGACTGTGCGTTACGCCACCACCGAAATCGGATGGCAGCCGCTTTACGACCTGCATCTGACCGGTTCCGGGACGGCACAACTGCAGCTTTCTGCAAAATTCACCGCCAACTACAGCGGTTATGCCCAACGGGTTTCAGCCGGCTCACTTTCAGAGGCGGGCCGGGCGGCAACTTTCCCGGCTCTGACCGGCGGAAAAACCAGACTGGCGGTTTTCCAGCTCCCGATGGCAGAGGAAAGTTTCGGCAATGACATCTACAACCAGTTTTCCGGCCGCCTCGACAACACCAGCGGCCAGTATCTTCCAGCGGGAGAGAGCGGGTTGTATAAAGGGGGAACTTACCTGGGACGCTTCAGATTTGAAGGGCTTTCCTCGGGGCGCAGTCGATTGATTTCAAGCGGGAACTAAGAGGGACGGGACGGATTCGTTCCAGATTCGGAACGGATCATGCCGCCGGGTGCAACAGATCGACGACCTTGGCCATCAGCGCATCGGCTGTGAATGGCTTCTGCAGAAAATGCAGCCCTTCTTCCAGGACGCCGTTGGTGACAATCACGTTGTTGGTGTAACCCGACATGTAGAGCACCTTGTCTATTTCGGGATGATCGGTAGTTATCTGTTCAAAAAGCTGTTTTCCGTTCATTCCCGGCATAACGACATCGGTGATAACCAGATCAATCTTTGTGGCTGCCTTTCGGACAATTTCGAGTGCCTGTTCGGGATGATCCGCGACCAGCACAGTGTAACCGAACCCATCCAGCAGATCAGTGACCATCGTACGGACCATTTCATTGTCCTCGACCAGCAGAACGGTTTCCACGCCAGCCTGTTTCTGGCCGCCGACCGCTTGCGACTGCTCAACGCTGTTCGGCCGTTCGTCAGTCAGCGGGAAATAGATTTTAAAGGTCGTACCGTTTCCGGGCCTGCTCAGAGCCGAGATATAACCATTGTGCTGCTTGATGATCCCGTAGACATTTGCAAGACCAAGTCCGGTGCCATGGCCAACCTGTTTCGTCGTAAAGAATGGCTCAAAAATATGCCGCATGGTTTCATCACTCATGCCGCAGCCGTTGTCATGGAATGACATCAGAACATAATAGCCGGATTTCATTCCCGGATGCAGACGAGCGTACTCATCGTCGATCATGACATGGCCGGTATCAATTGAAATGGCGCCATTTTCTGCAATTGCATCCTGAGCATTGATCGCCAGATTCAGAAGCATCTGTTCGACTTTGGACCGGTCGGCCCGAATCGTGGCCGGCTGCAGGGCCAGTTGCAGATCAATATCGATATTTTCCCGCAATGTCCGACGCATGATCGAGAAGAATGATGAAATGATTTCGTTCAGATCCTGCGCCTGCATCTGCATGACCTGCTTGCGGCCAAAGCTCAATAATTGCTGGGTCAGATCACGCGCCTTATCCGAAGCCTTGATGATGCCATCGATCTTGGAATGCAGTTTTTCATCGGCCGGCAAAGCCCGTTTCAGCATTTCAGCATAGATGATGATCGGCGTCAGCAGATTATTGAAATCGTGAGCCACCCCGCCGGCCAGGTGTCCGATTGCCTCCATCTTCTGCGACTGGCTCAACAGATGTTCCAGTTTTTCCCGTTCCTGTTCGTTCTTGCTCCGTTTAATAGCGATTTCGGCAAAGGCGGCCGCCTGCTGAATCAGTCGGATTTCATCTTCGGTGGGATTGGCCGGTGTGCGGTGGTAGATGGCAAAGGTGCCCAGCAACTGCCCGGTTGAGGAAAGAATCGGTTCTGACCAGCACGACCGGAGACCGGCCTCCAGCGCCGGTACGAATCCCTGCCAGAATGGGTGGTTATTGATGTCTTCCACCACGACCCGCTCACGACGAAAAGCGGCCGTGCCGCATGAGCCAATTCCATTGCCGATTCTGGTGCCGTTTACCGCACTGTTGTACTGATTCGGCAGGCTGGGCGCAGCACCGGTAGTCAGACGCAGGCCTTCCTCATCAGCCAGCAGTACCGAGCAGAGCGCTCCAGGACTCTCCTTTTCAACCGAAAGGGCTATGAACGAGAGCAACTGCGGCAGCGGATCATCTCCGGCAATCCGCTCCAGAATCTCGGCACGGACCCGTTCGCGCAATTCTGACCTTTTCAGGGCTGTGATGTCCTTGACTATGTGAACAGTATTGACGATCACGCCCTCGGCAGACAGAACCGGGTCGACCGACACCTCAAACCATTTGTTGTCAATACTCATCAGCACTGAAGCACGTTTTCCGGTTTTCATCATCTGCTCGAAAGGACAGATGTGATTCGGCGTGAACTGTTTATGGGCCGCTTCGCAACAGCTTAGTCCGACGACTTCCCTGGGTGATTTGCCGAATATGTCAAAAGTGGCCTTGTTGGCCCGGATAATCCGCTGATCCATGTCCAGCAGCCAGATAGAATCTCCAACGGAATCAAAGGTATCCCGCCACTCCGAAGCCACATTTTCCAGAGACTGTTCAAACACCTTCCGCTCGCTGATGTCCCGCACCACGCTCAGGACCAGTTGACGGTGGCCGATCTCGACCGGTTGGGCATGTCCCTCGATCGGCAGGACTGTCCCGGATACGTGCAAATACTCCGACTGAAATACCGCATGGCCGGACGTCAAGATCTGCCTGATACGCCCCTCCACCTGATCCGCTTTTTCAGGAGGCATAAAATCCTGAACTCTCATCGCCTCCAGCTCTCGTCGACTGCGGCCGGTCAGCTTGCAAAGGGCATTATTGAACTGCAGCAGTTTCCCGCTTTCGTCCAGCAATAGAATGGCATCCAGGGCGGAATCAAGCAGTTTGGCCTTGAGCTGCAGCTCATCCTGTTGCGTGAGCAACTCAAGCTTGGCGTCTTCGATTTTTCTCATCTGCCGAAAAAAAAGAAAAAACAAGACCGCGACCAGCAGCGCCAACAGCCCGCCGATGGCAAACTCCAGGTAAACTGTTGTGTACCAGGTTTCAAGCGCCTCTTTGCGAGTGACGCCGGTCAACTCCGCTAGCCGGAACTCACTGACACCGTGCCAATAGAGCAGACCGGCCAGTACCAGCAGGAAGCCCGCCCCGCTGAACAGGAATTTTCGTTTGATATGAGAGTAGTATGTTGTCGGCATGGCAGCTTCCAAATGGAGCATTTTTTAACAGCACATAAATCAGCAAATGTAAGTGCAATGCATATCCTGCAACGGTATTGCTACGGCAACACGGCTCAGGCCAACCATTCCCGGCAAAACCGGACAAACTCATCCGGCGCCAAGGAACGACTGAAATAGTAACCCTGAATAATCGCACACCCCTTTGCCGCCAGATAGGCAAACTGTTCTTCGGTCTCCACCCCTTCGGCCACCAGTTCCATATCAAGCCCCTGCCCCATCGCAATGATTGTATTGACCACGGCAGCATCGTTTCTGGTCGTCAGCATCCGGTGTACGAATGACATGTCGATTTTCAACTCGTTGATCGGCAGGCGCCCCAGGTAGGCCAGAGAAGAATAACCGGTACCAAAATCATCCAGTGACAAGGTCAAGCCGGTTTTGGTCAAGGTTGTCAGCACTTCCATCGTGCGGACGCTGTCGATCATCACCATGCTTTCAGTCAATTCCAGACAGAGAAAGTGCGGATCAAACCCGGTTTCATGCAGGATGCGCCGGACCGTTACGTCCAGGTCGCTGCGCATGAATTGCAGCGCGGAGATATTAACCGACATTCGCAGGGGAGGCAATCCTTCGTTTAGCCATGCGACCGCCTGCGAGCAGGCCTGTCGCAGAACCCATTCGCCAATCACCACGATCAGGCCGCTTTCTTCCAGAATCGGGATAAACTGACCTGGCGAAACCGGCGCCTCGCCGGTCGGAGTCCAGCGTAGCAGCGCCTCAACACCGACGATTGTTCCGCGGGTTCGATTGATCTGGGGTTGGTACTGCAGGCTGAACTCACCCCGTTCCAATGCCTTGTGCAGCCTCGACTCCATCAAAAATCGCTGTTCCAATTGACTGTTGAGTTCGCGGCTGTAGAAACTGACCATATTCCTGCCAATTTTCTTCGATTGATACATGGCCGCTTCGGCGTTTTTCAGCAGACTCTCGACGCATTCGCCATCCTCCGGATAGACACCAACTCCGATACTGACGGTTGTAATAATGTCGGTCCCCTTGATCTGGAAAACTTCGTTCATCGCGCTGCGAATCTTCTCGCCAAGAAAAACAGCTTCGTCCGCTTCAGACGAGAGCGGCAGTATGATCGTGAACTCGTCGCCCACAAAACGGGATATGAAGCAGCCCTGACCACAGACGAGTTCCAACCGCAACGCCATTTCCTTCAGCAGAAGATCGCCGAACTCGTGACCGAACGTGTCGTTGACGATCTTAAGATTATCGACATCCAGCACAAGCAGCGACAGATACTGATTCTGGCTGTCAATAAGTTCAAGCTGCAGTTCCAGATGTTTTTGAAAATAGTAGCGATTGGGCAAACCGGTCAGGACGTCGAAGTTGGCCTGATAATACAACTGCTCCTCGTGCCGCTTGCGCTCGGTAATATCTTCCTTGATCGCGACGAAATTGGTGATTACCCCGGCTTCGTCCTTGATCGGCGCTATGCTGCACAGTTCCCAATAGAGCGTGCCATCCTTGGCTCTGTTACAGAATTCACCCTGCCACTCCTTGCCGGAGCTGATCGTATTCCACAGTTCGGCATAATAACTGTCCAGATGCTTGCCCGACTTGAGCAGACGGGGAGTCTGTCCCACCACTTCATCACGTGAGTAACCGAATATCTGGCTGAATTTGGGATTGACATATTCGATGACGCCGTTCAGATCGGTGATTATGACACTGTTGGCGCTCTGTTCGACCGCCGCTGTCAATTTGCGCAATTCGGCGGTGCGCTGATCCACCATCCGCTCCAGATTAAAGTGATAATCACGGTTTTCCCGTATCAGGTTGGCGCGTTCCAGGCAACGGGCAACAACCATTTCCAGCTCCACCAGATCCGGAACCGGCTTTGCCAGATAATCCCAGGCTCCGCGCCGCAGAGCCAGCACGGCGTCAGCCAGCACGCCGGTGCCGGACAGAACAATCACCGGCAGATTTTCATCGAACCTGTTGACCGCATCGACAACTTCCAGACCGTCCATATACGGCATGCGCAAGTCGGTAATAACAACGTCCGGGCGCAAAGCGTGGAACATCTCGATTCCCTGCCGGCCGTCGCAGGCCTGCAACACGTTGAAACCGCAGTCCTCGAAAAAGGCGGCAATACTGCTGCGGACAGCTTCTTCATCATCAATGGTCAACAACACCAGGTTGCTCTCAATCCCCCGCATCACGGTTCACCCCCGATGCAATCCCGTTAATTCTTTTGGTCAGACTTGAAAGCTCATGGATCGGTTTCAGAAAAATGTCGCCGGCCGTCATGCCGATGGCGCGCAATTCGTCTGACAGAACATAAGCCATGCCGGTATGCAGCAGAAAACCGGTTTCGGGGCAGATACGGTGGGCTTGGCAAATAAAGACCTCCCCGTTCATGCCGGGCAGGCGCAGATCGGTGATACAGATCGCGGGACGGATAGCGGCAATAACGTCCAGCGCCTCCTCGCCGCTGGCCGCACAACGCACGTTGTACCCCTCATCTTCCAGATAAGCGCTGATGCAGTCACGAATCATCTCATCATCATCAACCAGCAGGAGTGTAATCCCGGCACCATTCATAAACTGCTCCCATGAACCGGAAGTTTAATCATAAAACAACACCCCGCGCCCGGTTGCGACGAAACGTCGATTGTGCCGCGATGGCCATTGGTCACGATGGCATAGGCGACCGAAAGCCCCAGTCCGGTGCCCACGCCAACCTCCTTGGTGGAAAAGAAAGGGTCGAATGCCCGCAGGCGAGTGGCTTCATCCATACCGGTTCCATTATCCTCAATTTCAATGACAGCGAAGCATCCTTCGAGATATGTCCGCAGATGTATGCACGGCGTCCGGCCGGTAACAAGCGGTGACATGGCCTGTACCGCGTTTTTGAGAATATTGAGAACGACCTGCTCCATATCCAGCCGCGTCATCATCAGCGACGGAATATCCGCCGCATACTCCCGCACCAGTTCTATCGTACGGAAATCGTACGCCTTCTTCATCGTGTAGTCACTGGCGGCCAGCTCCAGGGACTGATCCAGCATGGTCGCCAGGTCAACGGTTTCCTGCCGTGCATCGCCACGGCGGCTGAAATGCAGCATATTGTTGATAATGGCCGAAGCGCGCACCCCCGCCGTGCGGATATGGCTGATAAACTCCAGAATGCCCCGTTTTTCCAGATAGGCGCGCACCAGATCCAGACTGACGCCCACTTCGTCGGCCGCTTTCAGGTTAGCCGCAATGACGGGAGATACACGCCGCTCGATATTCTGGGCATGCTGCATGATGGCTCCCAGCGGATTGTTGATCTCGTGGGCCATGCCGGCTGCCAGTCCGCCGACCATGATCATCTTTTCGGTCTGGGCCATGATTTCCTCAATCCGGACATGCTCGGTTATATTATCGATGCGGACAACCGCCATTTTTGACGTACCGGAATTGAGCGGATAGATCTGCAGCGAGTAATAGCGCAAATCAGCGCCGCTGCCGCATTGAGTCCTGGCGTTGGTCAGAGGAGTCTGGCTGTCGATGACTTCGGCCACCCGCCGCAGCTGAGCGGCAAAACACGGAATCAGATCAGCCAGCGGCACCCCGACCGCATCAGACGCGCTCATGCCGCTGAACTGTTCGAAACGCCGATTGACAAGATCAACCCGGCCGTCATGATCCACCCTGGCAATTATGGACGGGAGCGTATCGAGAATGTCCAGCAGAGCTTTTTTGTTTTGTTCCCTATGTTCGGAAGCGCGAGTGCGTGACACTAAAGTTTCTCCAAGTTATGATCCCCTGCTTTGAGCTACTATTCCTTGTTGCTGGAAAGCAGCTCCACCAGCTTGCGGCTGATTTTCTCCGGAGGAAAAACATAATCGACGGCACCGGTTTCGGAGGCGGCCTTCGGCATGCCGTAAATGGCGGACGTTTCCCGATCCTGGGCGATCGTAACCCCGCCGATCTCCTTGATATGCCGGATTCCTTCCGCGCCGTCCCTGCCCATGCCGGTCAACACGACGCCAACAATGCGTTTCCGCCGCAGCGGTTTCAGAAGTGATTTCATCGCCAGGTCAACCGAAGGCTGGACAAAATTGACTCGCGGTCCCTCCTCCAGAATGATGCGGCTGTTGCCTTCCAGCCGCAGGTGAAAACCACCCGGCGCCAGGTAGATCTGTCCGCTGCGGAGATAGTCGCCGTCCTCCGCCAGCGAAACCGGCATGGCGGACACGGCGGCCAGGCTTAAGACGATGCGGTAATCCATACCGGGCGGAATGTGCAGCACGATCACAAAAGCTGCGTTCAGGGGCGGCAGACCATCAAACAGTCGCCTGAGTGCCAGCGGACCGCCGGTTGAAACCCCGATCATGACGATATTCGGTGCGGTCACAGCCTGTCTCCGTCCGTCGGCAGGAGACTGAGGTAATAGTGCAGAGAATCCAGCAGACTGTTCGTATCAAATGGCTTGGTCACATAATCGGTGACATACTCCTGCAGTCCCTCCATCTTTTCGCCGGGGGCGTCCATGGCCGTCAGCATGACAACAATGTTCCCCTCGTACAGCCCCTGCTCGACAATCCGGCGGATCGTGTCCCAGCCATCCATGACCGGCATCATGATGTCCATCAGGATCACCCCCCTGAAACCGGCCCGAAGACGATCAAGGCACTCCTCACCGCCAGAAGCGGCAATAATATCCAACCCTTCCGACTGGAGCAGGATCTTAACCGCCTCCCTGATCATGGTCTCATCATCGACGATCATTATTCTGCTATCCATGGGCTGCCATCTCCTTTTCACTCTTTTGAATACCTTTGAACTTCCGGTCGAATGCGCAAAATATGCTGGTTCCCTTTCCCAGACCGGCGCTTTCGGCCCAGATGCGGCCATGATGATTCTGAACGATGCGCTTGCAGATCGAAAGTCCCAGACCGGATGCTTCCAGATCATGGCGCGATTCATCAACCTTGAAGAATTCGTCGAAAATCGATTCAAGATGCTGGGGGGCGAGCCCGATGCCGTCATCAATGACCGCCACCGTCACCGTATCGTGACACTCTTCGGCCACAATCCTGACACGACCGTTTTCGTGGGAATAGCGCGCCGCATTCAGGATCAGATTGGTAAAGAGTTCATGCAGTTGGGCCGGCGCCGCCAGAACGCTTATGGCGGGATCGATCTCGTTGTGACAGGATATCTTCTTGCTGTTCATGCCGCCGGAACATTCATCCAGACACTCCTGCACCACCGAGTACAGCGAGACCGTTTCCAGTTCGTAGGGCCTGATGTCGGAATACAGCGTGACCAGCATTCTGGTTTTGTCGGTCAGTTCCTTGATGGAAACGGTATTTTTGCAGCAGATATCCAGCATGTTTTTAAGATCGGGATCGGTAACGCGCTCCCTGACCAGCGGCAACAGAGCGAACAGCGGGGTCAACGGTGTTTTAAGGTCGTGCCCCAGGCGCACCATGAAGGACTCCATCATGCGCGCGTGGTGAAGTTGCGCTTCCAGACGGGATCGTTCCTGCTCTGCCAGGCGATGCTCGGTAATGTCGCGGATAGACTCTATCCCGCCGACCTGATTGCCCTGTTTGTCGAACAACGGCGTGGCAATCCCCCAGAGGTAGCGGTCGCGGCCATTGCACAGCGATGGAACGTGTGTTTCGGCTAAAAGACTCCGCCCGTCGCGTCTGACATTGGTGTAATTGGAATCGACAACGTCCGGATCCTCGTCAATCAGATCAATCAAAATCGGCCGCCGTTCCCCGTAAAACGGAATCGAATACACCTGATCACCCTGGCCGACAACGTCTTCTTTTTTCAAACCGGTCATATCTTCTATGGCCCGGTTCCAGGCGATTACCCTCTTGCCCTTATCCACCACGAAGGTGGCGTCCGGCAAAAACTCGACAATATCCAGCAGCTGCTGATAGGCATGCCGAGCCTGATCTTCGGCCGCCTTGCGTTCGGTGATATCGCGAAAAGACCACAGCCGGCCGTAATAGCGCCCCTCATCCCCCAGGAGCGGCACGGTGTAGCGATCCAGGATCTTGCCGTCACACAGGGAAATTTCGTCCCGGCAACTCATCTGCCGGTTTTGGTACAGGTATTTTACCTTCTCCAGAAACTTTTTAGGCTCACGCATACGATCCGTCACATACTTAAGTACCGGTTCATCCTCCCGGGTTTCCAGCAATTGAGACGGAATGCCCATGATTTCAACGAAACGGCGATTGAAGGAGAGTATTCTTGCGTTTTCATCAACCACCAGAATCCCATCGATGGATGCCTCCTGTTGCGTTGAAAGCAGGATATTCTGGAATACCAGCGCCTCTTCCGCCCGCTTGCGCTCGGTGATGTCAAGAATGACCCCCACCAACCCGCCTAGCGACCCGTCGCTCCCGAAGAAGGTGGCCTTATTGCAGATGACATCCCGCAGCGTGCCATCCGCATACCTGATGGGGGTCTCCAAAGCCTGGGAACCCGGATTTTCAAACAGTGCCCGATCCTGCAGGCGGTAACGATCCGCCAATTCGGCCGGCCAGAGTTCATCCAGCGTTTTCCCGACAATCTGTTCGCGGGAAAACCCGAGATAGGTTTCAAAAGCCTTGTTACACCCCAGATAGCGATAGTTCAGATCCTTGAAAAAAATCGGACTCGGGATCGTATCAATCAACGTTTGCAGAAAATTCAGCTGCGACTGCTTCTCCGCTTCAGCGAGCTGCACACGGGAGATGGCGCCGGTAAGGGCGGCCGACTCCTTGTTGATCAGCTCACCCAGTTTCGCAACCAGCTCGTTTTGCGAATTTTCGGCGGCACAGGCCTGAAAGTCTCCCAGGGCAATCCGGTTGAGGGTGTCGTAATGCTCACAAAGCCCGATCGCCATTTCATGGGCATCTTCATTCAGTTTCTGTATATGGTCGGCCAACTGATTGCAGAGGATTTTCAGGTCACCGAAACTATCGACCTCCGCAGTGACATCGACGCGCAACGATGTATCGCCCTGGCTGATCCGGGCGAGCAGACTGTGTATCTCGGCCAGACCGGCCGCCAACCTATCGGCGGATACGCAATTATCTGGTTTTGTTTGCTTCATAAGCACCTCTTCGTGCGTTGCATTCTGATCGGCCGGCGGGGAACGATCAGACCCTGAAACCGCGTTTTCCCTGGGCTGACAGCCACATGAACAATCGCCGTGACATATCCGCCAAGGGAACTATGTCGTCAACGCCCCCCCTGGCGATCGCCTCTTTCGGCATGCCGAACACCACACAGCTCTCCTCGTCCTGGGCCAGCGTACAGGCTCCGGCCCGGTGCATTTCCAGCATACCGGCCGCACCGTCATCTCCCATGCCGGTCATGATGATCCCGATCGCGTTTTTGCCGGCGCAATTGGCCGCCGAGCGGAACAGCACATCCACCGATGGCCGGTGGCGGCTGACGGCCGGGCCGTCGGAAAGTTCGGTGACATAATTGGCGCCGCTTCTTTTCAGGAGCAGGTGACGGTTGCCGGGCGCCAGATAGGCATGCCCCGGTAGCACCCGCTCGCCCTGCTCGGCTTCTTTAACCGCTATGCGGCAGATTCCGTCCAGGCGTTTGGCAAACGTTTTGGTAAAGGCCTCCGGCATATGCTGGGTTATCAGGATGGCCGGGCAATCGGGCGGCATATCAACCAAAAAGGTTCTGAGCGCTTCGGTGCCGCCGGTGGATGCTCCCAGCAGAATGACCTTCTCGGTGGTGGAAAAAGTGTGCTGTTCAGCCGCCAGCACGACATCGGCACTGTTTTTGCGCTCCACCTGAACCGGGGCGACACTCCGCAATGGCATACGCGGTATCCTGGCGCGAGCCGCTCCGCGAATCTTGGCGGTCAGCTCTTCGGCATATTCCCGCAGGCCGTTTTGTATATCGAGCCTGGGTTTGGTGACGTAATCAAAGGCTCCCAGTTCCAGGGCATGCAGGGTGATGGCGGAGCTTTTTTCAGTCAGGGACGAAACCATCACGACCGGCATCGGACGCAGGCGCATCAGTTTTTCCAGAAAGGCCAGACCGTCCATCCTCGGCATTTCCACATCCAGGGTCAGCACATCCGGGTTGAGCGCCTTGATTTTCTCGCGGGCCACCAGCGGGTCCGGAGCGGTTCCAACCACCTCCATATCCGGCTGTTTATTGATGATTTCGGTCAGCAGCGAGCGGATCAGCGCCGAATCATCGACTATCAGTACTTTGATGGACATGACGTTATCCGATCGTGGTGGCATACAATGACATAAAAAGCTCGGGCGACAGGGTCTGGGGCTGAATCCGTTTCACGAACACCTGGCCGGTGGCCGGATAAAAACAGATCTTGCGCGGAAAGGTATCGCCCACATCAACCGCGACAACCCGGATCTTCTGTTCCTTCAGGTAACGCAGTGCAAAATCCGCATTTTGCCGGCCGACATCGCTGACCCCCTCCATGACCCTGCCGGCCCCGAAAACCTTCGCCTCCAGGCTGGCGCGTTCGGCGCCCAGCTGCAGGACGTGCTCCATCAACAGCTTCATGGCGTGGACCCCATAGCGGGCCGAGCCGTTTCCGGACCGGCCCTGCGCATCAGCGGTTCCCGGCAGCATGTAATGATTCATCCCGCCGACCCCCGTAACAGCATCATACAGACAGACCGACACGCATGAACCCAGCACCGTCGTGATAACCGTATCATCATCGGTCGCATGATACTGTCCAGGAAGTATCTTAACAGCCTTCACGGCAAAAAGACGGTCATGATAGGTGCTGCTGGAAAAATATCTGCCCCGGTGCATGGCTGTCAGACCTTCGGAGAATAAACGGTTTTACCGCAGACCCTGAAAAGGTCGGCGGCGTGATGAAAACTCTCCGAATGCCCGGCAAAGAAGAGACCATGGGGCTGCAGACAGGGGCGCATCTTTTTCAGGATTTCGTACTGGGTATTCTTATCGAAATAGATCATCACATTCCGGCAAAAGATGACATCGAATTTTTCGCGAATCCCCCACTGCTGATCCAGCAGGTTGAAACGCCTGAAGGTGATCAGCTGTTGAAGCTCGGGACGTACTTTGGCAAAACCGGCGTTTTTCCCCTCGCCTTTAAGAAAAAAACGCTTGAGCTGATCGGGAGGAATTTTCTTCATCTGGTCAAGCGGATAAACGCCGCGACGGGCCTTCTCCAGCACGTTGGTATCGATATCGGTGGCCAGTATCCGGACCGGGGCGTTGAAACTATTGAAGTATTCCACAACCGTCATGGCGATGGAATACGGTTCCTCGCCACTGGATGAAGCACAGGTCCAGATGTTGACCGGATTTGATTTCGGGATGCTTGCAAGGTGTTTTGAAAGGATCGGAAAATGGTGCGCCTCCCTGAAAAAGGAGGTCATATTGGTTGTGAGGGCGTTTATGAATTCCTCACGTTCCTCCAGATCGCCGCTTTCCAAGAGCCGGATGTAGGCGCTGAATGAATCGATCCCCCGGATTCTCAAGCGGCGGGCCAGGCGGCTGTAAACCAGGTCTTTCTTGGAGGGGGCCAGTGAAATGCCGGCCACCCGGTAAATAAGGCTCCTGATATGGTGGAAATCCTCACTGGTGAAAGGGAACACATACAGTTCCCTTTCACCAGCGGGCATTTCGAATACCGGTTTTTTATTTTCTACTTGAGCCGGCATCCATCACTCCCGGCGGACGGCCGCCAGGGCCGGTCCCCATTCCAGATTTCAGAATTCCTTCCAGTCATCTTCCGCATCCGCGGCTTTCGGTGCGGACAGCTTGAGTGCATCAGCTTTTTTGGGGCTTTTGGGTGCGCCCAGTCGGACAGATTTCTTTGAAGTCAGCTCCGGATGCAGTGCCTGTATCGTGCGGGCTTTTTTCTCGGCCGCGCTCTTTTGAATCTGAACCGATTCTTCCAGCTTGAAGCGGGTGACGACCTGTACCAGCTGCAGGGCCTGCTCTTCCAGCGACTCGGCAGCAGCGGCGGCCTGCTCCACCAGGGCGGCGTTCTGCTGGGTCACGTCGTCCATCTGGGTGATGGCGGTGTTGACCTGTTCGATGCCGCTGGACTGCTCCAGCGATGCGGCTGAAATCTCGGCCATGATATCGGTCACCCTCTTGATGCTGGTAACGATTTCCTGGGTCGTGTGCCCGGCCTCTTCCACCAGCCGGCTGCCATCCTGCACCTTGCCGACCGAATCCTCGATCAGGGCCTTGATCTCCTTGGCAGCGGCTGCGCTGCGCTGGGCCAGGCTGCGCACCTCGGCGGCCACAACCGCGAAACCGCGCCCCTGCTCGCCGGCCCGGGCAGCTTCAACCGCCGCATTCAGAGCCAGGATATTGGTCTGAAAGGCAATCCCGTCGATGACACCGATGATATCGGAGATTTTGCGGGAACTGTCGGTGATCGACTCCATCGTCCGCACGACCTTGTTGATGACGTCCCCCCCTTTGACCGCCACACCGCTGGCGCTGATCGCCAGCTGATTGGCCTGTTGGGCGTTATCGGCGTTCTGTTTGACGGTGGAAGTCAGCTCCTCCATGCTGGAGGCGGTTTCTTCAAGGGCCGAGGCCTGCTCCTCGGTACGCTGCGACAGATCGGCATTGCCGGCCGAAATCTGCTCGGTGGCCGTGGCGATCGAGTCGGCGCCGTTGCGTACCTCGCCCACTATTTTTGCCAGCCCTTCATTCATCTCCTTCAACGACCCCAACAGCTGCCCGGCTTCGTCCTGACTGTCGATTTCGATTTTAACGGTCAGATCGCCGGCCGCGATCTGCTCCGAGGCGCTGATGGCCTTGTCGAGGGCCTGCTTGATCCGGCTGGCCACCAGCCAGGCGAAAGCAAAGATGACCAGCGCCAGCAACAGGGTGCCACCCAGGATCTGCCAACGCATCTTGGCCACTTCTGCCTTAACGTCATCGACGTAGATACCGCTGCCGACCACCCAATCCCAACCCTTGATCAATTTGACGTAGGAAATTTTATCGACCGGCTGGGTAGCCCCCGGCTTGGCCCACTGGTATTCCACGGTGCCGGCTTCCTTTTCCTTGGCGACTTTTGCAAATTCAACGAAGATCTGTTTACCGTGCGGATCCTTGATGTCGGCCACGTTTTTCCCGTTCAGTTCCGGTTTAACGCCGTGCATCAGCATTTTGGGTTCAAGGTCATTGATCCAGAAATACTCGCCACCGTGATAGCGCAGATCCTTGATGTTTTCCAGCGAACGGTTTTTCGCCTCTTCGACGGTTATCTTGCCGTCCTTGGCATCCTGCATATGGCTTTCCACCAACGATAAAGCGGTATCCACGACTCCCTTGGTCGCCGCGATCTTTTCGGCCATCAGATGTTTTTCCATGAAGGGCAGGACGTAGAACAGGACTCCCAGAATCAACAACACAATGGTTGCGATCGAAATGCTCAGGATTTTCGTCAGAATCTTCCAGTTTTTAAAGCTCTTGATTTTCATATTGGTATCACCTTTCCCTTGGATATTTTCAGTTTGCCTGTTCCATGACCTGCATCTCTTCGCTGCTCATCAGTTTTTCGATATCCACCAGAATCAGCATCTGGTCGTTCAGAGTGCCGAGACCGGTGATGTAACCGGTATCCAGCGCGGTTCCCATTTCAGGAGCCGGCTTGATCTGCTCCGGATTGAGGGCCACCACATCGGAGACGCCGTCCACCACCATGCCGATGATTCGCCCCAATACATTCATGATGATGACCACCGTGAATTCATGATAGGTGGGCTCGCCGACCTTGAACTTGATCCGCATATCCACGATCGGCACGATCACGCCCCGCAGATTGATGACCCCCTTGATGAATTCCGGCGCGTTGGCGATATGCGTGACCACGTCATAACCGCGAATTTCCTGGACCTTTAGGATGTCAATACCGTACTCTTCCGTGCCCAGGGTGAAGGTAAGATACTCGGCAACCGTGCCGATCCCGCCCCTGTCACTATGTTCCTGACCTGTCTGCATAATCTGAACTACCTCCGTTACCTGTGGTATGTAATCTTTAGTTCCGGTTGCGCATCTGCAGCAAAGAAGTGACGTCCAGAATCAGGGCCACCCGCCCGTCGCCGAGAATCGTGGCCCCGGCGGTGCCGTCCACCTTGCGGTAATTGGTTTCGATGCTCTTGATCACGACCTGATGCTCATCCAGCAGCGCATCCACCAGGACAGCCGCCTTTTCTCCATCCACATCGATCAGAACCAGAATCCCCTTTTCCGGATCCGTCACCCGCGCCGGCAGATTGAACAGTTCGTACAAGGGGATGATCGGGATGTAGTCGCCGCGCACCAGGACGACACTTTTGCCGTTGACCGTCTTCAGGCTGGCGGAGTTGGGCTGGAGTGACTCGATGATCGAATTGAGCGGAACAATGAACTTCTCGTCGCCGACGGCAACCGACAGCCCGTCCAGAATGGCCAGCGTCAGCGGCAGACTGATCGTGACCCGCGTGCCCTGACCCGGCTGGGAGACAATCGCGACCTTGCCGCTCATCGACTGCACATTGCGCAGCACGACATCCATACCGACACCGCGTCCGGAGATGTCCGTGACCGCCTCGGCCGTGGAAAAACCGGGAGCGAAGATCAGCTGCCAGACTTCCTCATCGCTCATGCTGTCGGAAGACGGGATACCGCGCTCGGCCGCCTTGGCCAGAATCTTTTCACGATTCAGGCCGGCTCCGTCATCAATGACGTCGATCACAATCCGGCCGCCGGTTTGGGATGCACGCAGGGTTATGGTTCCGCCCGGCTCTTTCCCGGCGGCAATCCTGGCCGCCGGTGTTTCCAGGGCGTGATCCAGACAGTTGCGCACCAGGTGGGTCAGCGGATCGCTGATTTTTTCGATCAGTCCCTTGTCCAGCTCGGTGGTGTCTCCGATCGTTTTCAGCTCCACCTGTTTGCCGAGTTTCGAGGCCAGTTCACGCACCAACCGGGGAAAACGGCTGAAAACGATGCTGATCGGGACCAGGCGGATCGACATGACGCTTTGCTGCAGATCACGGGTGTTGCGCTCCAGCTGCAGCAGACTGCGGTGCAGGTTCTCGTGCAGCACCGGGTCGAGAGCGGCGGCGGTCTGGGCCAGCATCAGCTGGGTAATCACCAGTTCTCCGACCTGATTGATCAACTGATCGACCTTGGTGACGCCGACCCGGATCGAAGATTCGGCTTCGCTGCCACGGCGGCCATAGGCGCCGGGCGCCAATTCGTTCTTATCGTAGGCCCTTCTGCCGGCTGACGGATCAGCCGCGCCGCTGGCCGCCTGCCCAAACGTCTCACCAGGGGTGACGGCATCGACAACCGCCACTGCCGGCGCTTCGGGAGCGGAAACAGGATTATTGGCGGCGGAGCTTTCCCATATCTCACGAACCTTCAGTTGATCCTCTTCGGCCACAAATTCAAAAATCTCACGGATATCTGCTTCGCTGGACGCTGTCACCAGGGTCATGCGCCAACAGCAGAAACAGCTTTCCGGATCGAGTTCGCTGAAATCGAGGTTGGCGGGCAGTTCGGCTGCCACGGTCAGCTCGCCCAGTTCCTCCAGCTCGGCAAACAGGCTCTCCAGACGGGTACCCCGCTTGAAGATGTCCGGATCCGGCCTGAATTCCAGCTCGAAGCAATGACAATCCGGGCTTGAAGCGGCGGATTCCGGCTGGAGCGGCAGCTCTTCGGCAATAGCGGCTATTGAATCGCCCGCTTCAGGAGCTGTGGCAACGGCACCCGAATCGATCACCTGCTGCAGCTTGCCGCGAATCCGGTCGATGGCTTCCTGGCTCACATCCGCGCCGTCACGGTGTCCGGCCAACTGCATCGAGATCACGTCGCCGGCTTCCAGAAACAGATCCACCATGGCCGGGCTGAAGGGAATTTCGCGGTTGCGGATGCGATCAAGCAGTGATTCCAGCACATGGGTAACCACGGTCATATCCTGGAAACCGAAGATCCCCGCCCCCCCTTTGATCGAATGCGCGGCCCGGAAAATGGCGTTGAGCTGTTCGTCGTCAGGTCCCGCATCATCAAGCGAAACGAGAATCTGCTCCATCTCGGCCAGGTGTTCGGCGCACTCCTCGAAAAAGACCTGGTTGAACTGGTTCAGATCGATGCTTTTATTGTCTTGTCCTGATTGGGTCATGCCGGTTTCCTTGGAGGATCAGAGAGGTAGATTCAATTCGCGTTCAAAACCCAAAAACTGGATTCTGGATCTGAAAGCATCGGATATGTTGGTCAGCTGCGCTTCGATGCCGTTATGTCTCAGGTTACGGATAAATTGTGCCAGAAGCTGGCAACCGCAGGCGTCGAAATCGGTGACGTCCGCCAGGTCGATTTCCGGGACGCCGCCCGAAGAACCGGCCTGACATTCACCACAGGCATCGGAACCGGCCAGACGTTCGAAATACTGCACCAGCTGTGGGAACTTTTCCGTTATGCCGCTCATGGACCAGTCGCCGGACAGACTTATTTTTAAAACTTCCTGTGTTTCGGAAATCATGGCATCTCCTTGCGCCGTGATGGGAATCATGCGAAAAACCGTTTGACGACAGACGCATCCTGATGAATGACCACCGGATGGAAGCGGTGCTTTTCAAGATGCCGGAGCCAAAGGGCCAGAACACAGTAACCGCTCTCATCAATGGTGGTGACGCCATTCAGATCAATTTCGGTGACAATCCGCCCTTCGGGGTTGACGGCGACATAATGCAGGGCCCGATCGGAAATCCGCAGCGATTGCAATGCAATCATCTGCAGGTGAGCAGCCACGGTGCCGACAGTCCAGTCCCCATCCACCCGAACAGAATACGTGCCGTTGTCATTCCAGTTGCAATCCATGATGTCCTCCGCTTTACACCATTTTGATTTGCGGCTTATGGAGCAGAGTACATGCCAAAACAGACAGTTGTTTTTATTTCATTATTACAGATAGTTACATCCAGGCCTGCAGTGGAGGGGGTGCGACGGGAGGTGACATGCCAGCAGCACGCTTAAAGTCAACTAGTTGGTATAATTTGTTTTTTCAGAGGCGGACAAAAGTTGCAGCTGCAACTTTTGTCGCAGGTCTATGGCGGGCTTATTTTGATTTTAGTGTTCTGAACGGGACAGCCGCTTGTTGAGGGCCTGGCGGCTGATGCCCAGATAGGCGGCCGCCAGACGCTGATTGTTACCGGACAGGCGCAGCGCTTCGGCAATCAGCAGATCTTCGCTTTCCTTCAACGTTGGAAATTTTCCGCGCAACGGGCAGACCGGGCAACGTTCCGTAACATCAATGGCAACGGCCGAAACCGCCAACTTGCCGCCGATCTCCTCGGCAAATGATTCCAGCGCGAGAATCCGTCCGGAGTTGCGGGCCACGGCGTCGTGGATCATCGCCTCCAGTTCACGGATGTTACCGGGAAAGAGGTAGGCCGCCAGATAGCGGCCCAGTTCAGGCGGCGCGACCGGCCGGGGCTTGCCCAGACTGGCGGCGGCTTTTTCAATAAAATGATCCACCAGCAGCGGTATATCCTCGCGCCGTTCCCGAAGCGGCGGCAACGCCACCTGATGGGCGCAGAGCCGGTAATACAGATCGGCCCGGAAACTGCCGTTCTCCATACGTTCCTTGAGATCGGCATGGGTGGCAGCCACAATCCGGGCATCGCTTTTGGAAGCCGTATCGCTCCCCAGCGGCAGATATTCACCCTCCTGCAGCAGCCGCAGCAGCTTGACCTGCGATGAAAGCGACAGATCGCCGATTTCATCCAGAAAGAGCGTGCCGCCGGCCGCCTGGCGGATCAAACCTTCGCGAGCCCGCTCGGCGCCGGTAAAAGCACCCCGCTGATGCCCGAAAAGCGTGTCGCTGAAGATCGTATCATCCAACCCGGCCAGATTGACCGCCACAAACCGGCCGCTGCGGCCGCTCAACTCATGCACGGAACGGGCGACCAGCTCCTTGCCGGTGCCGGTTTCGCCGGTTATCAGCATCGGCTGGCGGGAAGGCGCCACCGATTCGAGATACAGGAAAATGTTACGCATGCGCTGCGAAACGGTAACGATTCCACTGAAGGCGGACTCATTCCCAAGCTTCCCCTCGGCGAGAGAACGCTGCAGCTGATCCAGCTGACGGCGCGTACAGGCCAGTTCATAACTGTTGCGCACCGTTGCGGCCAGGCGCTCCCGCTCCACCGGTTTGACCAGATAATCGTCGGCGCCGGCCTGGATGCAAGCCACCGCCGTTTCCAGATCATTGACCGCCGTCAGCATGACGACCGCAATATCCGGATGAGTCGCTTTGATCTGCTTCAGCAGTTCTCCGCCGGTAAGGTACGGCATGGTCATATCCAGCAGCACCAGCGCCACCGGCTGTTCCGCCAGCATCCCCATCACCAGGCGGCTGTCGGACTGGGTCAGTACATTGCTGAATCCGGCCCGACGCAGGATCAGCCGGCTGCTGAACAGTAATTCCTCCTCATCGTCCACCAGCAGGATGGCCGGAGTGATAGTTTTGGAATTCATGCGCCGCCTCCCTGTTTCAGAGCCGTCTTCAGCCTGACGACAGCCCGCGTCCCCCGCCCCGCTTCGCTTTCAAAAGTCAATGTCCCGCCATGCTCCTGAATGATGCTGTCACTGATCGACAACCCCAGGCCGGTGCCGCCGTCCTCGTGACGGGTCGAAAAAAAGGGCTCCTTCAAGCGGTTCAGCGTTTCAGACGACATGCCGCACCCTTGATCTGCCACGCTGATGACAACTTCGTTACGCTGAGCATCAAAACCAGTGCTGACACAAATGGCCTGCTGCCGGCTCGAAATTGCCTGCAGTGCATTGGTCAGCAGGTTGATCAGCACCTGTTCGATCTGCTGCGAAACCCCGGCCACCAACGGCAGTTCATCGGCCAGGTCCATGCTGAAAGCGTCCGTAGACCGGCGGATGTGATGATCCAAAAGCGCCACAGCGTTTGCAACCGCCCGGTTGACACAAAAACCGGACTCACCGGCAGCGGATACCGGCCGAGCGTATTGCTTCAGCTGACTGACAATCGTACTGATCCGGCGTGAGCCGTCCGACAAACCGTTCAGCAACCGGGCGGTGGTGGCCGGTATTTCAGCAAAGGGCAGTCCGCCCAGCGTAAAACCGGGATGTTTCCCGGCATATTCGGCCAGCACCGGCAGGGCCTCGTTCCAGATTTCGGTCAGAAGATCGCTGTTGAAGGCAATGTAGTTGTTGGGGTTGTTGATCTCGTGGGCGACTCCCGAAGCCAGCCGGCCGATGGAGGCCATCTTGTGGGCCTGGATCAGGCGGCTTTGGGAAGCCTGCACCTGACGGGTCCGCTCCTCGACCAGTTTTTCCAGATTCTGCTGGTAAGCACGGTTTTCCAGTAGCAGGCGGGCCCGGTCAAGCACCCGCTCCAGGGTGATTTTCAGCTCTTCAAAGTTCATGATCGGCTTGCTGACATAATCCCAGGCACCCAGATTGAGGGCCCGGACCGCCTCATCCAGCGCACCCAATCCGGATACGACAACAATCGGCGTAAAGGGCGCTTCAGCCCGAACGGCCTCCAGCAGACCGAAACCGTCCAGCACCGGCATGCGCAGATCGGTCAGAACAACGTCCGGCATTTCCCGCCGAAACACTTCCAGCCCTTCCCGGCCGTTTTCCGCCGCAAGCACCCGATAGCCCACATCTTCCAGATAGGCGGCCATCGAATCACGGACGTAATATTCGTCATCAATGACCAGGACCGTTTGGGGAGCCGTATGATCCATTACAACGCCTCGCTAGCAGTTAGTAAAAGGTTGCCCGAAATCCGAACCCATGCCCGACAAATTTAATGGAAAATCTCTTCAAGGTCGCTCATATCCCACAGAGTGTCACGCCAGTTACTGATTGTGCCTCTGTCCTGGCATTTCGGACATATCCAGAAAATGTCATCAGATTCCGGGTCAATCCAGCAGGCTATGCTTTCCTTGCATGGTTTTCTGTTCGGTTTCCTACGACACAGAACCTGATATCCCAACGGATTATCTACGTCAGGATGTGAAGCCAACATTACAATGGCGGCAAAATATTCTGCAAGTTTCCGTGCTTGGAGTGGCTCGACAATCATCTCGCCGTTGTCGTCAAGGAAATGGGTTATGTCCGTTACCCAGGTATCTGCCATTACATCCTTCCCGCTGCCAGAAACTCGGCAACCTTCTTCTTTGGAATTTTACCCAATTCCCGAATGGAACGGCCATGCATTGACCTGCCAGGTTTTCGGGCAGGTTGTAAGCCTTGTTGGGCATTGTTTTTTTCTGTGGGCTGAATGAAAAGGATTTAACCGGCATTTATTCTTTTTGCACGTTTGGTTTGATGCGGTGTTTGTCCCTCTGCTTTTCTTGATGCCATTTCACGGACTAATCGTAACTCCAGTCGGCATCCAAGAGCGTGAGCGTATTTTTCCAGCGTCGCTATTGATGGGGAATGTTTCCCTCGCCCGGATTCAAGGCGGGCTATTGCAGATTGAGTAGTGCCGATGCGCTCCGCCACTTCAGCTTGTGTGACACCGGCGGCGGCACGAGCCTTGAGAAATTCGTCGAGAAATCTGAATTCTTCGTCCAGTCGATCATATTCAGTTTTTACGTCTGCCCTTTCAAGGGCGCGGGCTTTAAGTTCTTTGTGAGTGAGCATTTTTGTACTCCTTCATTCTCCGTTGTGCGGTTGCAAGTTCTCTTGGCGGGGTTTTGTCTGTCTTTTTTACAAATTGATGCAACATTACAATCTTTCGGCCAACCATGGTACAGTAGAAAACGCGTGCGATTCCTTCTGCTGATTTCAGCCTCAACTCGAAAAGACCGTCTCCCATCGCCCTTGTGTGCGGCATACCCAAATCCGGGCCATATTCCTCCATTCTGTCGGTATACCGAAGATAGCGGCCAAGAAATCCGGCGGGCATCGCCAGGATTTCCTCTTGAACTGAATCGCTGTAGTAGGTGATTGTCCAATGCATGATTTTAATATAGCGTATTTGCTATTTTCAGTCTATCTGATTTTGTAATTTCACGGTGCCACTGCGCTTTCGCTCGCTGATTGATGTGTCAATGGCGCGTTTGCCAAGGAGAACTGAAATTTCGTGCAGCACATCTGGATGGGACAGTTCGTTCCATGTTTTGAATACAAAATGGTCGATTGAGAAGCCGACTTCTCTTCGATGAAATATCCAAAATCCGCGCCGTGCCGCCAACGACAACACTGTCGCCTGGAGGCGCAATGCATATGACTTTGCTTGAACAAATGCCTCTTTCATGCGCGATTTATGCTTTACCTTCATACTCCTCCCCCGCATCATGCACCATCGCCGCATCAGACCCTGCACTTGGCAGAGCTTTGATCGCCTCGGGAAAACGATCAAGGATACGCAGTAGATTATCCATGGCCCGAGATTCCCCTGGCGGGGCAATCCGATGTGCGGGCTAAAAAAGAATCCGATAACCGCGTCAGCAGTTACCGGATTCAATAGTCTATGGCGTGGCAGTTCAGATACGAACCGTGTCAGCTCTTCAAACTCTACTTGAGCAGAACTTCAATCTTGGCTGTTTTCCTGGCTTCGGTGACATAATCGCCAACGGCGGTATTGATTTTCTGGCCCTTGAGATACTCCTCGATCCTGGGTTGCGCCTCTTTGAAGGTCACCGTTTCAGCGGCTTTCTTATCGGTCAGCTTGATGATGTGGTAACCGAACTGGGTTTCAACGACATCGCTGATCTCACCCGGTTTGAGCGCGAAGGCGGCCTGCTCAAAGGGCGGCACCATCTGGCCTTTGCCGAAAAAGCCCAGATCGCCCCCCTGCTGACTGCTGGGACAGGAGGAGTTGCCCTTGGCCAGTTCCTCGAAACGTGCGCCGCCGGCCAGCTCCTTGCGGAGTTTTTCGGCTTTTTCGCGGGCTTTTTTCTTGTCTTCGGCGGAGGCGTTCGGCTCCGTGCCGATCAGGATATGGCTGGCCTTGACCGTTTCGCTGCGGGTGAATTTATCGGGATTCTGATCATAGAATGCGCGGGCTTCCTGCTCGGTCACCTTGATCGTCGGCACGATGGTTGATTCCACAAATTTGGAGATCAGCAGATCCCGGCGCGTATAGTCGCGCAGAACCTTCTCATCCATGTCCAGATCCTTGATCGCCTTGGCAAAATCCTGCTCGTTGGCAAAACGGGCCTTGCCCTGGGCCAGTTTTTCATCGACCTGCTTGTCCAGATCTTTTACTTCAAGCTTGGAAGCCGCCTGATACAGCAGCTCGGCCGACAGCAGCTGCTCCAGCGCCTGCTTGTCAACCATGGCCTGCTGTTCGGCAGGCACGCTCTGGCCGCGCAGCATGACCTTTTCGGCCCGCCGCAGCTCGATGGCATCGATGGTCACTCCGTTGACTATAGCAACCGGCCCCTGAATGGCAGTGGCCTGCGCAACAGCCGGAGCTGACGCCTTACCCGGCTCGGCGGCCTGTGAAACAGCACTGCAACCCAGCAGCGCGGCGATAACGAATCCTCTTAAAAGCCGTATGGAAGTTGTATCTTTTTGCATCGATTCAGATCTCCTTGAGATAAAATTTTTATGACTGTAGCACAACAGGACGGCACATGAAAAGCCAAACATACTTTTGACTTTTGTTACGCTTTCAGTTAGATTCGCGTTCGCATTTTGAAATAATCTGCCGCAGCGGCTTGACCTATTCAGGTGCAGCTGAACAGTCCAACAGGAGGATACTCAGAAATGAAGAAGGTTCTCGTAGTTGATGACAGCCTTTCGGTGGCCCGCCAGCTTGAAAAGATAATCAGCGAATCCGGTGATTTCACCTGTGTCGGTCACGCAAAAAACGGCGCTGAAGCGATCAAGATGAATCACAGCGAAAATCCGGACATCATCTGCATGGACATGAACATGCCCGGCATGGATGGCTTGACCGCACTGCGGACCCTGTCGGTGATGGACAAGGATGTCAAGGTCGTCATGGTTACATCCTTGGGCGGCGTCGGCGACAAGTTCACCGAGGCTTTGAAACTGGGCGCGAAAAATGTCATTTCAAAACCGTTTGAAACCGACAACGTCCTGCGGATCCTGCGCGAGCTGTGATCCGGATTAACCTTTAAATCCTTGGAAGAATACATTTCCGGCTTACCACGAGCGACAAGGAGTTGCAGACATGGCAGTTAAATTTTTCGGACAATTTTTAGTTGAGCAGGGCCTCGTATCCCGGGAAGCACTGATCAGTGCCATCGAACTTCAGGATCAGAAGAATCTCAAGCTGGGCGAAATGGCCGTGGCAATGGGCTACATCACCCAGGCCGACATCGAAAAGGCCCACAATGCCCAGATGTCCAAGGACATGAGACTGGGGGATCTGCTGGTTGAAATGGGCTTTTTGACGCTGACCCAGCTGAACGATGTCATCACCCGCCAGAAAAACACCCATCTTTATATCGGCGAAGCGTTGGTGCAGATCGGCGCGCTGACCAGCGAGAACCTGCAGAAGCATCTGGCCGACTTCAAGGCCGATCAGGCCCAGTATGTATCCGATGGCATCGCACTCCCCCCGGGCGTTGCCAACAGCAAGATCTGGGAGATGACCGCCGATCTGACCTACAAGATGATCACCCGTGTGCTGGATCTGCAGTTCCGGCCCGGCAAATGTGCCCTGACCGAAACCCTGGCCCCCAACTTCATGATGGCGGCCATGGATTTCAACGGAGACGTTGAGGCCCGCTACCTGATCTCCGTGTCGGAAGGACTGCAGAAAACCATCGCCAAAGCCATACTGCGCGAAGAGTCCGTGGACGGCGAGCCGGCCGAGGTACTGGAAGACACCGTAATGGAATTTGTCAACGTGGTCTGCGGCAACGTGGCCGCCAAGGCTTCCCAGATGGGAGTCATCATGAACATCAACCCGCCGGTCACGATTCGCCCCCCGGCCGCCGGACTGCCGGTGCCGGAAGGGCACACCGCGCTCTGCTTTCCGATCCACATTGAAGACGGTGACAAGATGGAGCTGATCCTGCTGATCAAGAAGTGATTTTGAAATTTTCCGCTAAAAAGGCATCCTCACGCTTCGAGGATGCCTTTTTTATCCGGTCTGTTTTCGAACGACAACCCGCCTTACCGCCAGACCTCATCCGTATACTCCCCCTGCATATCCCGCACAAAGAGCGGCTTCTCCACCACCGGCGCACTGCGCCGCCCCTTGGCCAGTTCGACCATGAACATGCTGGCCGGAGCTTCGGCGTTATTGTGGATGGTCCGCAGGCGCAGTACCGACAGTTTCAGTCCGGCGGCCAGCGCCATCAGTTCGGCCAGGCGTGACGGGAGCTGGATCAGGCAGATTCGGCCGGATGGTTTCACCAGATATTTGGCGGCCGCCAAAAAGTCAGCCAGGCCGGCCGTGGTTTCATGCCGGGCGGCATCACGTCCGGCCCGGGGGCTGACCCTGCCGCTGCCCGCTGTCCGAAAAGGGGGGTTGGAAACAACCAGATCAAAACTGGAATCAGAGTACGTTTTTCGCAGATGGAGGATGTCTTCAGCCTGCACAGAAACCCGTCCGGCAAAGTCATTGTGGATGATATTGCGTTCGACAATTCCGGCCATGACGGGATTTTTTTCAACCGCCACAACAGAAGCATCCGGATTGACCCGCGCCAACACCAACCCGATAACGCCGCAACCAGCCCCCAGATCGACAATATTGCCCCCCGGTTTCAAGACCAGGCAGAAACGGGCCAGAAGCAGGGCATCCAGCGAATAGCGGTAGCCTTGCCTGGGCTGAAACAGCCGCAGATCAAACAATTTGAGTTCGTCTTCAGTCAACTCGGCATTCCTCACTACCACCTCTTTTGCGCCGCAGAAACCACTCACGGATCAGCATTCCTGCAAACAGGGCAAACGACATGAGCGTCAAATACTTGCCGATTTTGAAAGGAAGCGGATCGAAGACAAATTCTACCCTATGTTTTCCCGGCGTCAGGTAAACGCCGCGCAGAACATGATTAACCGGATAGATATCCGTTTCCTGGCCATCCACGTAGGCTTTCCAGCTTCGGTAATACTTTTCCCCTGCCACAAGCAGAGAATTGCTCTGCACATGGGCATCAATAACAATCATATTGCTTTCAAACTTTTCAATCGACACCGTTCCAGAAGCCGCATTCGGCACGGGAGCGCCTCCCAGCCTTATGGGTGGCGGCACTTCCACCACCGCCATCATCCGGGGATCAAACTGCGGGTTTTGAAGAATGGCAAGCGCCTGCTGGCCTGCGGCCTGGTAAACGGTTGTCACCAGCCACGCCTTTGGCATGACAGTACTGTTTTCAAGCACAATCTGACTGCCATCCGGCGATTGGAAAACCGGCACAAATTTTCTGCCAAGCGTTTCCTTCTCACGGGCATATTGCTCAGAATTGTAGACCAGGTACTTGACATTCATAAGATCAAGCATCCCCGAATTCAGGTTCAAGCCTTCAAGGTAATCCTGCCAGCGTTTCTGCTGCACCGGATTAGAGGTAAACAGGACCGGAATATTATTGGAAACGTAGTTCATCGGATCACTGCCATCCATCGGAAGTGTCCGGTACTGAACGGAAGCCCTGGAAATGAACTCCATAACGGGCGTTTTGACAACTCGTCCCTTCACCGGCGCATCCACCAAAAACAAGAATTTATCGTTCACCCGCCAGACGTCAACCAGATAGACCACGATCAACAGGACAGCAAGCAGCCAAACATGCTTCAATCGCATCCCGAACAGTATGATTCCGGATGACAGAGCAGCCAGAACCGCGGCAATTCCGGTTTCGGCAAGCAGGTTGTTCCAGCGCTGTCCAACCAGATAATCACCCTGTTCATAACGTGTCGGCTGGGAAAGTGCCTCGTAAAACATTTCTGTCCATTTGCCCCCCCCAGTCTGCAACACCGCCCAGAAGACCAGCAGCCCGGCCGAAAATGCGACAAGGCCCAGCTGGTACCTGTGAAAGAGCTTTGAAAGCCTGATTTCCGCATCCATCAGCAGGTCAAGCCCGCGCGCAGCCATTACGGCAAGTCCCATTACCGGAATGAACATCATCATCTTGGGCACCCGAAAGCGGTTGATGCCGGGAAAATAATCGTAAAGAAGGTTATAGAAGGGGGTGTACTTACCCATCGAGAACAAAATTCCACCCGCGATCGCAAGAACAGCCAATAAACTGTACCTGTCTCGTCTGAACAAAAGCGGCAAAGGCAAAAGAAGCCAGGGAAGCAGTCCCATATAACTTGCTGTTTGGGTAAACACCATACGCCCCCAGTAATAGCTGGTTATATTTGGTGGATTAGGTCCTGCTTCCTGTCGGGAAAATCCAAAAAAACCGGGTATCACAAATGCCACGACCTCTTCAGGTGGCAATGACCAGGACATGGCCTCTTCCCGTTCGAGCCCGCCCTTACCCTGATTGGCGCCACTCTGCACCCCGCGATTGGTATCTTTGGACCAGTCCGCAAGAGGCAAGAGAGAAATGGAGACTGTTGCAAGGAAAAAAATCAGCACCACCAAGTTCAGGCCCAATAGCCGGGGCAATGAAGAGCGGCCGCTGTTACGATCACTCCTAAAACTGATACAGGTTTGTACAATGCCATACAAACCAACGCAGAGACAGGTGTAGAATGCGATCTGCCAGTGGGTGCTGAAAAACTGAAAAGCAAGCACAAATGCCGTTGCCATGAACCAGAACAGCCGCCGCCCCAGAAACCCCTTTTCAAGGCAATACAAAGCCCAAGGCGCATAAGAGATGGTTGCGATTTTCATGACGTGACCGGCATTAATCAGCGAGGCGTTTTCAGTGGCCAGAGCAAATATCAGCCCGGCAAAGAGAGCAGCGATCCGGCCGGCGCCGATCAAACGGCAATACAGGTACATGCCTACTGAGCCGAAAAATAGATGCAGCACGATATACCAGGCCACATTGGCCGGTGCGGGAAGCAAATTGAAAACAAGTTTCTGATCCAGCAGGAAATGAAGCGACTCGGTACCACCGCCTGTGGTTGTCCCGCCATTTGACAGTAAATCCCAGCCGGCCCGAAGTGTTATCTCCCTGAACAGATCTGGAAAAGTTGAATTATTCAGGTGCATTGCCCACCAATAGAACTCGTTGATGATGTCAGGGGCACGGATAATCTTGTCGGTGAAGAGAATTTTTGAAAAAAAGAGTATCAGCACAACCAGGAGCATGGTTAAGGTCAAGAGATCTTTTTGCCGTTTGTTCATTGTATAGTCAACTCCCTGTAAAAGTTGTGCAATTTATCCGCGAAGAAACTCCAGCTGAATTTTTCAAACAAATGTATCCGCCCGTTTTTTCCAATCTCGTGTGCTCTGTCGTGGGACAGCAGCAGGTCCGTGACACGGTCGGACATTTCCTGCCAATCATCCGGGTCACAAAGAATGCCGGACAGCTCGGGTTTTATATATTCGGCCAACTGTCCGACCCGGTCGGCCACTACCGGCACCCCGGCACGCAGCAGCTCCGTAAGCTTGGCAGGACATTTGGAGCGATTGATCAAGGTATCGGCAAAGGGATAGATGGCCACATCCGCCACCGCCAGATAACCGGGAAGTTCACCCGGCTCCACCCACCCCGCCATGACCAGAGCCGGAGCAAATCCCAACTCCACGCCCGATTGCAGGAGCCGATCCTCCTCGCTGTTCCTCCCCCTCCCCACCACCAGAAATCGAACAGCGGGAACTTGCCGTAATATCTCCGCAAAGACGAAACAGAGCTTTTCCTGGCTGAACTCGAAAAACCGAGTATAGAGCAGCAGCACCGGCGCATCCGGCGAAATACCCAGCTTCTCCCTGATTTCGGCGCCATTTCCCGCAGGTGCATCCTCAACACAGTTCGGCAGGTAAAGAGTCCTTTCCGGCGGATTTCCCATCCCCCAAACCTGGCTCTGGAGAGTACGGCTCGCCACCGTAACCCCAACGGCGCGGGGTAGAAGCCAGCGTTCCTGAAAGCCAAACATCATCTTCTCGGCAGCTCCGTATCCATGGAGGTCATTCATTCCTCCCCGCCCCTCCCAGTCATCAGTATCCACAAAGATCGGTGGCAGATTCCAACCCGCGCGCTGCAGGCAGATATGGAGCATCGCCGCCAGGCCGCCAAAACCTTTCGGTTTGAAAAGGTGAACCAGATCAGGCTTTTCTGACAGCGCCGTTCGGAACATCCGCCAGGCAAGGATTGGTGCAGCCAGGGCACTGTTTTTTGGACCAAGGGCGATGTTTTTTATCGTGACTCCCCGAACGATTTCCGTTGCCCCGGAGTCTTCGGGGTTCGTGTACGGAGGAGCCACGATGAGAACCGAGTGCCCCGCGTCCTGAAGCGCGGCCGCAAGGGGCACCAGACGGGCGATCACTGTCCCTTTGGGACGAAGACCGAAAGGCGCCAGGAAAACAATTTTCATTTAACCTCCCCCATTTTCCGGCGGAATGTCCGGAATGGAGAGCCTCCATATTCCAGAAGGCTCTCGATCCCGGTTATGGAGATTTTCCGAAGGGTACGGACAGCGCGGCGTTTTTTCAGCAGCACCGGCAGATTCTTCAGCAGGTGGAAGCGCGCCCGGAGTGCCGCCCCAGCTCTCCCCCGGAGAACGGCGAGCAGTATCCCCCCGAGATCGTAGAGGATGATACGGTGAAGATGCTTCATTAAGAGCGCCGCAGGCCAGTTTTTGATAATGACATACCACTTGTTTCGTTGAACCTGATAGACGGTAAAGGGGCTCATCTTGCCGCTTGTGGCAGAATGTATGTGGTGCACCACGGCCTGTGGAGCGGTTACACCCCGCCAGCCCGCCAGCCTGGCTCGCCAGGCCAGATCAAGATCCTCATAATAGGCGAAAAAGTCCGGATCGAAGAACCCGACCTCGTTCAGCATGGACCGCCGGTAGAGGGCCGCCCCGGCGCATGGCCCAAACACGGGCGCCGGATCATCATACTGTCCCGCGTCCTGTTCTCCCACCCCGATATTGCTTCCCAGTCCATTCGTGGCCGCCAGAATGCCAACGGAATCAAGACATCCCGGCAGATAAAAGTTGAGCATTTTGGCCGCCACCATGCCAATGCCGGGATCCGCATCGGCAGCTACCACCAGCTCCGCCAGGAAGGTGGCTTCTACACGGGTATCGTTGTTCAGGGTGACAATATAGTCACCCTCGCATGCGAGGAGCCCCCGGTTGTTTCCTTCGGCGAAACCGGCGTTTTCGGACAATTCCACCAATCGAACCCACGGGTAGCGTTCCCGCACATATCCAGCGGAACCGTCGGTAGAGCCGTTCTCCACCAAGATCGTCTCGAAATCCGGAAAAGTCTGGGTCTCCAGAGATTCAAGACAGTCATCCAGAAACATCTTGCCGTTCCAGTTCAGGATGATGACGGAGACCTTCACCGCGCCCCTCGGGCCAAACCGGCGTAGATACGACCCAGGTCATCCGTAACCCTCTGCCAGGAAAATCGCCGCGTCACCAGTTCACGGCCCCGCTCTCCAAGCCTCCTTCCCAGTTCAGGATCATTCAGAAGCCGGCAGACGCATGCCGCAAAAGCGTGCGGATCATCGGCAGTCATGAGCGCATCGTCGTCGGGAGCAGCGACCCCCTCCGCACCGATCGACGTGGCCACCACCGGCCGGCCGCAAGCCAGAGCCTCCAGCACCTTGATCTTTATCCCTCCGCCACAGCGCAAAGGTGCGACTACCACGTCCACCCCGGCGTAAAATTGAGCCACGTCCTCCACGAATCCCACACATATAACACCTTTTCCCGCAGCCTCCAGGAGTGCGGCGGGCGGATTCTTCCCGGCCACAACAAACTCTACACCAGGCTCATGCTCCTTGATCAACGGAAGAATCTCGCTCTGAAAAAACAGGATCGCATCCACGTTTGGCGCATGGCCAAAGCTGGCCAGAAATCCGATTTTTTTCCCCACAGAACTCTTTGTTACCTGCGTCGGTGGAATGTCTATTCCCACGGCATCGGCATACACCTCCAACCCCGGGCAAAAAACCCTGAGGGCGGCGGCATCCTGCCCGGTGAGGGTCAAAACCTTGCCGAAGCACGGGTAATGGCGTGTCTCGTACCGGAGCCAGAAAAGCCACTGCAGGAAGAAATAGCTTTTGGCCACCGGATTGGAGGCCATCCGCACCCTGCGGTACGCAGAGACAACCGCCACATCCTGCGTATCCATAACAGCAGGAATCCCGCCACAGAGGGTAACGTACTGGGCCATCTGGGGAAAGCAGAAATGCGCCACATCGGGGTTATGTTTGCTGATCATTTCCCGGAGTACCCGCCCCATGACCCGACTCTTGCATTTCACGGCAAAGACAGGAGTCAAAGTTAGAAATGAAATGATATTCTGGTACCCACGGCGAAGGAGATACATCATCTTTTCCCGTGAGGAAACCATTTCGCCGCCGGGGAAGGGTACCGTTATTACCTCGGAGCAGTAGGAAGCGAGCTTTGCCGTCTGCTGTACGTCTTCCTCCCGCGCAAAGGTAAGGTAGATCACCTCGTGGTGTTGGGCCAATCGCTTGATGAGATTGAACACGGCGGTGGAGCCGCCGCTGGCGCCGGGAATGGCCGGGAAGGGGGTGACGAGGAGAATCTTCACGTTAGCCAACTTTCCAGGAAAAAAACACGGAACTGTCAAATATCCCCAGCTTCTGATCTGCAAAGCAGGAAACTCTCACCCTCGTCTCGAAGCCGATGGACTTAAGCAGACCAAACAGATCAAAGCCCAGCGTTCGATACGCGAGAATCCTCCCCCGGATTGAATCACCGTGGTATTCCGGCGGAAGGAGGTTCACATCCGCCTCGCCTGTGGTGTCAACCCGAACCAGCGTCGGCCGGTCAAAGAAAAAGGGAACGGTGAAAATATGGCAACCACCGGGCTTTAGAACACGATGGATTTCCTCAAGGGCCGTTTGATAGTGCCTGACATGCTCAAGCACATCCTCGGTTATCACCACATCGAACGATGCATCCTGAAACGACAGGCGTTCGAGGTCCTGGCAATAAACTCCGGGCTCTACCATCGTGCCCGGAGTGATTTCGGGGAAAAATCCCGAACAGGTATAATTGGACATCCCAACCAACACCCGGGAGAGCCCCCCCCCGCGATCGGTATTATAAATTGCAAGCCGGGATTTGTTGCGCAGATCGTTGAGCGAACGACCTTCTCGAGCCACTTCCGTCAAGAGCGTCTGCGCCACATGGCGGTTACGGGATGAACTCCGACATAAAAGGCATTCCATGCTGTTACGAAGCGATGACTTGTCGGTGCAGACAAAAATGGTCGGCTTGCCGCACACTATGCACTTCCCCCACCGATGCATGCGGATGTTACCCAAGATTGCCGATAACGTTTTCAGCTTCATGCATGCCCCTTGACAATGAATATCTTCACATTAGCGTCTCCGGTTCGGGCCGGCGTTCAAGTCTGTGACAGGCAGAGCTACCAGGTGATAATGCGCCATAGAGCGAAGTACCATTTTTGCTTTCCCAGAAAAATATCAAATCGTTCATACAAGTACAAGTCGACGCGAAAGCGAAGAGAAAGATAGCCTTTCAGGCGTTTCACACTCCTGTTTATTTCATCGAGCGCCTCTTTCTTTCGCTGCCCTGAACGGTCCTCTCTGCTGGCGCGGATTGCCTTGATGAGTTCAGAATTAAGCCAGAGTTTGATCTTGCCGGTTATCCACCGCGCCACATCCCCCTCTGAAAAGCCATTATCACGGGCAACCCGGCAGCAATAACCCCGAAAATCAAGCAGAGCTTGGAAATGCTTCAGGAGCCCGCCAGCCAGCGACACGCTTTCCGAGCCTTCGTGCTGCCGTACGAAGGCCTCGGCGTTCTTGTTGCAGCCCACCAGCGCCCCCATCACCCCCAAGTGAAAAATGAACGCATCGTCCGTTGCCATACCGGTAGTGAAGGCCGGATAGCCGCCAATTGCTTCGAATGACTTGCGGGAGAAAAAGACCCCTGTCAGGTACGTTTCCCGACTGTTTCGCGATCGCGCCTTCAGATAAGACCAGGAGCTCTCCATCTCAGGCCCCGCAAGGCCCCTGCGCACCAACTTGCCGTCGGCGTCAATGAAGGTCAGAGGAACATAGGCCACTCCGAAATCCTGCCGACTCTCCACAAACTCACACATTTTCGCCACATACTCTCTCTCCAGCAAATCGTCATCACAGAGGATCGTGCACCAGGACACCCCTGCGGACATAAGGGCGATCCCTTTGTTAATGCTGCCCACAAGTCCCAGGTTTCGTTCGTTCACCAGATAACGCACGCGCGGGTCATTGATCCCCGCCATATAGCCTGCGGTACCATCCGTGGAGCCATTATCGATAACCACCACCTCCACGTCCCGGCAGGTCTGATTAAGGGCCGATGCCAGAGATTTCTCAAGAAAAGGCAGCCTGTTGTATGTGGGAATCAGTATGCCGACTGATTCCCTGGAAACGGAGCTCACCCTCATACCGTTCTCTCCGCGACTCTCATGCGCTCTTTGAAGACACGCCGATAGACGATGTAAATTGTGGCCAAATAGAACGCAGCATAAGTCGTTGTCAGCATATACCCATTGTCGGTTATACGTGCAAACAACAAAACCGGCGCCAAGGGTATCAGGGAGGCAAAGAAAAACCAGCCGAAATCTGCCACGATGGGGTAATCAGTCACCCGGCGAAAATAGGCGTAACTGACCACTGTCACCATTACCTTGGCCGCCAGGGTGGCAATTGCAGCACCGACTGCGCCAAAAAACGGGATGAGCGTAAAATTCAGAATCGTATTCATAACATTGCCCCAGAAAACCGACGACCCGAACTCCCGCTGCATGTTCCAGGCACAGAATGGTTGCGCAATGATCCCGCTGGTAAAGCCGAACGTTATCACAAAGCCAAGAATCAGAAGGCTGTTCGCGCTTTCTGCAAAGGGGGAACCATAAACCTCATGCACTATAAACGAAGTGAAATAGAGCAGATAGAACCCAAGCGGTATTGAAAAGATCGACATGATAAACACGTATTTCGTCATTACCCTGCCAATATCCCCGCTTTTGAAACTCTGCGCAAGTTCCCGGAAAAATGTGGGGGTGACAACACCGTTAATGGAATAAAACGGGTTGATGAGCTTGTAAGCTGCCTCATATATTCCGACAGTCTGCGGATTGGTGAAATAGTAGAGGATCAGGCGGTCGGAAGTTGTGTAAACATAGCCGGACAGATCCGCTTTCAAAAAGTGCCCGCCTTCCCGGTAGAACCGGCCCAACCGCTTCAGGTAATTTCCATCGAACAATTGCCATTCCAGTGAATTGAGGCGGAAATATGCAAGGAGGACAACTGAAAGCACGAAGTTGACCCCGGAATTAAAGAGAGTCAGATACGGCAGATAGCGCCAATCATCCGGTTGGCGAATAAAAATGACAATGGCTGCCGCATAAAGGATGCTCTGGGCGATACGTATTACCGAAGAAGCATTGATCCGCCCCATAGCAACAAAAACCCACGCCGGAGTGCATGACTCCAGGACAACCATCATAACTGTCACATTCAGAAAATACTTCAATTTTGTGTCTAACGGCGCAAGGGCGACGACGGCGACTGTCACCAAAATCAACACAAAGGCGGCAACAAATTTGGGCAGGGTAATGATCGTCAGGAGTCTGGGGAGGGTTTCATCGTCACGCGCCAAAAGTTGTGATGCATATGCCGTAAGCCCCCCGTCAGCCAGTCTTCCCAAAAGAATTATGACGGCGCTGGTGGTGGCGCTGAAACCAATATACTCCGGGCCGACAACCCGGCTGATGTATATCATACCGAGGGCGGTAACGAGAAGCCCCAGCATTTCAGCCACAGCGCGGAATGTCAGTTTGTTATCCCTCGACAATATCGACATCTGTTACGGCGCCTTACGCAACACAATTGTATAAGAGTTGCTCCTACCCGTTCGGTTAATGGCGGTCTCCCACAGAACGTCATAAACCACCTTCAGGATGTAGTCTACGACTACCCCGGGAGAGAGTCTGCTTTTCCGTTTTTTGGGAACCGAACCGGTCTGTCCATTACGCGTAGAAGACTTCTTTACGCCAAAGGAGACACTACCCGTGAGAAGGTGCTGTAATGACCAACGAAACCAACCAAACGTATTAAAGGGAGCTTCCGATTCGCCCGTCCTTGCAGAAAAAACCTCAGAGAGTCCGTTCTGCTCGGCAATTTGCCGTACTAGCCGAAGCGGCAGGAAACGAATGTGCCGAGGCGCATCCAAATGCACCCAGTACTTGCTGAATAACCGAAACTCCAATGATTCAGGATTGGGTGCCGCAATAATCAATATTCCTCCTGGCGCTAGATGTTCAGCAGCTGTTGCGATGATACGCACCGGATCTGTCAAATGTTCAATAACATGCCAAAGAGCAATAACATCGTAGGTTCCCAGACCAGAAAGGGTGGCAAGCACGTCCACAGACTGGTGTACTATGGCGCCGAGATGCTGTCTGATGTATGCACAGCATTCAGCGTCCATCTCGATCGCCTCAGGAACAAATCCCTCTCGACTGGCAGCAGAGAGAAAGGCGCCGTAAGAAGATCCAATCTCAAGAAGTCTTCCGCTTGTCGCGTACCGCTTCAAGATTTCCACTTTGTGGTTTTCTTGGAGCATAAGCCCCGCCAATTCATGATCTGCCGGTTTCCGGTAGGCGGGATAGTCCCCGCCATAATAGTCTGCGAGATCAGCAGGGACCGGGTCGAGAAATACTGTCCTGCACGTCAGACATCTGAAATAAGAGAATTCGTGACTGGAATGTTTTCGATTAAGATCACCGACCGCAAAGAGAAACACTGAGATCCCTTTACAACATGGGCACTTCCTATTCATCCTTGCTCCTCATGAATTCCCCATGCCTGGAGAGTCATCATATTCCGCTCACTGCCAGATGCATGCTGATAGTACTCAGTCCGATTGTCGGCTATTAAGAGATTTTCCTGGTTTTTCCGGCGAAAAGTAATACTTTGCGGCCAATCATCAGGAGCATAGCCCACTCCATTCTTCCCCACCACCAACGGTCTCGCACCCAGCTTGATAACGGTCGCACAAAGTCCATCTCTTCCGCTCTCGAAGCGATGGGCTGCCATCTTGTCCCGTATCTTCAGATTGCCAACCACCTCGAGAAACAGGTCCCGGCGGATACAGAAGGCATTCGTCCGCAGATGGGGATTCGGGAACGGGGGAAAAGCATCCCTGAGCCGCCTGAGCTCCATCCCCCTGAGCACCCATTTGTGGGGCAACACTGTATGACGTTCCCGGCAGGAATCCTCATAGATGGAAAGCAGACTTTCCCATGATCCGGTAGCGCCGGCAATCCCCCCCCCGGGAGCCGCAGCATGATTATACAGTTTCTCCAGCCAGTTCTCCGCGAGAATTTCACTGAACGAATTGAAAAAGCATACATATGGCTGTCGCAACTGCAAGGCGGCTGCCCGATAGGGCTCAATGTCAAAGCCCCGATCGGCAACGGCAATACTACGATGTTGCACCTGATCCAGCAGCACGGAAATTTCGGGTGCCCCCCCCCCTCGCCGGAATCCTTTGAGGATAAAGAGCAATTCGTGGGGAAGTCCGGCTGGATATCTGACATAAGAGTCCAGGAAACGCCGCAGCGGCTCTACTCCGTTACACGCGCGCACCAAATGAACAACACAGATTCCGTCCATACTGCTCATGCTGCACCAAGGTACTGCTTCAGCCCGTCACGCCAGTGCGGCAAAGTGATACCCATCCCTCGAGCCTTGGTGTTTGCAAGAACCGAATAGAGCGGCCGCCGCATATTGCCACTCATCCCTCCCCGGTCAACCGGGCGCACCAGCGCCGAAAACCCGGCAATCTCGTAGATCGCCTTGGTGAACTCGTACCACGTGCATTCTCCTTGGTTGACCAGATGATAGACTCCCGATTTCAATTCCGGATGCACCGCCAGCCTCCATACAGCCCGGCTTAAGTCATCGGTGGATGTGGGAGAAACGAGCTGGTCACACCCCATCTCCAGAACTGGGCAGTTCTCGGCATCCTGCAAGCGCTTGTCGACGAAGTTCCCCCCCTTGGACTGCGCCCCCGAACGGCCGTACAATCCACACGTCCTGATTATCACCGTATGTTCCGGCGCAGAAGCCAGCGCCGCATACTCGCCGGCGACCCGGGAAATCCCATACATCTGGAGAGGTTGAGGGCGATCATCCTCTACATAGGGAATGCATTGGTCACCACCGAACACATAATCGGTACTGAAATTGACAAGGAACGCCTTAGCTTTGCGGCAGGCAAGAGCCAGGTTCCGCACCGCCGTACAGTTGACCCGGAAAGCGCTCTCCGGATCGGTTTCGCAGAGTAGAAGATTGTGGAACGCCGCCGTGTTAATCACGATGTCGGGTCTGCAACCGTCAATGGCCGCGTCGATTTCCTCACGGTTTCCAATATCCAGCTCATCGCGCGAAGGAGCAATAATGTCATATCCCGGATTATTCCTGATCAGGTCGCCCCCCAGCTGACCTGTTTTTCCGATGAGCAACACCTTCATGAACGCACCCCATATACGTCTTTCATGAACGGCAAATATCCCCGATCTTTTTTCGACATGATCGGGTCAGACAAGGGCCAGTCGATGCCGAAGGCCGGATCATCCCAGCGCACACCGGCGGCATATTGGGGGGCATAAAATTCATACATCTGATAGAAAACCTCACTGTTTTCCTCCAGAGTCTGAAAGCCGTGGGCAAATCCTTCAGGAATGTAGAGCGCCCGGTAATTGTCTGAGCTCAACGCTACCCCTTCCCACCGGCAGAACGTCGGAGAATCGATGCGCAGATCGATTATCACGTCGTATATCTCCCCCCGGGTACAGCGCACCAGCTTAGCCTCCGCTTTTGGCGGCAGCTGAAAGTGCATGCCACGAAGCGTCCCTTTAGCCTTGTTGTAGGAAATATTGCACTGGGTGACCGCCGTCTTCAATCCGCGTGTAGCGAACTCGTCCCGGCAGAAACTTCGTGCAAAAAAGCCCCGCTCATCATCGAACCGTTGGAGATCGATAATCCAGGCGCCCTTGAGTGCTGTCTCGGTAAAGTTCACTCGATAATCCTCACGGACGGAATCGGTATGATGAATTTTCCCCCACGATCCCGATAGGCCTGTTGTTGCTGAAGAATCTCGTCGGCAAAATTCCAGGCCAGAAGAAGTACATAGTCCGGCATGTCCTGAACAAGTTTGTCCGGATGGAAGACCGGCAGATGGGTACCGGGAGTATAAAGATTCTGCTTGTACGGACTTTTGTCCACCGTATATTCCACAAGGTCGGTAGTAATACCGCAGTAGTTCAGCAGAGTGTTCCCCTTTGCCGGCGCTCCGTATGCGGCAATGCGCTTGCCCGTACCCTTCAGCTCTGTCAACAGTTTCATCAGGTCGTGTTTGATCACGGCGGTACACTGGGCAAATTTCCGATAGGTCTCCTTGCTGCCGAGCCCCTTGGCCAATTCAGCAGCAACCAGTTCGGCCACATTCGCGCTGACAGGGTGGGCGCCTATGTGCCCAATGAAATAGATGATGGAACCGCCATGGATCGCAACCCGCTCCACGTCGAACAGCTCCATGCCGTACAGACTGAAGAGATAGGACATCGCCCGAACCGATAGATAGGAGTAGTGTTCATGGTAGACCGTGTCAAATTCGTTCTTTTCCACGAAATCGATAAGGTAAGGGGCCTCGATAGCTACCGTTCCCTTTTCCGCCAGTAGGGCTTTCAGCCCTTTGACAAAGCCATGAATCTCCGGAACATGGGCAAAAACATGGCGGGCCAGAATGACATCGGCCGCACCATACTTTCCCCTCACGTACTCCGCCGTAGTATCGTTGAAAAACTCATTGACGGTATCGATTCCCGACTCGACCGCAACTTTCGCAATGTTGGCAGCCGGTTCGACGCCGAGGGTTTGCACACCGGTTTTCCGGAAGTACTGGAGGACGGTTCCATCATTGCTGGCTATCTCCACCACCCGCGATGCTTTATTCAAGCCAAAACGCCGCTGAAAACTCTCGGCCAGATAGGAGGCATGCCGGTGGACAAGATCGGACGTCGCGGAAAAATAGATATAATCAGTGAACAGCTCATCTGGTGACACCACATGACCGATCTGCACCAGACCACAATGTTCGCAGAAAAAGACGTCAAGCGGATGTTTCGGTTCTTTTCCAGCCTGCAACTGTCGCTCATTGAGGAAGCTGTTCGCCAAGGCCATGGCGCCGAGTTCGAGAAATTTGAAAATATCTTCCTTGCCGCAGAATCTGCACTTCACGGTTGTACCTCACATTTTGAATAGTCTTCTATCTGCCGCAAACAGGCATTCCTCATGTCGCCCTTTTCCCGATACAATCGGGTCCAATCGATTATACTGTCAAGTGCCTTCTCGAGACCCAACAAGGGGTGCCACCCCAGTTCTGATCTGGCCTTGGAGCAATCGAGCTTCAGGTAATGGGCCTCGTGGGGATGTTCTCCCGGATCAAGCTCATAGGCAGCTGCCTCGTCCCAGCGCTCACAAAAGTGCTGCACCAACCATTCCACCGGCCGGGCATCGTTCTCGTCAGGGCCAAAATTCCACCCTCCCCCATAGCGGGTTCCCTCCTCGTAGAGCCGCTGTGCCAGCAGCAGGTAACCGGAAAGCGGTTCGAGAACATGCTGCCAGGGGCGGATGGCATGCGGATTACGGACGCGGACGGTTTTTCCGGCCAGAACGGCGCGGATGATATCCGGAATCAGCCGGTCAGCGGCCCAGTCGCCGCCGCCGATCACATTGCCTGCCCTGGCAGTGGCCACAGCCACGCCATGCCGGCCATAATCCTCGGGATTAAAGTAGGAGGAACGGTACGCGGCCGTAACCAGTTCCGAACACCCCTTGCTATTGGAGTAAGGATCGTAGCCGCCCAGCGCTTCGTTTTCCCGGTATCCCCAGACCCACTCCCGGTTCTCATAGACCTTGTCGGTGGTGACATTGACGAACGCCCTGACCGTCGGCGTACTACGAACCGCCTCCAGCAGGTGTACCGTCCCCATCACGTTGGTGGCATAGGTTTCCACCGGAATCTTGTATGAGTCCCGCACCAGCGGTTGGGCGGCCATGTGGATGACAACTTCGGGAGCTGCCGCCAGCATCGCTTCTTTCAGGCGTTCCAGATCGCGCACATCGGCAATGACCGAAGTGATCAGTTCGCCGACGCGCGCCAGATCAAAAAGGCTCGGATCAGTCGGTGCTTCCAGCGCATAGCCGGTCACGTCCGCCCCCAGAGCATGGAGCCACATGGATAGCCACGAACCTTTGAAACCGGTATGCCCGGTCAGAAAAACCCGCTTACCCTGCCAGAAGGAAGTACTATTCATGCTTCAGACCTCACTCTTCGCGTTTCACTGCACATCACCATACCTTCCAGGGAGCGCTGCCGGTACTCCAGAGATTCTCCAGATGGTTCTTGTCCCTGAGGGTATCCATCGGCTGCCAGAAACCGTCGTGTTTATAGGCCGCCAGTTCACCGTCACGAGCCAGACCCTCAAGGGGCTCTTTCTCGAATATGGTGGAATCTCCCGCGATTCTTTCAAGCACCCCCGGTTCCAGGACAAAAAAACCGCCGTTTATCCAGCTGCCATCTCCCTTCGGCTTTTCCTGAAAACCTAACACCCGGTTATCGCCGGCAAGATCAAGGGCACCGAATCTTCCCATCGGCTGCACAGAGGTCACGGTTGCCTGTCTGCCGTGATGCTTGTGAAACTCAACCAGTTTGGCAATGTCGACATCAGCAACTCCGTCACCGTAGGTCAGCATGAACGCTTCGTTGCCAAGGTAACTGGCCACCCGCTTTACACGGCCACCGGTCATTGAATCCTGGCTCGTGTCCACCAGGGTAACCCGCCATGGTTCGGCATTCTGCTGGTGTACCTCCATGGAATTATTTCGCATATCAAAGGTCACATCGCTCATGTGCAGAAAGTAATTGGAAAAATACTCCTTGATCATGTAGCCCTTGAAGCCGAGGCAGACGATAAAATCATGGAAGCCGTAATGGGAATAAATTTTCATGATGTGCCAAAGAATCGGCTTGCCGCCTATCTCCACCATCGGTTTCGGGCGAACGACCGTCTCTTCACTGAGTCGCGTCCCAAGGCCGCCTGCAAGAATAACGACTTTCATTATGTCACTCCGATCCGTTTGCGAAATAAATGATGTACATTACCTTCACTCCGCAGCGCCAGCCAGGAAAATCATGCCATCCGCCACGCCCAGGCCATGGAGCAGCTGTTTCAACTCATCCCGGCGCTTCAATGACGAAATCACCACCACGGAACCTGGCATGGCCGCACTCTCGGCCAGAGACACCACCGGCACGCCGAAAAAGAACTCTCCCTCCCGCTTATCATCCATGACGGCCACCAACTCCAGCCCGGTTTCCCGAAGCGACAGATAGGCCACCTCCGCCACTTCATCCACTCCGCAGAACACGACCCTCCGTACGCCGGACTCTTCCAGACGATGGAACAGATCCCGGTAATCCTGACGGGCCACGGTGTAGAGACTGGTAAAGTAACTTAAGTGCTGGTAGGCCAGCCGGCTTTTTTCAGCCAGACCTTGAGGTGTCAGCAGATAGGCGTAGCGGTTGCTGGGAAAGTTTTTAACCCGTACAAACCCCTTTGATACCAGGTTTTTCAGATAGGAGTTGACCAGACCGACCGCAATGCCGAGCCGGCGGGAGAGTTCACGCTGGGAAAGCGGTTCTTCGCCGCTGATCTCGGAGAGGAGCTGTAGCGATCGGGATGAATCCAGCGGTTTTTGGACGGTATCGTTCATAATCTGAACACTACTATGGACAGAACCTGAAATGCAAGCTGATTGTTCATATCATGAACAACTCGGCAGACAAAATCCTCCAGGCATGGTAAAGGCGGGGATTCGAAATCCTTGACAACTCCTGAGCAAACATCTAATACCCCACTGACCACTGCCATCTTGCAAGAATGGATCTATCAATGAAAACAGCCGCCACAATCGCCCTGTTCTGTGCCGGGGGCGGCCTGACACGCTATTACCTGTCAGGCTGGATCTACAATCTCCTCGGCCGTTCTTTCCCCTACGGCACGCTGGTTGTCAATGTCGTCGGGGCCTACCTGATCGGGGTGTTCATGGAAACCGGCTTGCGCAGCACGCTGCTGTCCGACACCCTGCGAATCGGCCTGACGGTCGGCTTTATGGGCGGATTGACCACCTTTTCAACCTTCAGCTATGAAACATTCAAGCTGCTGGAAGAGGGGCAACTGTTGTTTGCCTGTGCCAATGTGGCCGCCAGTGTCCTGATCTGTCTGCTGTTCACCTGGCTGGGGATTGTTACCGTCCGGCTGTTTTGAGCGGTAAGTACCGGATTGCAGCCCTGAACAAGCACCTCTTTACTGTTTTTATCAAATAACGTATAGTTCCAGATCATGAAAATCACCCGCCCATTCAAATTCTGTTCCGCCCTGCTGCTGGCGCTTTCCACATCACTGTTCCCTTCCCTTTCAGAAGCGCTGACCCTTACCAAAGACACGATCTGGCAGGGCGAGCTCCAACTGAACGAAGACGTTCTGGTGCCGAAGGGGATCACGCTGACGGTCCGCCCCGGCACGAAGGTCAGGGTTGCCGCTGCAGAAAGCACCAAGACCGACCCGGAATATCTGTCTCCACTGACCGAAATAACGGTTCGCGGAGCCCTCAAAATCGAAGGCACTGCTCAGGCGCCGGTCGAGTTCAGCGGCCAGGAAAACAGGCTCGGCAGCTGGGCCGGCATCACTATCGACCAGGGCGTCGCCGATATGCGCTCCTTCCGGGTACACAACGCCGATAACGCTATCCACGTCCTGGACGGCAGCCTGCGGATGGAAGGGGCGACCCTGCGGGACAACCGCTATGGACTGGTACTTCAGGGGAACAAGGCCGATGCGGAACAGGAAAATTCGCTCATAACCGCCAACGATTACGGCCTGCTGACCCTGCAGGGCGCGCGGCTGGTCACAAAATCCTCAACCCTGAAGGATAACCGCAAGAAGGACAGCTACAGCGCGACACCCAACTCGTTCATCCCCGATATAAAGCTTGACGCCACATCCTCCCCTGCACCGGTTTCCCGCCGCTACCGGGATGAAGCCTTCCGGGGAGACACGGTCTGGCAAGGGCGCATCGAAGTGGCCGGGACGATCCGGGTTCCCCAGGGGAGCCGGCTGATCATCATGCCCGGCACAATCGTCGAGTTTCTCAAAAAGGATACCAATGGCGACGGTATCGGCGAAAACGGCATCATGATCCAGGGCCGCCTGGTCGCCAAGGGGACTAAAGATCAGCCGATCGTGTTCCGCTCAGCCGAAAGCGACAAAAAAATGGGTGATTGGGATTCGATCAACATCATGGACAGCGCCGAGGGACAGAACCTGATCGAATACTGCCGGATCGAGCAAGCCTACCGGGGGCTCCATTTCCACTACTCCAATGTGGCGGTCCACAACTCATATATCGTCAACAATTACCGCGGTATCCAGTTCCAGGAATCACAGGTGGAGCTGAAGGGCAATTATCTGGGAGGCAATAAAAGCGGTGTTCAGGGGCGCGATTCCGACATCCTGCTAACCGATAACCTGATTCAAGACAACCATGTCGGCGCCAACTTCTTCCGCACCACGCTGACAGCGCGCGGCAACCGCATTATGGGAAACGGGAAAGAGGGCTGGCGCATCCGGGAAGGGGTTTCCACCCTGCAGGAGAATCTGGTCGACGGCAACCGCAACGGACTGCTGCTGGCGGATATGTACTATGGCGACTACAGCCGCAACGCTTTTACCAATAATCTTGAGACTGGCCTTTCCCTTAAAAACGCCGATAATATCGAGCTGGACGGCAACCTGATCGCCGGCAACGGCATCAACGGTTTGAACGTTCAGGAATCACGCGCCCTGATCAAAGGCAACCAGATAACCGACAATGGGGAGCGTGGCATCGGAGTGCTCTCGTTTGACGGCTTGATCAGCGAGAACAATCTGGCACATAACGGCCGGTACGCCATTGACCTGGACGGCGCTGGCGATGTGGCGGCCCCCGCCAACTGGTGGGGCGGCGACTCCCCGAAAAAGGTCGTTTTTGACAAGCGCAGCGACCCCTCCCGAGGCAGGGTTCTGCACGAAACACCCCGCGAGCAGCCGTTCCGCTTCGTATGGCCTCTGCAATCCGTGTCGACCGCCACAACCTGGCGGGGTAACATTGTTGTCACCAAAGACACCACCGTTATGGGCGGCGCTGAATTGACCGTCGTCCCCAAAACGAAGGTTGAGTTTTCACGGGGAACCGGACTGCTGATTAAAGGCAGGATCATTGCAAGGGGAAAACCGGCTGAAAAGATCGTCTTCACCTCCCTGGATAAAAAAGCACCGGCTGACTGGAATGAAATTCAGCTGGAATACGCAACTGGAAGCCAGATTTCCGATTGCGTATTCGAATATGCAACCTGGGGGCTTCACAGTCATTTCACCAATCTTTCAATTACTGACAGTTATTTCACCAATAATTTTGGCGGGATGAGATTCAGAAGCGGACCGGTAGAAATACAACGTTCGACCTTCACCAACAACACGATCGGCATCCGATCCTACCTGGGTAATGCGGTCATACACGATAATGTCATCAGCAACAACGAGACCGGCATCTTCGTTCGCGAAAAGGGGGGCGGTTTGATGATCAATCGCAATAACCTGTTCGCCAACAGCAACTACAACATCAGGGTCGGCGACTTTAACAATGAAGATGTGCCGGCCAGGGAAAACTGGTGGGGTACGAACAATCCGCTTGAAACCATCTTTGACGGCCGGAGCGAACCAGGCATCGGCAATGTCCTTTATGAGCCGTTTCAAAAGAATCCATTCAAGCTGGATATAGGCGCTTTGAGATGATCAAGACAACCACGGCCATCAGAATCGCAACAGCGGCAAGCCTGTTTTTTTGCTGCAGCGCCGCACTGTCGGAAGCGGCCCTGATCAGAGCCAGAATCCACGACGTCACTGGCAAGCCGGTTGAGGGCGTAAAGATTTTTCTGTACGAAAGCTCCAACGTACGCAAACCGGCCGATTTTATTTCCGAGGCTTCCGACACCGCAGGCAGAGCGGCTGTAACAGTGCCAAAGGGCACGTACCGTGCGGTGGCCCGCCTGAAGAAAGGCGCTCTTTACGGCCCTCTGATGCCGGGAGACAAACACTCGGGAGAACCGGTCACGGTTGATTGTTCCGAGGACGGGGAAACCGAGGCTGATTTTGTCGTGGCCGACATTCGGGAGATCGGCCAAAAGAAACGGACCAGCAACGCCGAAACGATCCGCTTGTCGGGCCGAATCCTCGACCAGGAGGGCAATCCCGTTGCGCAGGCCTACGCCTTCGCCCATTCTGGCAAGGAAATTGAATATGTTCCGGAATACCTGTCAACCTGGACCGATCAGAACGGGAACTTTACCCTCTACCTGCCGGCCACAGGCGTTTTTTTCGTAGGGAGCGCACGCCAGTTCCCCCCGGCGCAAAAACCGGCCGGACTGAAGGAGTTCAGGCCCGAACCGGGGAAATTAGATATTGCTACTGATCTTATTTCAATAGTATATTAGAAGCTTGTCTGTTCCTTGTATCCCGGCATCCAAAACCGAAGAGCAAACGTTATCAGGAGTGAATCATGAAAAGAGTTGTGCTGCTATTTGTTGCGGTCTCACTATTAACCATCGGCCACCTGTCGCAGGCCTGTGTCGGAAAGACAATTCATGTCGGCATCTCCAATGCATCCAATGAGCGGTTGCTGGCGGAGATGGCCTCTTTGCTGATCACTGAAAGAACCGGTTCGACTGTCAGTGTGGACGTCTACAAGGATTCCAGGGAGCTTTACAATGCCGTCAGAAAAGGCAACGTCAACGTGCTGATCGAAAACCCCGGCAATGCGCTTGAGATGCTCGGCAAAACGAAAGGAGCCGACGGGGCATCAGCACTTGCCTTTGTAAAAGCCGAATACCGCAAGAGCATGAATCTGGTCTGGCTCGAACCAATCGGCGGCAGCCAGCAATACTCGTCAGTTTTGACAGTTGACACCCTGTCCAACTATCCCGCCCTGCCGAAACTGCTCAACAAGCTTTCCGGAGCACTGAACAACGACACCTACTCAAAACTGCTCAAGTCGGTTGATTCATCGGATAAGACCAAGAAAGTGGCCAAGGACTTTCTGAAAGGCAAAAAGCTGATATAGCTGATGGGCCTGACCGAGAAGTCCAAAAAACTGCTGGCCTGGCCGGCTTCGACCGAGTGCGCGGTGCTGCTGTTTCTGGCCATAGCCGCGCTTGCCATTCCGGGAACATTCACCGAAAGCAGGACAATTTACTCCAGTCCGCCTTTCCTGTTCCTGTTGGGCGCCTTCGGCCTTAACCTCCTGCTCTGTACCCTCAAGCGCCTGAAAACCATCTCCAAAGCGGTTCTGGTTCTGCATGCCGGGGTGTTGCTGACACTGGCAGGATGTATTGTCACATCCTTTGGCTATGTCGCCACGGTCAATATTTATGAAGGCACATCCGTCAACCGGTTTTACCGTTGGGACAAGCAGCAGGACGTTGATCTGGGTTTTGACCTGCTCGTAAAAAAAATAAATACCGAATATTACCCGATACCGGTCAAAGTAGGCGTCCTGAAAGGGCAAAACAAGGAACAACTGTTTGTGCTTAAAACCGGCGAAAGTTTTGAACACGGTGGTTATCGCATCACCGCCGAAAGCTTTGATCCCACCCGTGAACAGCTGAATCTGGCGGTGTATCAACAGGGCCGCAAAATCGGCAACAGCAGCACCTCCGGCGTATCCGAGCTTCCACCCAACTTCCCCTACTCCTTTGTACTGGTGGCTTTTCAGAATCCGCGCCTGAAAAGATTGTGGGTTGATCTGGCAGTTCAAAGAAATTCGGGAAAAGTTGCCGAAGGAGCGTCCCAAGTCAACGGCCCTTTCCAGTGGGGGGGGCTTTACTTTTATAACACCCAGACCGGCAAAGACCCCGACGGGGCGCCGTTCGCCGGAATTCAGATCGTACGCGACCCGGGCCGACCGCTGGTTTTTGCCGGATTCGCTGTCATGGGACTTGGAGCGGTTTTATCGTTCCAGCGCCGTATTTTAAACAGACGCAAACAATGAAACAGGTTTATTGATGTCACCGGGAACAGGATTTTTGCCGGCACGCCAGATGTCAGGCAGTCTGTTTCCGAGATTTAACAACAGTGGGGCAGTATGTTTCTGAATTTATTCAAAAGAAAACCTAATGACGCCTGCCAGGTTCACGGCAGTCATGACAGTCATGGCAACGGCATGCTGATCGGCATGACGGTACTTTCCATCGCACTGATCGCATGGCGCGTCTGGGTGCATGGTCCGAGCGGGCACTCCCTGCCGCTGGATCACCCCTCGCAAGAATCTTTTCCGATCCAGTTCGGCCGCGAAATATGGGATCTGCTGACCAACAAGCACGGCATCCTTTCCGAACTGCGGGATGTCCTGCCCTATTTCCTGATCGGTGTTCTGATTGCCGGCTATCTGCGCACCTTCAAGGTCGCCGTCAAACTGCAGGCAACCTTGAGAAAATACGGTGTCGCCAGCGTTTTTCTGGCTTCATTTGTCGGCATCATCACCCCGCTCTGCGCCTGCGGTACGCTGACGACCGCCATCAGCCTGCTGATGGCCGGTATTCCCCTGGCACCGGTCATGTCGCTGATGGTGACTTCGCCGCTGCTCAGCCCTTCGACCTACCTGATAACCCTGAACGACCTGGGTCCGGAATGGACCGTCATCAGAACGGTTTCCGCCTACGCCATGGGCATTTTCGCCGGACTGGTCACGCACTACATGAGCAAGCGCCCTGGATTCGGAAAAAAAGAGATCTTCATCGAAGGCGCCATCACCCGTGGAGATTTCCATGACGACGACTATCCCGACGAACGCCTGCGCTGCAACTGCCGCAGAAACTTCGGCAACCGGGTGGCCGTTAAAACCGGCAATAAATTTCTGGTTTTTCTGGCAAAATCCACCGAGATGCTCTGGGTGGTCGGAAAATACGTTCTGGTGGGCGTGGTGGTGGGCGCGGTTGTCGAGCGCTATATGCCGACCGACTGGATCCACCATTTTTTCGGCCAGAAAAACTTCCTGAATGTGGTCTGGATAACTCTGGCCTCGGTTCCGATGTTTCTTCACCAGGTCAGCGCCTCCAGCATCCTGGCCCACATCAAGAGCGCCCTGGACGGCACGCTGGACGGCGGCGCCGCCCTGGCCTTCATGATTGGCGGCCCGGTAACCGCCGTGCCGACCATGGTGCTGTTCTGGACGTTTTTCAAAAAACGGATTTTTGCTCTGTATATGCTGATCTGCTTCAGCGGGACGTTATTGATAGCGTATTCATTCCAGCACCTGGTTTTCGTGCCGGGCGTGGATCTGGGCAACCCGTTATTGAAGGGAATTGGCTCCCTGTCGGGCGGCCCCTCGGCGATCATAAACAAAAACGGCGCAAACACAAAAATGGTCATGGATCCGGCCGGCAAGGGGGCCATCGCCACCTACAGCAACGATGTGGAGGGGCATGGCGCGATCGTGTTCGATGCATCCCCCGCCCGTTTCAGTCCGGCCTTTGAGAATAGCTACGACAACCGGGCCTACATCCTCAATACTGCCGAATGGCTGGAACAGAGCGTCAATTCCGAGCCGCACAAACGCATCCTGATCTATACTCTTGCGGATGCGGCGCCTCTGGGGGAAGCCGTTGTGGCCGAGCTTGTCAAGGCCGGCTATACGCTGACCAGAACCAATCGGGTCGATACGCCGAAGATTTCCGAACGGTTGCTGGCGGATAACAGCCAGATCTGGCTGTTCTTTGACGGCAAAGCTGCCAACGGATTGAGTGAGGCCGAACTGGAGCTAATTTCCAGCCACAACGCCACCAGCAAAGGTATTTTGATGGTGGCGGCTCCGCTGCCCGACGCCGCAATCGAGCAACCGGCCAACCGGCTTGCATCCCGCTACGGCATACGTTTTTCAGGCTTGGTGGAAAGTGGCCAAAAGCTGAAAGTATCGGTAGCCTCGAACCTTTTCAACAGCGCTTCGGAGTGGCTGGGCTCACTCCTAAAAATCGTCAACAAAGCGTGACACAGCAACCCATAGATCACCGTTATTTCCGGGGTGACAATCACATCAGGAGGAATATATGAAATCACAGGTTTTTGACGTACAGACCATCAAGAAATTTGACACTGAAAAACGCCATCAGGAAACGATCTGGTCCGACGATCACGCCAGAATCAGCCTGATCTGCATGAAGCCCGGCCAGGAGATCATCACCCACACCCATCATGGCAGCCATATCTGGACCGTCATGGAAGGCAGCGGGGAATTCGTTTTCGGCAAGGAATCACGGACGGTAACCACCGGACAGATTGTGGTCGTACCGGCCTTCGAGGATCACGGCATCCGCAATTCGTCAACGGGCGACCTGGTAATCGCATCCATAACCGCCCACGTGGACTAGGGCGTCGTATTAAGCCGCCTTTTGTAATTGGCGGATTCTACCGCTGATTAACCATTTAAATTGTAGGGGCGACCCGCTGGGTCGCCCATGCCAAGACAGGTGAAAGCCATGCAGCGTATTCAACGCAACCCGAATGTGATGTGGCGCGAGGAGAGCGATGCCCTGGCCGAGGCACAGTCCGGGCTGGAACGGGGCGATGACGTCGGCGATCTCGGCACGGCGGTGCTCTTTTCCGGCGGCGCCATGCTGTCGATCAATTTTCTCGGCACTGAAATCTGGAAATTGTGCGACGGGCGAGGCATAGATTCGATCGTTGCGGAACTGCTGGAGCAGTTCGATGTGGAAGAGGATCTGCTGCGCGACGATGTGCAGGCATTTCTGGATGAGCTTAGTAAAAAGGGATTTATAACCTATGCGGAATGAAATCGTTCTGGAAGCCCCGCTGACGATCAACTGGGCCATCAACAACAGCTGCAACTTCGCCTGCCGCCACTGCTACAGCCGCAACGACACCCATGACGAACTGAGCAGCGAAGTACTTTTCACCTGCCTGGAAAAAGTCGCCAAAGCGGGTGTGCTTTCGATCAATTTCGGCGGCGGCGAGCCGCTGCTCCACCCACAGCTGCTGGAGATCGCCGCCTTTGCCAGCAGCTTGGGATTGCGGGTTTCCATGAACAGCAACGGCTGGCTGATCGATGGGCAGATGGCGCTGACTCTGAAAAAAGCCGGCTTCAGCAAAGTCGGCATCAGCATCGACAGTCACCTGCCCGAGGTCCACGACGGGTTTCGCGGCGTCCCGGGCAGCCATGCCCGCGCCGCAGCCGCCCTGGGGCATCTGCATGCGGCCGGGATCTCCACCTCCATCTCGACCGTCATCTGCCGGATCAACAACGACACCATCGAAGAGCTGGTGACTTTTGCGCTGGCACACCGTGCCGGACAGCTCAATTTTCACAATTTCAAATGCTCCGGACTGGGACTGGCCAACAAAGATGAGCTGGACCTGTCGCCGGAGGAGTGGAAGGTCTTCTATCGCGGCGCGCTGGCCGCCAAAGAGCGCGAAAAGGTGCTGGACGTTTCGCTTGACGATCCGATCATCGCCCTGCTGGGGGCCCGCGACACGGCCAGCATGGTCAAGGGCAGTGTGTGCGGAAAGCTTTCCCTGAACATCAAGTCCAACGGCGACATCACCCCCTGCGGCTTCATCCCGGTCGTGATCGGCAATATCGCCCGTGACGACCTGCGTCAGATATGGCGCGACTCGGACGTTCTGGAGAAAATGCGTAACAAGAAACCGACCGGCAAATGTTCCGGCTGCAGCAAGTATGAAGACTGCCTGGGAGGCTGCACCGCCCGCGCACTGGCCCTGACCGGCGACATGAACAGCCCGGATCCCCACTGCTGGGGCGCCGACGGCGCACATTCCTGACAACGGCGGCTTCACCAATGGAACTGGCATCACCGATAACGATCCACTGGGATCTGCCCTCTGATCCAGCGGACAAGGAAGCGCTGCGGCGGATCTGCACGGACATTTCCGAGTGTCGCCCGCTGATGCTGCAGATTTTATCAACCGCAGAAACGTCACCGGAAGGTCTGCTCTTCGTACTGCGGCAGCTCTCCGACTCCCGGATCGCGGTTTCGCTGACCCTGCCGTTCAAAGCCCTGTCGGCTCTGCCGGACGTCCTTGTCAGCCAGTTCGCCCTCAAGGAACTGCTGCTCTTTACGGAATCGCCGGATGAATTGACCGCGGCAAACCTGGCAGCGAAAACCTCTGGTTCGCACACAACTCCGGGAGTGTCGTTTTCAGCAACCCGCGCCAACTGGCATCAACTTCCCCAGGTCGTTTCCTGGTGCAAAAGTAACGGCATAACCCGTCTGGTGCTGCCGATGCAGCGTCTGTACAATAACGAAGCTCCTTTTTTCATCACTAAACAGGAACAACAGGAACTGACGGATGCTCTGGACGAAGCGGGCGGCGTGGAGGGGCTGAATCTGACCATTCACGACCCCTTTCTGTGGCGGGCGTTCAATCCGGCGACCCCTTTTCCCCAGGCCGGTTGTCAGGCCGCCAACACGATGATCGCAATTTCCCCGGACGGCGGTGTATACCCCTGCCCGACCCTTCCCATGCGGCTCGGCAGCCTGGCTGAAAACTCGCTGAAAGAGATCATCTCCTCCCCGCTCAAAAAACAGTTCCGTCGTTCGCTGCTGGAACAGCCCGGCCAGTGCCGAGATTGTGCCGAAGTCAGCGTCTGCCGGGGCGGTTGCCGGGGTCGGGGACTGGCGCTACAGGGCACGCTGGACGGCATTGATCCAGCCTGCAGATAACCGATACATAAGGATCGTGTGAATGGAATATTCCGAACTGATTGAATTTCACGGCCATTCCTGCCCCGGACTGGCAAGCGGCTACCGTATGTCGCTGGCGGCGATGGAGTTTCTGGGGGTCAGCCGCTCCGGTGACGAAGAGCTGGTGGCGATCATTGAAAACGACGCCTGCGGTGTGGATGCACTGCAGTACATCAGCGGCTGCACGTTCGGCAAAGGCAACCTGCTGTTCCGGGATTACGGCAAAAGTGTCTACACACTCTACTCCCGCACCTCCGGCCGGGGTGTGCGGGTGCTCTTCCACGGGCGCGGGGTGCCTGACGGACTGAGGGAAGACAAGCCGGCCTACATCCGCTTCCTGCGGGAATGTCCGGATGAAGCGATTCTGACACTTACGCCCGTGGAGAATGAGCCGCCGAAACCGGCCCGCATCCGCGCATCGGCCGCGTGCCAGATCTGCCATGAGCCGGTCATGGAAACCAGACTGCGGGACAACGCCGGCAAAGCCATCTGCATCCCCTGTGCGCAACGGCAGATTCAGGATTAACAATAAATCAGATCGAACGGGAAAAGAGTTCATGATGACAAAACAAATCATTCGTCTGCTGCTGCTGGCAACCATGCTGTTCATTGCGGCCGGCTGTAAAACTGAAGGCAAACGCCCGGTGGTCAAAATCGGCTACATGCTCTGCAACAGCGAACAGGAAACCACCCAGCGCTTTCTGCCCCTGACCCGTTATCTGTCCGACAAGGTCGGGGTGGATTTCGTGATGGTGCCGGTCGATACCAACGACTTTGACAAACGCTTCAAAAACGGCGAGTTCACCTTTACCCATACCAACTCGATTCTGTACATCATCCTGCGCGAACATCACGGCGTCGAGCTGCTGGCTTCGGAAAAGCGCGGCAAATTCGGCAGCCGCACGGCCGGGTCGATCATCGCCCGCAAAGACAGCGGCATCACCAAACTGTCCGATATCAAGGGCAAAAGGATGGCTTTCGGCCCGATGCTGGCTCCGACCGGCTATCTGGCCGAGTATGACCTGATGCTGGCCGCCGGAATCAATCCGGAAAACGACCTGGGGCACTACACCATTCCCAGCGGCTCCTTCAAGCACGAGAAGCTGATCTACGGCGTGCTGTACGGTCAATACGATGTGGCGGCCGCCCCGGTGCTCGACATTGAAACCATGACCCGTGAAGGCAAGATCTCCACCGATGACATCGTCATCCTGGCCCAGAGCGTCCCGGTTCCTTATTGCACCTTTGCCGTGGCTAAAGGCACCGACCCGGCCCTCGTCAAAAAGGTCAAGGATGCGCTGATGTCGCTGAAGCCGTCCGACACCGCCGAGGTGGACGGCGAGACCCTGAAAGTCATGAAGGCAGCCTGGATCGACGGCTATGAAGAGCTGCTGGACAGCGACTACGACCCGCTGCGCGAGATGGCCAAGCGGGTCAACATGCCCCCCTATCAGAAATATTAACAGCCGGCCAGGCTTACCAGAGTCAGGAAACAATGTTCAAAGACCGTTTCGATAAAATCTGCTGGGCTCTTCTGACGATTGCACTCGTGTCGCTGATTGCGGTCATGGCCACCGGCAGCGGCAGGCAGAACGGCCAACCGGGCGGCGGACTCGGCAAGGCGCTGGAACGTGAAATGTCCTACCGCGCCCGGGTCGAACTGATCGGCAAACTCTACGGCCCGGTTGAAGCGCTTCAAAAGTCAGGCAACAAGCAGGAAGCCCTGCTGAAGCTGGATGAACTGATCCGGGCCTACCCCGGCGAAGCCCACGGTCACATTCTGCAAGGCCAGATGCTGCGTGAAATGGGGGGGCTGGACGAAGCGATTGCTTCCTATTATGAAGGGATCAAACTGAACGGCGATTATGTGGACAGCAAGAGCCCGCTCTCGCGCCGGGCGGAAATCCAGAGTCTGGTGGATGAAGGTTCACGAAGCATCGGCGCCCGTGCCGCAGCCAATCCGGGCAACAAAAGCATTGCGGCCTCGATGCGGAAGATCAACTATCTCAAAAGCCGGCTGGCCGGAGGATGTGAATAGAATGCTGCGCAGCAGGGAGTTTTGGACAGTCGTCGTGGTGGGTGGACTGCTGGGGGGTATCGGCGTTCTGCTGTCGGTGCTGGGCAATCCGGAAAATTCAGGCATCTGCGTTTCCTGCTTCATCGAGAACAGCGCCGGAGCTCTGGGATTGCACGACAACTCCAACATGCAGTACCTGCGCCCCGAGCTGATCGGATTCGTGCTCGGTTCCAGCGCCAGCGCCCTGCTCTTCGGAGAGTTCCGTTCCCGGGGAGGCAGCGCGCCGCTCTCCCGGCTCTTTCTGGGCATCTTCATGATTTTCGGCTGCGCCGTCTTCATCGGCTGCCCGATCAAGCTCTTTCTGCGCTTTTCGGCCGGAGACCTGACCGCCGTGGCCGGAGTAATCGGCCTGTTGGCCGGCGTCTGGGGCGGACTGAAAGGCCTGGCCCAGGGAGTCGAGCTGGTCAAGCCCCGCATCGGCATGGGCAACGGCGGCGCCCTGATACCGGCCCTGTTCCTGCTGCTGCTGTTTTTCTTTATGGCGCGGCCCGGCTTTTTGCTCTTCTCCACCAAAGGCAGCGCCACCCAGCACGCGCCCTGGCTGATCGCCCTGGCGGCCGGCCTGGGACTGGGCTTTCTGGCCCAGCGCAGCCGCTTCTGCATCACCGGCAGCATCCGAGACACGTTTTTAATGGGCTTCAGAATCGCCGCCGGCTGGGGACTTTTGGCCTTTATCGGTCTCGCGTTCGCCGTCAGCGTTGCCAGCGGCAGGTTTCACCCCGGACTCTATGGACAGCCGGGAGCGCACCTGGAGTACCTGTGGAGTTTTCTGGGGATGGCTCTGGTGGGCTGGATATCGGTCATCATCGGCGGCTGCCCCTTCCGCCAGCTGATCAAGGCCGGGGAAGGCGACGCCGATGCCGGGCTGGTGGTGGTCGGAATGTTCATCGGCGGGGCGCTGGCCCAATCCTGGGGCATCGCGGCCACGGCGGCCGGTGTTTCCCTGTACGGCAAGGTCTCGATCCTGCTGGGCTTCGCGCTGGTGGCGGCAGCCAGCCTTTTTTTCCGCCAGCGCAACGCCGCGTAGGGACGCATTGCATGCGTCCGCATTCCTGAATCACAAATCCTCTCCGGTGGTGGTCATCACCAGTTTGCCATGCTTGACCCCTTTGACGCCGATCAGTTCGTGAGCGATCTGCTTGATGATCTGAACGGTGCCGCGAATAACCAGCACCTCCAGGCAGTTATGGGCATCCAGGTGCACATGCAGGGCGGAGATGATCTGGTCATGATGGGCATGCTGATGCTCGGTCAGCTTGTCGGACAGATCCCGCACATGATGATTGTAAACCAGCGTAACCGTACCGACCGCTTCCTGATTCTCGGAACCGCAGCGTTCTTCCACCAGAGAGGCCCGGATCAGGTCGCGGATCGCTTCGGAGCGGTTCATATAGCTTTTCTGTTCGATCAATTGGTCAAAGTTCTGCAGCAGATTTTCATCCAGCGAAATGCCGAATCTGACGGTGGCGCCCATAATCAACTCCTGGTGGAAATATGAAGAAGGCCGGATCATAGCCTATTTTTTCATCCAAAACGACATGAATGTGCTTCTCAAGCGTCACGCCTGACCGAGGATTGCCATGATAAAGAAACTATCCGAAGAAGCCCGCTTCACCCTTATCATCGTCATAGCGGTGCTGATGGTTCCGCTGGTGTTCTATCTGGTCAACCTTTTCACCGGATCATCGTCGGAAGAGTCACCCAAATCCAGCGAAATGAGGGTGATTGTGACGGAAGCCCAAAAAAAGGAGGTTCTGGCGAAACTCCCCCCGGAAGCGGTCATCAAAAGCGTCCGGGAAGTCATCAAACAGGGCAACCATTCCACCGCCTATATGCAGCTCGGCCAGCTGCCGGAGGGTTCGCCGGCCCAGGAAGAGCTGCGCAAGCTGCTGGAAAAAGAGGCTAAAGCGCAGAAGCGTCCCGGCGTCAGAAAAGTGGCCGACAAACCGCAGAATCCCGTTAAATATTTCGACGAATCCACCCCCCGCGACCGGTCGGAAGATGCGCTCTATGTCTACCTGGTGGATATCTACGGCACGCTCTGGCCACGGATCTGCATTCAGACGGCCGGAAAAAAACCGATCGAAATAAGCAGGTTCAGCATCAATCTGGATGGGAAGAACTTTACGATCCGCCCCACCACCTTAAAGACTGAAAAACTCCAGGACAAGGTGGCCGAGTATCATGACGCACTACTGGACAAAGAGTCCTACAGCCTGCTGCAGGCGCTGATCAAATCGCGCAAAGCAGTTCTGACCAGTGTTGGAATCAAGGAAAAGCGCACACGGGAGATCAGCGAACAGGAAAAAAAGGGGCTGGTCAGGATTATGGACACCTATGCCGCTTTGGGGGGCGACTACGCCTTCGCCCGGACAGCGGCGCCGCTGCCGGCCCCCGCCGCACCCCGCCCAAAGAAAAACGCGAGCCCCTGACGCCGCTCAACGCATCAGCGCACCCAGGGCTCCCCATCCCAGCACCCCGACCGTAGCCACGGCGCACAGCAATGCCAGAAGTTTATGAATCCACGACTCCGGCCGATTATCGCTGTAGCCGGCCAGCAGGCCGATCACTACGCCCCCCACCACACCACCGCCATGGCCCCAATTGTTAATGCCGGGAAAAACCAGCCCGAACAGAAACAGACTGAAGATCCAGCCCCCCACTTCGCGGTAGACCGTGTTGCCGTAAGCCCCTCCCCGGCTCTTGCCGTAGTAAAGCAGCGCGCCGATCAGGCTGCAGACCGCCGCCGAAGCGCCGATCGTGAACTGTACCCCGGCCAGGTAGGAGACGACAAAACCGAACACGCCCCCCAGGGTGTAGATGATCAGCAGGCGGCTGGGGCCATACTCGCTTAAAACCAGCGGCGCCAGTTGGCGCAGCGCCATCAGGTTGAAGATGATGTGCAGGATGCCGCTGTGCAGATAATTGGCGGCCAGAAGCGACCAGAAGCGGCCGTAATAATCGATCGGAATCGTGCCGGTGGCCCCCAGCAGCAGCAGACCGGTCTGTCCGGGGGACAGAAACCCGCCCCGCCCGTTGCCGCCGATGGTCATGGAAAGTGCGAAATAGAGCACGTTGAGCGTGATGATGGCCTTGACCAGCCAGTCTCCGCCGCCACCGCTCTGGGTCCAGTTGATCAGGTGCCACCAGGAAGCCGAACGGGACGTGCCGCACCAGGAACAAACCGCTTCTTCGCTGCCGATCAGCTGTCGGCAGCGGGGGCAGAGAATTGCCCGTTGAGTCATTAGTTATTCCCCAATTGTTAAAATAATGGACTACTATTCAGGAAGGCAGAAGATAACCTGGTTATTTCGAAGGCGAGTTCTTGAATATATCCCCCAGCAACTCAAACACGGTGCCGATTCCCTGGCTTGGCTTCCCTTCACTCAAGGCCTTGAAAGCGCCGGCCATGCCCTGGATCATTTTCAATGATTGAATCTTTTCATTATATTCAACGGTCTTTAACGGATCGTCCTTGTCAAGCTCCATTTCCTTCTTGAGTTTATCAATATCCTTCATGGTGTTGTCGCTCATCTTTTTGTTGTCTTCCAGCTGCTTGACCTTCTGGCGGTCCTTGCTCAGGCGGGTAATGGACGCGGCGACTTCATCCGGATCGGCCTCCAGCTTGGCCTGCAGCCAGTACTCATGCCCGTTCCAGCTCTCCTTGACGATCTGCGTTTTGACGACTCCGGCGGTCAGGGTGGTGATCTGGTCTTTGGTAAGCTCGCTATCCACCACCTCGGTATGGCTCTCCAGGTAGGTGCCCAGTTCTTCCAGCAAAAGACGTTTTACCTGTTCAGTGGCAAGAATCCGGCAGCTTTGCTTGCTGTCGGCTTCACTGGCCTGATAGGTGTAATCCCTGATGAATGTTTTCATTTCGGCCTGCGCATTAACGACCAGCAACAAGGCACACATGACGGAACTTATGAATACTCTGGCTATCAGGTTCACGGTTCACACCTCCAGATCGTCATTAAGGTTAAACACGGGTTAATATACGGGCATCGCTCCACTCCCGTCAACAGATGAAGTAGGCTGGCAGGAATATACCGCATTTAGCGTCCGTTTTTTCAGCTTACTTCAAAACCGGAAGCTCGTAACCCCCACACGATCACACATGCCAGAAAGCCGGCAACTGGAACAGCGGGGCGAAACCGGATGGCAGTGGTTTTGTCCAAATGCCACCAGCAGTTCGTTGATCTGAATCCAATATTCGGGGGGAAGCTTTTCCTTGAGCGCAAATTCGGATTGGTCGGGAGTTTTGGTTTTGATGTATCCCCAGCGGTTGCAGATCCGGTGTACATGGGTATCAACACAGATACCCGGTTTGCCGAACCCGAGTGTCAGCACAAGGTTTGCCGTCTTGCGCCCTACCCCTTTGAACGCAAGGAGTCGATCGATTTCATCCGGTACGGTGCCTGCGTACTCCGAAACCAGTACCCTTGATATTTCCAGAATCTGGGCAGCCTTGGTGCGATAAAATCCGGCCGGATAAATCAGGGATGCAATTTCAGCAGCGGAAAGCCTTACCATATCAGCAGGGGTTTCCGCACACGCAAACAGTCGAGCCGACGCCTGTCCCGTCACCTCGTCCCGGGTACGCAGTGATATTATACAGGAAACCAGGACTTTGAACGGGCTGTGCTGGCATTGCGCTATGATCGAAACTGCCGGTGTCCGCCAGGAGGGGTATTCCTCACGCAGAATGTCCAGTGCTTTGTGAATTTCTTCGGGACTCATTTTTCGGGATACTACCGTATGCCCCCCATCTGCGCAATACTGGTTTTACTTTTCGGGCGCTTGCCTGTAGTATCTTTCTCATGAATATTGATCTGCATATCCACTCCAGCTATTCCGACGGCGCCTACTCACCCAGCGAGCTTATCAAACTGGCACTGCAGCAGAACGTCACTACGCTTGCAATTGCCGACCACGATTCCGTCGCCGGCATACCTTCCGGGATTGCCGCCGGTCATTTGTGCGGCATAGAAGTCATACCGGCCACGGAACTTTCAGTACAATTTGACACCTATAATGACGTTCATCTGCTGGGATACGGATTTGACTATGAAGACGAATTCTTTCTCCAGCAACTGAACGGATTCAGAAACCGGCGCGAACGGCGCAACGAAGAAATTCTGAATCTGGTGAATCAATTATTGCTGACCGAGGGGCGCCTGGAGATTCCTGTTCAAGAGGTCCGGGCCTATGCCCACGGCTCCCTTGGACGGCCGCATATCGCCAGAGTTTTACTTGATCGCCAGTATGTAACCAACGTGGAAGACGCTTTCCGGCGCTATCTGATACCCTGCAACGTTCCCAAAAGCTACTGGCCCATGGCTGACGCAATCGGGGAAATCCACCGTCTTGGCGGCGTGGCGGTGCTGGCCCATCCAACCAGCATCAGCAAAAACTCCGAAGAGCTGAAGCAGATTATTATGAAGCTGAAAGGTATCGGACTTGACGGCGTGGAGGTATTCAACAACATGGGCTGGCCGCAGGAAATTGAATTCTTGAGGCGGCTGTCAATCGAGCTCGATCTGATCGTTACGGCGGGTTCGGATTTCCACGGCATCGAAGATGGGCTGGAAATTGGAAAAGGGCGGGAAGGCATCCGCTTTGACAGCGACTTTCTCGCCCCTCTTTACGACCGGATTCGCTCACGACGGGACCGGATGCGGGGAATGGTTTAGAGTTTATCCTTGTAGGCTTTGTAGTTGACTACCTGAATATCGTCGTTGACGGCTGTGACGCCTTTTACGGAACGTACGATACCGATTGCGGCCTGTTTTTGAGCATCCGAGGTTATATAACCGCCCAGCGACACAACGCCCTTGTCAAAGGTAATCGAGAAGGGTCGGTAGTCTTCCAGAACCGGCGAGGTCAAGAGGGCCGTCTCGATTTTCTTCACCATTATGACTGATTCAATCATCGCAACCGAGGACTTGTCGGCATCCTTCAGCGAGGGCTCCTTCACGGCAGCTATTATGCATTCGGTTATGGTTGCTCCCGAAAGTCGCGAGGTGTTGAAGACCATATCGTAATTATTCGGATCACGCCAGTCACGATCAAAGTAGAAATGAATGAAACCGCCCCGTTGATGGTCGCTGCGGCGAATCAGGGAACGGGCCATGTCAGGGTCGATCCACTCCCTCTCGGCAAAGCGCTCCACCCGCTCTTCAAAATCGGCGATAAAGCGGAGACGCAGCACATTTTTGCACCCCTTGAGCAGGTCCTGCCCGCCCCGTCCGTAAATAACGACATTACCCTTTCGAGCCATGTCCAGAATGATCAACTCTACGGAATTAAGTGCTGCGGCGCGTTTCCGGTCTTCTGCGGTGATATAGGCGGGCGGTTTTTCATCGACCAGCTGCAACAGTTCTGGAGACAATCCATATTGAGAAGCCAGCTGACTGATACGCTGACCATCGATCAGCGTATACTTGAGTTTTTTGGCAATTTCAGTGGCAATCTGATAGGCACCGGTGCCCATCTCCCGTGAAACCGTTATAACAGCCATTTACAATCCTCCCGGAAAGATAACAATTAACCCGCTTATATCACGTTATGGTTGTGCATACAAGGTGCTCGTGATAGCGTGGCAACTCACCATATGTAAGGAAACTACTGTGACCGAAGCCACTGTTTTTGCGTTAAGATTATGTGCTTTTGCCGGAGTGCACTCTTTACTGGCATCACCGAGGGTCAAACGAATCCTGACCGGTGACAGTCCGGCCAGACGAAAAATGTACCGCCTGTTCTACAACCTGATTTCATTGGTCCTTTTCGGCTGGGCAATGAGCGCTTATCGCAACACCCCGGTACTTTATGTTGCGCCCGGCATCTGGAGTCTGGTCATGTATCTGATGCAGGCCCTCTTTATTGGCCTGCTTTTCGTCTGTGTGCGTCAAACCGGCGCGGCGGAATTCATCGGGCTGTCCGGGGCTGACACTGCCGGAAACCGCAAACCGCGCCTGGTTACCAGCGGCTGCTACCGTATCGTGCGCCATCCGCTTTACCTGTTTTCAATGCTGTTTCTGCTCTCCAACCCGGTTGTAACGACTCGCTGGCTGATTTTAACCCTGTTTTCGTTCACCTACTTCATCATCGGCGCGCTGGTCGAGGAACGCCGTCTGCTGGCTGAATTCGGCAGCGAGTATCAACAGTACCGTCAAAAAGTCCCATTTTTAATACCCAGAACCTCGAAAATCCGGCTTTCAGTTCATCAGGACAAAAGCGCTCCCTGATTCGCTACAGCACATCGGCCGAGACCGTTATGACCAGCCGGCGGCAGGTATCGCCGCAGGCGATATCAAGCGGTATCCGCAGAACCGTCCCCTCGCTGGTAAAGGAATCAGCCGCGATCGAGATGCGCGGTATTTCGGCACTATCATTCGACAGCTCCGCTTTTTCAGGAGGAATGTCCGGCGAAGCAGCGGAAACGCTTTCCACAGCCTCCCCCGGAGAGAATGATTCATCACCCTCGTCATACGGGGAACGCCCCGCTCCTCCTGTTGACACAGGTTGTTGAGCGGCATCGGCAATGCGTTCCATAACCGGCCTGACAAGCGCTGACAGAGCGTCCAGCATTCCTTCTCCGCTTTCAGCATTGGAACGGCAGGCCGTCAAACCGGGCAGATCCAGTAACGACGGGAGCTGCGACAGATCGTGATCACATTTTTCCGCATCGGAGCAGTCGAACTGCAGCACAAGCGGAATATCCTGCACACCGACTCCATAGGCTGACAACAGGTCGCGCAATTCCGACACGCTTTCCCGGGCCTGCACAATACGGTCAGGCGCCGGATCGACCATTATCACCAGGCCATCGGCGCCTTTGAGCGTCATTTTCCAGGTGGCCGGATTTTTTACCGGCCCGGTAAGGGTATAAACGTGCAGACGCAGTCGATACCCATCCGCCAGAGGTGTTTCAAAGGGGCTGAAATCAAAAAACAGCAGGTTGTCCCCACCGGCGGGAACATGCTTGAGTTCCCCGCGCAGCACCGGTTTGATCCGCGAATAAATGTAACGCAAAGCGGCGCCCTTGCCGCTGCCGGCCGGGCCGTAGTACACAAGTTTGGCATTGATTTCTTTTTTGGCATGATTAACAAGTGCCATCGGGCTCTCCCAACCGGTCTACTTTTTCTTGTTCAACAGCAACCGTTTTGCCATGGTTGAAACAACGGATGAGATATTTTTGCTTTTGGCAAAACCGGCCAGATCCTTTTCGCTCATCGTGGCAAGATAACGCATGGAGTTCTGCACCGGTGTCCGACTGTTTTCAATCAGACTTTTGCGTATCTTGTAGCTCTTGATCCACTCCTTGTTGGAGCAGATCAGGCGCATGATCTCGTCATTCTGGATGCCGGATTTGATCAACTGCAGCACTTCACCTTCGGTCATGCGCGGGTTTTTGACGACACTTCCCGAAACCAGCTTGTTGGAATCCTTGACCAGTATGGAACGCCACTCCTTGTCTCCGGTGAGCGCCATCTTGATCTTTTCGCCGATCCCCATCAGCTGCGAAATTTTGAATTTGCTGATGAACTGCTCCCCCTCTTCGTCAACGGGAACATCATCGTCCGGATCGCCACCTTCCCCTTCAGACAGGTCATCCGGCATGTCGGACTCTGCGGCTTCTTCGGGCACCCAAGCCGGTGGCAAGGCTGCCCGCATGTTCAATACAGATTCCAGAACAAGCGGATGGGACTTTTCTGAATCAGCATAACTACGAATCACCTCTTCCGACAACTGCCGGAGGCGCTCAAGCGCGAGCGACCGGACGAACGGATCGGCGTCCTTTGAAAGACAGAAAAGGAGTGTTACCCGTTCAAACGGCTCCATGGCGTCAGCCGCGTCACACCCGGCCAGCCTGGATTCGAGAGAAGTCCCCGGCCGCACATGCAAGGCCACGACCGGGGGGATGGATAACTTGATTTTTTCCGACATCAGACTTGATTACTGCCGAACGAGAGCAGATTTGATTCCGGCGCCCTTCAGCTTGGCCAGTGCCGCATCGGCGGCTTTTTTATCGCTGAACGGGCCAACGGCCAGACTCTGGGTGGGTATTGCAGTTTCTGTGCGCTTGAGGGTCACCGGAAAACCGGCCGCATCCAGGCGTTCTTTCTCGGAGGAGGCCCTGGCATCCAGCAGATAGGATCCGGCATACACCATATGCTTGCCCCCCTGTTCAATCAGAAACGCATCTGATGTGTGGCGTTTAAGCTTGGCAACCGCGGCCTGCGCAGCACTTTTGTCGGTAAATTCAGCATAGAAAAGCCGGTTCATGGAGGTCTTTTTACGGACACCAGGCTTTACCAGCGGGGTAAACCCGGCTTTTCGAACACGTCCCATATCCATGGACAGGGCCTCTTCAAGAACATAATTGCCCACCTGCACCGCCCACTCCCCACCCTGTCCTTCCGTTACGACGGCAGTTGAAGCCGTAACGGACTTTTTGGGCTTCTGAACAGGTTTCGCCGCAACCTTTTTGGCGACAGGCTTTTCGATTTTCTTTTCGGGAAGCGGCTTCACTTCGGCCGCTGCCTTTACTGTTTCAGTCTTGGCAACAGCAGCTTTCTGAACTTTATTGTCCGCAACCGAAGCGGGTTGGGGTTTTTTCTCGGCGATTTTGGGAGGCTGGGCACTCTTGGCTGACTCGGTGGTTTTAGAAGGCTGTACGGCCTTGGGAGCCAGCGCGGTCTTGGGAGACTCAACCTTTTTGGGTTCCTGTTTTGGATTGGGCGGCAGCGGCGTTTTGGCGGCAGTCCCGACAGGTGCAGCGGGAGCAGGCGCCACCGCCGGAGCAGAAACCGCATTGGGCGGCTGGGTATTTGGCGGAACTGCGGCGGCATTCTGATCGTTTACTTTTGAGGCGACAGCGGCAGTATCACCATCCCGCGCCGGCAAAGGCATTTTCACAACCTGCGGCGTCGGAACCTGGGCAGGCTTGGAAACCTCAAGCGGCTTGATCAGGCCGGTAAAAAAGTACAGGTAGGCAAAACCGCCCAACAGTACCAACAACAGCACCAGCAGCCCATTCTGGTTCTTTTTTTCAGCGGCTGGTTCCTTGTGGGGAGCATCATCAGAACCTTTACTGAACTTGAAATCCATGTACAACCTCCGTTAAACAGCGGAGCCCCGTTACACGGGACCATGACGCCATTCATTTATTAATGTGCATCTTTTTTAACGGCCTGCGCATCGGCAATTATTTTTTGAGCCAGGTGGGTCGGGACTTCCTCGTAATGGGAAAACTCTGTGCTGAACAGACCCCGGTCACTGGTCATTGACTTGAGGTCGTTGGAGTAGGCCAGCACCTCCGACATCGGCACGACTGCCCGTATGATCTGGGAGTTGGCCTTGGGCTCCACGCCGACTACCTTGCCCCGCCGCGAGTTCAGATCACCGATGACATCTCCCATATTCTCGTCCGGCACGGTAATCTTCATGGTGACAATCGGCTCCAGCAGAACCGGCTTGCAGACTTCCATCGCCTTCTTGAAAGCCATGGAACCGGCAACCTTGAAAGCCATCTCGGAAGAGTCTACGGTGTGGAATGAACCGTCGTAGAGCGCCACCTTGAAGTCCACCACCGGATAACCGGCCAGGAAACCTTCCAGACAAGCTTCCTGAATGCCTTTGTCCACGGCTGGAATGTACTGGCGGGGAATGACGCCGCCGACGATCTTGTCTTCAAAAACATACCCTTCGCCACGTCCGCTCGGCGACATTTCGATCCAGCAATCACCATACTGTCCGCGTCCGCCGGACTGTTTCTTGTATTTGCCCTGAACCTTGGCCGTGCCGCGAATCGTCTCCAGATAGGGAACCTTGGGGGTCTTGAGCAGAACTTCCACGCCGAACTTGCGCTTCATCTTCTCAACGATGACTTCCAGATGGACCTGGCCCATACCGGAAATGATAAACTCCTTGGTCTGGGTGTCGCGGTGCGACTCCAGGGTCGGCTCCTCCTCGATCATGCGGTGCAGCGCGTTGTGGATCTTGTCTTCATCGGCCTTGGTCTTGGGTTCGATGGCATAGGAAATAACCGGCAGCAATTGCTTGGCCGGTTCGTAGATGATCGGTTTGGCCGGGTCGCAGAGCGTGTCGCCGGTGATGGTTTCCTTCAATTTGGCCACCGCCACGATATCGCCGGCCACGGCCTGCTTGATCGGATGCTGTTTTTTACCTTCCAGTTCGTAGATCTGACCGATGCGCTCTTCAACCCCGCGGGTGGAATTGAATACCGTCGAGTCGGAGTTGAGCACTCCGGAGTAAACCCGGAAGATCGTTATTTTGCCGGTATACGGATCGGAGGTGGTCTTGAAGACCAGGGCCGAGAAAGGCTCTTTCTCGTCCGGGGCCCGCTCGATCATCTCCTCGGTTTTGGGATGAACGCCAACCGCTTTGGTACGGTCCAGCGGAGACGGCAGATAGGCGCAGACCGCATCCAGCAGGTGCAGCACGCCGATGTTTGCGGTGGCGGATCCGCACAGTACGGCGGTAAAGGTGTTGCGCATCGTGCCGACCCGCAGACCGTCAATGATCTCTTCTTCGGTCAGCTCTCCACTTTCAAGATATTTTTCGGTCAGGGCATCATACGCTTCGGCAACCGTTTCGACCATGTGCTCTCTCAAGCGTGCGGCTTCGTCGGCATATGCGGCCGGAATCGCTCCTTCGGTGAATTTGCCCGAGCCATCCTTGTCGTAAAAGCAGGCTTTCATGCTGATCAGATCAATGATGCCTTCAAAGTCTGCTTCCAGCCCGATCGGCATCTGAATAGCGACACCGCGCGCTCCCAGGGTTTTTTCCATGTCGTCGATGGCACGCAGAAAGCTGGCACGTTCCCGGTCCAGCTTGTTGACAAAGGCTATGCGCGGAATTTCGAACTCGTTGGCCCATTTCCAGATCTCTTCCGTCTGCGCCTTGACGCCCGAAATGGCTGAAAGAATCACGACCGCACAATCCAGGGCCCGCATGCAGGCGCGGGTATCGGCAATGAAGTTGCCGTAGCCGGGGGTATCCACGATATGGATCGAGTGTTCTTTCCACTCGCAATGATCCAGAGCCGAGGTGATCGAAATTTTACGTTTGATTTCCTCCGGCTCGAAATCCATGGTGGAGGTGCCGTCATCAACCCGCCCCAATCGGTCAATCATGCCGGTATTGAAAAGAATCGCTTCGGAAAGAGAAGTTTTGCCGGCGCCGCCGTGCGCGACGATACCCAGGTTGCGGATTTTGCTGGTTTCAAACTGTCCCATAGAACTGCCTCCTTGTCTGCATAAGTAGAATTAACTGCTCAATTCAAACAAAAAACCGGTCACCAACCGCACTTCAATTCATCTGTTCCGCTCATATAATATTCGCAAACCGTCCAGCGTCAGAAACTCATCCACTTCGTCAATTGTTTTGGACTCCGGGGCGATCAGGGACGCCAGCCCGCCGGTGGCCACAACCCGGAATTTTTCCTGGCACTCGGCCCGGATAGCGTCGACGATACCGTCCACCAAGCCGACATAACCGAAGAAGATGCCGGCCTGCATGGAGTTGATCGTGTTTTTGGCAATCACGAAGGGTGGTTTGGCGATATCGACCCGGGGCAGCTTGCTGGCCCGCTGAACAAGTGCCTCCAGCGAGATGGCCAGGCCGGGTGCAATGGCGCCGCCGCAGTATTCCCCCTTGGCGTTGACGTAGTCAAAGGTGGTGGCCGTGCCGAAATCCACGATCACCAGCGGACAGCGATGTTTTTCATACCCGGCCACGGCATTGACGATCCGGTCGGCCCCGACTTCCAGGGGATTATCGTACTGTACCGGCAGGCCGGTTTTGATTCCCGGCCCGACCACATAGGGAGTCAGCTTGAAGATATCCCGGGAGATAGCCTCCATCACGCCGGTTAATGGCGGCACTACCGACGAGATGATCGTGGCCTTGATCGAGGAGAACGCCAGTCCGGTCTGCCCGAACAGGGTATGCAGCAGCACCGAGTATTCATCCGAGGTGCGGGATTTATCGGTGGAAAGCCGCCAGCTGCGGAGAAGCCGCTCGCCATCATAAACTCCCAGGACTATATTGCTGTTGCCGACATCTATGACCAGAAGCATTCAGATTATCCTCACATCTCCGTTAATGATCCGTTCAATCCGGTCGTCGTCAGAGCGCAGCAGCAGAGCACCGTCACCATCGATACCGGCAAACGTCCCGCAAGCCTGTTCGGCTCCGCCATCGCTGACCTGGATTCGGCGGCCAGCTGCGTTGCAGCGTTTCTGCCACTCTTCGCGTACCGGGCCAAAACCCTGCAGTAAAAAGTCGCCGTACAACCTGTCAAGCTCATTCAGAAGCAACGAAGCGAACTGCGCCCGGCCCACTTCCCGACCGGATTCCAGCAGTAGCGATGTGGCCGGGTGCCGCAAATCAGCCGGGAACTGGCCGGCAGCCATATTGACGTTGACGCCGATGCCCAGGACGATGAAATTGATCCCATCGGTCTCGGCGCTCATCTCGTTCAGCAGGCCGGCTACCTTTTTGCCGCCGATCAGAACATCGTTGGGCCACTTGATCTCGGGAACCAATGCGGTCGAACGCTCAATCGCCCGGGCCACGGCCACCGCCGAGAGAAACGTCAGCTGGGGTGCCTCGTGCGGCATGATCTTCGGACGAAGAACTACCGAGCAGTACAGATTCACACCCGGCGGCGATGACCAGACCCTGCCACGCCGCCCTTTTCCGCCGCTCTGGGCATCAGCGATGACAACCGTTCCTTCGGGAGCCCCTTCTTCGGCCCCCCGGAAAGCATCGGCATTGGTGGAGGGTGTCTGTTTCAGAAAATCAAGCCGACATCCGATCCGCACAGTATCAAGCCCGGCAACGATCTCCTGTTCGTCATACAGTTCCGGCGACGACAGCAGCTTGTAACCCCGGGAAGGAACCGCCTCGATCCGATACCCCCGCCCCCGCAGTGCGCTGATGTGCTTCCAGACGGCCGTACGGGACACGCCAAGCTCGCGACTGAAATATTCACCAGATACAAAGCCCCCCTCTTCACGGAACAACCGTAAAATATCGCTGGCTTTCTGGTGCATGGAATAACCTCGGAGGTTGGCGCTAAAGTCGTGGAGCGGTCAGTCCAGCAGCATGGAAATATCCATCGCCCGGGGAGAATGGGTCAGGGCGCCGACAGAAATGATGTCCACGCCGGTTTCGGCAATGGCCCGTACACTTTCCAGGTTGACGCCGCCGGAAGCTTCCACCAGGGCGCGGCCGCCGATTTTCAGGACGGCGGTGCGCATCTCTTCCAGGGTCATGTTGTCAAGCATGATGATGTCAGCCCCCGCCGCCAGCGCCTCATCTACCTGGGCCAGGGTTTCGGTTTCAATTTCGATCTTCAGGGTATGGGGAATATAGGCCCGCGCACGACTGATGGCTTCGCCGACGCCACCGGCCGCTGCGATATGATTTTCCTTGATCAAAACACCATCGTACAACCCGGTACGGTGATTGATACCGCCGCCGACCCGTACTGAATATTTTTCAATTTCCCGCAATCCGGGGGTAGTTTTGCGCGTGTCGACGATACGGGCACGGGTGCCGGAAATCGCCGCGACAAACCGTGAGGTCAAGGTGGCGATTCCGCACATCCTTTGCAGCAGGTTCAGGGCAACCCGCTCCCCCATCAGCAGATCGGCGGCATCGCCCTGCACAGTCGCAATGACCGTACCTTTTCCCACGCGTTGACCGTCACTGAAGTGCGGGCTGTATTTGACCTCCGGGTTCAGCTGGCTGAATACCCGCCCGGCAATTTCAAGACCGGAAATCACCAGCTCCTCTTTTGCAATCAGACGCGCTTCTGCCGGACGCCGTTGCGGCACGACCGCCTTGGTCGTAATATCCCCGGTGTGGATGTCTTCCTGCAGCGCCTGTTCAATCATACGGTCAATCATGAGCATATCTGGTCACCCTGACATAAAAATAGTGACAATCTATACCACAGCGGGTTGCCCGTATCAACCGCAAAACCAGGTTTTTTGCCTCTCCGACCCGTGCGCACTTTACAATTGACGATCCCCGGCTCTGCCTGTATAGTAGCGCGCTTAAATATGTTATTTTATCCTGTTACAAGGAGTAGTACCTATGCGGATGAAAACTTTTTTATTGGTTATTTCACTGTTCCTGATGTCAGCCGCCTGCGCCGGAGCCGCAGAAACCAAGAACATCAAGTTTTCTTTTAAAAGTGCCGATCCGGTCGTATTCAGCCATGAATACCACCTCAAGAAGTACTACAACAACTGCAAGATCTGTCATGACGCCATCTACAACCTGAAGAACAAACGGCGCTTCACCATGGCCGAAATGGAGAAGACCAAATCCTGCGGAGCCTGTCACAGCGGCATAAAAGCTTTCAGTGTTGCGACCGAAAAAGACTGCGTCCGCTGCCACAAGGGCCAACCACGCAACGTGAACTACACCATCAAGGGACTCGGTTTGGCCGTTTTCAGCCACAACACACACATTGCCAAAACCGGCGGGGCCTGTAAATCATGCCATAACGGCAAAGTCATCACCGGCAATGAAAAAGCGGTCACAATGGCCGAGATGGAAAAAGGACGCACCTGCGGCGCCTGCCATAACGGCAAAAAAGCCTTTAACGTCACCGCCAACTGCGACCGCTGCCATCAAGGCTTGAAACCCAAAGAGATTACCTTCAACCTGAAGGGCGTGGCTGCCGCCACCTTCAGCCATGCTTTCCACACCCAGGCCTACAGCTGCAAGGATTGCCACACCAAGCATTTCCCCTATAAAGCCGGCAAGGTAAAAGCAACCATGAACGACATGGTGGTGAAAGGCAAATCCTGCGGAGCCTGCCATAACGGCAAGGAGGCTTTCGCATCCTCCGGCGATTGCGACAAGTGTCACAAAGGCATGAAACAGGGCAAAATCACTTTCAAAACATCCGTCGGCCTCGCAACCTTCAGCCACGAGTTCCACACCCAGGCTTACAAGTGCACCGACTGTCATACAAAGATCTACCAGTACAAGGCCGGCGCGGTAAAAGCCAGCATGGCCGACATGGAGAAGGGCAAGTCCTGCGGAGTATGCCACAATGAAGGCAAAGACGCCTTCTCGGTACAAGGAGATTGCATCAAATGCCATGAAAGCATGTAACACCGCTTGATACTTCAGCAAAAAGGCGCCCTCCGTTCGGGGGGCGCCTTTTTGTTTACGGCTCACTTTGGAAAGAAACGTTTCAGTCCCGCCGCTGATCAACAACATAGCGGCTGCCGGTCGATTCCTTGGCCAGCTTCTTCAATTCAGCCGCCACTTCCGCCACCTTGGCCGAATGACGCAGTTTCGGCATATCCATCGGCACAACGGCAACCGAAACCGACAAAAGTGGCACATCCTCCGGTTCGCCTTTCCGGTTTGAGCCGGTATAATAGCCCCGTTTATTGGTCTCTTCATCAAACATATCCCGCACGATCAGGTCAAAGTGACTGATGATCGTCCGGCACACTCCTTCGGCCCTCTCATTGGGCACGATGCAGACAAAATCATCCCCGCCGATATGACCGCAGAAACCACCGCCGGAATCCCTGACGGCATTGAACATGATCCGCGCTGTCATCCGGATAACTTCGTCGCCATGGGAAAAACCGTACTTGTCGTTATAGGGCTTGAAGTGATTGATATCAACGTAGCAGACCGAAGCCGTAGTTCCCATGACACCGTCAATGGCTCTCTGGATGGAGGTGTTGCCCGGCAGGCGTGTCAGGGGGTTATTATCGAAAACACGTTTCAGGCGGGAAAGTGACAGATTGATCCGACAGAACAGTTCGTTGTAGTTCAGCGGCAGAGTCACGAAATCATCAAGAGGGCAGTTGTCCCAGTCAACCTCACCGTCGTCGCTGACCGCAAGCAGCCCGACAATCGGGATAACGCTGAAAAAACTGTCGCTGCGCAGCGCAGAGACGACCTTGACGGCACACTCGGCATCGTTGGCGAGATCAATGATCAGCAGATCGGGAGGATCCGAATAAAAGGCACCCAGCACCGAATCGACACAGCTCATGCTGCTGGCCTGATAGCCCTTGCTGTGCAGGCGCAACTGAATATGTGAGGTAAGCTGGGGATCGGACGAAACGATGGAGATCCTGATCGGCTGGGACATCACTCGGCCATCATTTCGAGACTGAAGTTCCTGACCTCGACCAATTTATCCTCAAGCGTATCCACCAGATCGGCCATGATGCCCTGATCCAGCTTGAGGGTATTCCAGGCGACCTGCTGTATTTCCGGCACATAGCGGTCGCCGCTGTTGCCGAAACCGCTGGCTTTGACCAGGACATCGGCGACGTGGACGACGGAGGTTTTAATGCGGTGATTCTGGGAACTGGCGACATCATGATGGCAAGCAATCGGCTCACTCAATTTTTCAGGCAAATACCAGCTTTTTGACAGCCAGCCGCCGATCTCGGCGTGATCGGTATCGATGACCTCCCGCTCCGCTTCCCTGATGTAGATCTGGCGTTCCCGCACAAGTCTCAATATTTCCTGTTCCGCTTCAACGCATTTGAGACTGATGATGACCTTGCCGATATCGTGCAGAAGCGCTGCCGTGGCAATCTCCTCGCATTCGGGCAATCCCAGTTTGCGGGCCAGCAGATTGGCGGCCACGCCGACCCCCAGAGAATGTTCCCACAGGCCGATGCTGTTTTTTTCCATGATCGCGAATATGGATGATGAGAGCGCCAGGCTTTTGACAACATTGACACCCAGCAGAATCATCGCGTTCGATATGGTGGAAACCCGGTAAAAACCGTAGGAGGGGGAGTTCGCCAGGCGTAGGATACGGGCCGAAAGCACCTGATCCGAAGCAACGATTTTGGCCATCTCCTGAACAGAAGCCTTGTCGTTTTCAGAAAGCGCATTGAGCTTATTGATAACACCCGGCAAAGTCGGCAAAGTCCTGGTGTCCATGATTATTTTTTTCAGTTCAATCCGTTTGTCTTCCACCCTCGCCCCCCATGGATTTGGTAAGGTGTGCCTTGTAAATATCGTACAGCATGGCATTCAGCGGATTCTCGCGGCACTTTTCAAAACGCAGGTCCAGTTCGCCCAGCAGTTCGTCAAAAGAGCGCTGCCCCTCTTCCCAGACCGGATGCCCCTCCACATAGACTGACTGCACATCCATCTGGTCAAGACGGGTGATCAGCGCATCGGTCAGCTGGGTATCCTTGCCGCAAACCGGCATTCCGGTCGGAGAATCGCCCCTGAAAACATCCCGGGCCAGAACCATTCCCGCTTTGGCAAGCATCAAGGGTATTTTCTGCATATTCGGCCTTCCCGCAACTCTATAGTGTTGATGCAGCAAATGGCGAATAATACTGATTTGGGGTCGACAAGTCAATTCAATAAGCGGACGTTTATAACATCGATTTAATAGCAAACCGCTTATTTGACGGCATATCCCGAGTCAGCGGGCTCGCTTCCGAAAACCGGTTCGGAAAGCGGAGTGCGGTTTATGACGGCCAGAACCTGAACGCCTGCCCTGCCCTCCAGAGGGCAGACATTCTCGCATATTCCGCAGCCATTGCAGGTCTCATCCAGGATATGGGGTTCTTTTACGATCCGTTCGACGCCATCGCTGCCAACAACCGTGACTTCCCGGGAACGGATCGCCTTGTCCGGAATCGGGCAATGTTCCTCACAGACGATGCAGTCGATTCTTTTCGCAAACGGCAGGCAATGGTTCTTGTCAAAGACCGCTTTGCCGATCACCTCGCGCCGTTTTGCCTCCACCGGCAGCCGCGGAATGGCTCCGGTGGGGCAGACCTGCCCGCAGAGAGTGCAATTGTACTCGCAGTAGCCGAGGCGCGGAATCAGACACGGCGTGTAAAACCCCTCCACACCCGACTGCCAGGCCGCCGGATACAGGGCATTTTTCAGGCAGACCTTGATACATTCACCGCACCGGACGCATTTTTTCAGGAATTCATCTTCAGCACGCACCCCGGGCGGGCGCAGCAGTGTTGCCGTCATTTCCGGGGAGCGGAAGCGGGCCGGCACGGCCAACAGCAATCCGGCCGCCATGCCTCCCAGGAAAACCCTTCTTTCCGGCAGCAGCGGCCCGGCGCCTTTCAACGGCGCAGCAAGCTTGAAGGTGACCCGCCTGTCCCGGCAGTCCCGTTCGCAGTTCATGCAGACAATGCATTCACCAGCTTCCAGCCGGCCCTGTTCCGGCCGCATCGGACAGAGGTCGCGGCAGCGGCCGCAATCACCGCACACATCGACCGGCAGGCGTCTGAAGAGGGACACTTTTCCCAGCCACCCCAGAAGCGTCCCGAGCGGGCAGAGACAGCGGCACCAGGTCCTGGTTCCCAACCGTTCCAGAAAGAAGATCCCCAGCAGTAAAAAAGTCGAGAAGAACGCCAGCGGATAGATGGCATCCCGGAAGGGGAGCAGATTGTCGCGCAGCAATCCGTACAGGGGAGCAAAGCTGTCGCGTTGTTCCCCGATCAGTCCGTACAGTTCGACCCACCCCTCCCGTGCGGCCAGTCCCAGCAGCGGGTAGAGGAGAAACGTCAGGCCGCGCAGCAGAATCGCCAGCGGATCCAGCAAACCGACCAGATTGAGATTGAAGAGTGAGGCGAACAGCAGGGTCAGCAGCAGCCACTGTTTTAGGTTAGGCGATAACAGCCAGGGAGGCGCTGCAGCCGTTTTCCTGATCCGCAGCAGATCCAGCAGCGTACCCAGCGGACAGATCCAGGCACAGAAGAAGCGCCCCAGCAGCAGAGTCGCCGCAACGAGCACCACAGCCGGGAGCAAAAGCCGGCTCCACGATTTTGCGGCCAGCAGATAACCGGCCAGCACCAGCGGATCGCTGCGGAAAAAGGAGTTGACCGCAACGCTGATCTGATCATGCCCGCGGTATTCGGTCATGACGAACAGCACCAGAAAAAGCGCCAGGAACAGCAGCTGCGACATGCGTGACCAGTTCCGTTTCAACGTCCTATACCCGCACGACTTTGATCCTGTCCAGGTTCATTTCTCCCAGGCCCCGCTTGTAGGCTGCAACCGTGACCGGAATATCGCCCGGTTTCAGGCCGAACAGGGTCGTGGCAAAGGCGTCGGCAGCCACAATGTCGGTCGAAGCGATGATCGTGTTCAGCACCCTGACATCGCCCGGATTGCCCCCCTGCGGCCCGTGGGCCGTCAGAATACGGGTCGCGTCGATAATCGTCAGGTGACTTTTGAAATGTGCATTGACATCCGCCAGGGCGGTATCAAGATTGCGGTGCATGAATCCGCGATTGCCCCCCATGATGCCCATGATGTTTTTCAGCCCCAGAGTCAGCCGGGAAAGACCGTGATGCTTGGCAATCGGCAGATTGATGTAAACATCCGCCGCAAGCGCCTCGTCGTACAGTTCCCACTCCTTGAGGAACTGGCCGTTCAGCTGCACCTTTTTAAACCGTTCCGGTTCGATCTGCTTGCATTCAACCCGTTTGATGCCCTTGAGAGCGCGCTCTATGCCGCTGTTGGCATAGCAGCGCCGGGCATCGTTGCAGGTATAATCGAAAACCTTGACCTTTTTCGCACCGGCCGCCAGGCATTCTTCAACCACCGCCCGCACCACCAGCGGATGGGTATTGGCGGCCAGCTCCACCGGCCGATCCCAGCCCATATTGGGCTTGACAACCACCACGTCACCGACCTTGACGAAACGCTTCATCCCGCCAACAGCGCTGATGGCCCGGCGAGTGATCGCCGGATAATCCGACCCTTCGGCCACCGCCAACAAACTCCTATCGCCGGCAGCCAGCGCCTGCCTTATAAAAAGAGGCGTCAGGGCTGCCGCAAGTGCGGCTGACCTGATAAAATCGCGTCGATCCACAGCCCACCCCCTTGCTGTTTCTGCATCTGTATGCCTGCCAGCCCGTTTTTCAGAATCGGCAGCCATAAAAAAACCCCGCCTGGCTCAACAAGGACCGGCGGGGCTGTCCACAATCAGCATGAGCGCCCTATTTCAGCACAAAAGCCACCCGCGCATCAGCCATGAAGCCGCTGCCCTGGTTGGCGGTAAAAATCTGCAGGGCGGTATCGTCGCCCACCTGCAGATCGGACGGGCTGAGCGTGCCGGAAGCCTTGACCACCAGCGGGTTCTTGACGCCGCGCTTGCCCAGGGCAGCCCTGGCCTTGTCCACGCTGTTGGTGTATTCACCGCAGCCCTGCTCCACCAGCACCTTCTGGCTGATCTTGGCCGGGTCGTACAGAACCTCTCCTTTGGCGTTGAAGATCCGGTTGATCAGGGCCGGACGGAAACTGTAGTCGGTCGCGTCGATGACCAGACCGTCGTAGGCCGCCGGCGCTGCCGGAGGAGCCAGGTCAACCGGCGGCGTGTAGGCCGGTTTGTCCAGCTCGCTCTTGATCTTGGGCTCGGAGAGGATCTTTTCATACAGTGCCGAAGCAAAACCCTTCGGCCCGTTCAGTCCGACCTTGATGATGACCAGGGCGCTGCCTTCACGCTCGTTCCAGTCCTGAACCACAACCTGGGTTCCTTTTATGAAAGCGGAGACCGCTGTTTTGATGGTGTCCGAAGCCAGTTCCGAATCCTTGACAGTTGTTTCACTGACCACCGCCACCCCTTCCAGCAGTTCGGCCAGACGCCTCTGGGCCACCACCTTGGCGGCGGTGAAAGCGGTCAGGCGGCGCTGTGCTCCGGTGGCGCCCTTCCTGGGCAGCCCCTCGCCGCTCATCAGGATGTATTCCTGGGTGTAAGCCTGCTCTGGCGTGGATGTTATGACCGCATTATTCACGTCCAGATATTTGCGGGCTTTCTGAAACCGCTCATCGACCTCATCCCCAAAAGCAAAACCGGATATCCCCAGCAGCATGGCTACGACCAGCAATATTCTGACTTTCATCTTCTTTCCTCCCTGTTTGGATTTATGGGCGTTACTAGTAAATATTTATGCGCTGTTTCAGCATCCGCACGGCCAGTATCGCTTCGGCTCCGTCAACCGCTTCGTTGATGCGGAACTCGCCCGACAGTTCGCCTTCCATGATGTTGCGGGTCGTCATATTCAGTACGGCGTTGTAGAAGGGCGAGGTCGGCTTGACATCCGGAAAGGGCGAGCGTTCCTGGCCGAAAAAAGCGGTCGCCAGTTTTTCGTCGCCGGTCAGCTTGATCAGCACGTCTTCCAGGATAAAAGCCATTTCACCACGCTGCACCGCGTCAGCCGGTTTGAAAAGATAGGCTTTGCTCTGATCGTCAAACTTGGGCTCCAGTCCGCGCACCTTCCATTTCAGGATCGTCAGAATCTCATCCCTGAAATGGTGAGCGGCAATATCCGTGGGCGTAAATTCCGCCTGCATCCTGTTGATCTGGGAGGAGACCGGAATCCGGCCGGCAAAGAGCTTATCCAGCTTCATTTCATCGATCAAAAGAGCCGCAAAATCTCCCCGGCTGACACTCTCCTTGACCGCAATCTTCCTGCCCACATCCCCAACGGTGATGCCCCCCATGGCACGCACAATCTTGGCGGTTTTCTTCCAGGCCCGGTCAGCCGGCTCATTCCACTTGCCTTCCTTGCGGACTGCCAGGGTCTCACGGAATTTGTCCTCGGCTTTACGGAATTCATAGGCTTCAAGGTAGGCCAGGCCCATGAAATAGGGTGCCGCCTCCTGCCCCTGGTAATAGTCAAGCAGCTTCTCATCAACCTTAAGCCCCATCGCCTCGCGATAGGCGTCTTCCGACTCGGCAAGCCACTTGTCACTTTTGAGCACAGTGTTAACCCGTATCACGGCCACCCGGTTTTCAAACCGGTCGTTGTCGGTCTCGGCCTGTTTGCGCCCTTTTTCAAGATTCTCCAGCACTCGTTCAACGTCAATAGCCCCAAAACGCGCATCCGACTGGGAACGGGATTTAAGAGCAAGCGCAATAGCACGGCCTGAATAAGCGGCAGAGAACTGATCCTCGCAATACAGAGTCCGGTCAAATTTTTCCAGCGCCAGCTCAATCTTGCCGGCTTCCAGTGCTTCCATGGCCCGCAGATAATGGTGACGTGGGTTGTCTTCCGGCGATGTGCAACGGGCCGGCGGCGTGGCGCACCCTGCCAGCAGCGAAAACAGAACCAATAAAACCAGTAAGCAGACCTTTTTCATGACAAGCCTCCCTTTATGATCCTGCGTTGTGTCACATAATGATAACAGCATATTTCGGTTTGTAAACAGCCGTACCGCCAAAGAGGCTCAAGCGGACTCAAGCTCATGAAGACGAGCGGATATCAGCGCAGCAGCTCCCAGCAATCCGGCATCATCGCCAAGTTCACTCGGCAGAATATTCAGGCCGGAATATATCTCGGGAAAACAGCGCTGCGACAACTCACGACGAAGTGCAGGTTCAAAAAGGTCCAGACTGCCCCCCACACCGCCGCCGATAATGATCGCTTCCAGATTCAGCAGGTTTGACAAAGACGCCAGTGCAATTCCCAGCCAGCGACCCAGATCATCAAAAGCCTGCCGGGCAGCGGGGTTGCCATCCCGTGCCAGGCGGGCACCATCTGCAGCCGTTGGGGGATGGTCGTTCATTTCAGCCGGAAACAGACCTTCCATCGAACGCAGCAGCGCTCCGGCGGAAGCATAGCGTTCCAGGCAGCCGTGGTTTCCGCAATGGCAGACCGTACCGCCGGGATCGACGGTAACATGGCCGAACTCCGCCGCAAAACCACCGGCGCCTTTCCAGAGCTTTCCATCCAGGATCAGGCCGCTGCCAAGTCCGGTTCCGATCGTAATGACGATAAAGGACGACCGCCCCCGGCCGGCGCCAAACAGTTTTTCGCCCAGGGCGATCGCATTGGCGTCATTGGCGCATTCCACCGCAAACCCGGTTTGTTCGGCCAGAAAAGCGGCCAGATTGAAGCGGTCCAGCGGGCGCATATTGACTGAAGAGTGGATCGTCCCGTCACTGCCGACCAACCCCGGAACTCCAACGCCGATACCGGCAATCCGCCGGTTGGCGTCAAGCGCCTGTGCACGCAGTTCGGCAATCCCGAGCAGCACCCTTTCACAAAAGGCAACCCGTCCCTCGGAAATCAGACTCGGAATCCGGTAACGGGCCGCGATCTGGCCGGAAGTAGACACCAAAGCCAGTCGCAGATTCGTCCCTCCAATATCAATGCCAATCAGATAATCAGACATAATAACGCAGCTCCGTTCGGTTTTTTCGGCGATTGTACCAACAGAAGCACAAGAGGCAAGTTGTTATTGGAAAAATAGAATGATTTGTTACCGGCCGGGAATATCTGCTTGACAACTCCGATTCAAGAAGCTTATTGTTTTTCATTTTCAGTAAAAGAATCAGCACGATACCGCCTATAAACAGCTGTTTTCCAACAACACTTTTAACACCACTAAAAAAGGGAGACCCCCGCGTATGAGCAAGAAGATGGATGCACTCGAGTATCACTCAATGGGCCGCAAAGGCAAGATCGAAGTCATCTCCACCAAACCGTGCCAGACCGCGGCCGACCTGTCG
>JAJZRX010000035.1 GCA_021850095.1 Deltaproteobacteria bacterium
CTATGTCGCACCGCTTACGATTCATCCTGATTTCACTGTCGGCTCTTTCCTGTCTTTCCCTGCCGCTGGCCTCTTCCCGTGCCGATGAGTTCTTATCCCGCGCCGCCGCCCTGCTGCGGGACAAGGACTATGATGCCGCCTATACTCTGGCTGAAAAATCGGGCGAGCTGGCCCAGCGTGCTTTCCTGCGCGGTGTGGCCGCCCTGCGGGCTGACCGGCCCGGGGAGGCCCTGGCTGCGCTGGTTGAGGCCGAACAGAACGTGCCCCTGCTGGCGGATTATGCCGCCCTGTACCAGGCTGAAGCGCTTCTGAAGCTGAAAAGGTATCCCGAAGCGGCCGCCCGGGCAGTTTCGCTCCGCAAGCTGTATCCCGCCTCGCGGCACCTGCGGCGCTCCGAAAAGCTGCAGGCGGATGCCCTCTACGAGCATGGCGATTATGCCGGCGCGCTGAAAACTTACCAAACCTTTGCCGATGACTATCCCTCCGGTTCCGATGCGGTCGATGCGCTTTTTCAGAGCGCCGTCTGCAGGGAAAAACTGGGCGACCACGGGGTAGCGCTGCAGAGTTATCGTACGATCTGGATCAATCATCCGGCCGCTCCCCAGGCTCGGAAAGCGCAGGAACGGATCGTCGCGCTGGAAAAACTGGGGCTCAAAAGCGCTCCCTACGGCGCGGAGGAGCTTCTCAAACGCGCTTCCACGCTGCATTCCCAAAACGAATTCAGCGCCGCGCTGAAAACCCTCGAACTCATTCCGCTCAAGGAGCAGACTCCGGAGCTGACCAGCCGGATTGAGCTGCGGGCCGGCCTGGCCCAGTACAAGCTGCGCCAGTACAAGCAGGCCGAAAAGTCTTTCGCGAAGGCAGCCGCCAGTCCGCAGACCGCTATCAGTTCCGAGGCGCGCTACTGGCTGGCCAAGTCGCTGGAACGCCAGCATCACAATGAACGCGCCCTGGCGTTGTATGCCGCGCTGGCTGGGGAAGGAAAAAAGCAGCCCTATGCCGACGATGCGCTGATGGAGGCGGCCGGGCTCAGGCGCAGCCTCGGCCAGTATCCCGAAGCGGCCCGACTGTATGAACAGGCGGCCAGGCTTTATCCGGACTCAAAGAACGCTTCCCGGTCGTTGTGGGAAGCCGGCTGGTGCTCGTACCAGCTCGGAAATTATTCTGCGGCGCTGGACAGTTTCAAAGAGCTGCAGAAGGATAAGCTGCAGCGTGAAAAAGCGTTGTACTGGTCGGGACGCTGTCTGGAAAATTCCGCTCGCGCCGAAGCCGCCGCACCCTACTATCGGATGCTGCTGGACGAATATCCGGACGGTTTTTATGCGGTCTGGTATCGCGATCAGCGGGGGATCAAAGACAGTCGTGAGGGGGTGGGGGCGCGGGATGCCCTGGCGGAGCTGCCGCTTTTGGCCGGTTTTGAAAAACCGCGCCTGCTGGCTTCGTTGGGGATGCCGGACGAAGCCCGCAGCGAGATGTGGCTGGCCCGTAAAAAAGCGGGCGACAAGAAGAGCCTTTTTCCCGGTCTGGCACGGATCTACCTGGAAATCGCCGATTACAACTCCGCCATCGCCCTGTTTCTGCAGAACCGTCCGCTGGCCTGGGAAAAAAGCACTCTGCCGCTCTGGACGGCCGGCTACCCCATGGCCTACAACGGGCTGGTTGCCCGCTATGCTGCAAAAAACGGTCTTTCGGAGGGATTTGTCTATGCCCTGATCCGGGCCGAGAGCAGTTTTCGTCCGGCGGTCACGTCTCACGCCGGAGCCATCGGACTGATGCAGATGATGCCGGCCACGGCCAGGCAGACCGCCCGGGGAGAAGGGGATTTCGACCCGCAGCACCTGACGCTGCCGGAGTACAATATCCGCTTGGGCACCCGGCATCTGGCCGGTCTGATGAAGATGTACGACGGAGATCAGATCTATGCCGCAGCGGCCTATAACGCCGGCTCGGGAGCTTTGGGGCGCTGGAGAAAGAACATGCCCGGCTTGAAGATGGATGAGTTCATCGAGAGCATCCCCTATCAGGAAACCCGCGATTACGTCAAGAAAGTTTACGCTTCGGCCGCGACCTATCGTCAGCTGTACGGGATACGCTGATCACACATACACCACGGAAACCCGCCCCAGGTACTCCTCCAGGCGCTGTATTGCCGTCCGGATCGTTTCCCGATCACCTTTGAGGGCCGCGTTTTCCACGATCTCGCCGATTACCGAAATATCATCAAAGCCGTAACTGCCACCGGCCCCCTTCATGCGATGCCCGATGGTGCGTATCTCGCTGAAGGCGCCTGTGTCAAGCAGCTGCCGGATCAGTTCGCAGTCGCTGCTCCGCTTGGCCAGGAAGTCAGGTACGATCGGTTCCAGAACGCTCTCCACTTCTACTGTCAGGGTGTCGATCTGCTGGTCACTGCTGTTCATAAGAGATTCCTTGCATGTGGGTTTCCAGACACTGCATCAGTGTTTTCTTTTTGAATGGTTTTGCAATGTGATCGTCGCAGCCGGCTTCGAGGCAGGCCCGGATGTCCGCCTCGTAGGCATGGGCCGTCAAGGCGATGATGATAGTTCTTGTGCGTCCGCTCCGCTCTTCTTGTCTGCGGATCATGCGGGTGGCGGTATAGCCGTCCATGACCGGCATCTGGATGTCCATGAAAATCAGATCATAGCGGTTCTGTTCAAACAGGTTCAAGGCCTCCTGCCCATTCACCGCCTCATCAAGCGTCAGCGGCAGCTTGAGCAGCAGCAGACGCATCAGTTCCCGATTTTCGAGCGCGTCGTCCACCAGCAGCACCCGCCGTGAATTCCCCTCCTGAAGGGGTGGGGTGGGGGCGGCAGCGGCCGGTTCATCCACTTTCGGCAGTGCCGTTTGTGGCCTGACGGCATGTTCGTGCTGTGCGAAGCCGATCGTAAAGGTGAAGGTGCTCCCCACTCCCGGTACGCTTTCCACGGTGATGCTGCCCCCCATGGCTTCAACCAGTTTGCGGCTGATGGCCAGACCCAGACCGCTGCCGCCGTAACGGCGGGTGATGGAGGTGTCGGCCTGGGCAAAGCTTTCAAAGATAACGTTCAGCTTGAGCGGATCGATACCGATGCCACTGTCGCGCACCACGAAGGTGAGCGGAGTCAGGCCTTCCTGCTCGGCTGCGCGTGAAACCGTCACCGCAACCGCACCGCCCGGATCGGTGAACTTGACGGCGTTGGAAAGCAGGTTGACCAGAATCTGCTGAAGCCGCATCTGATCCCCCTCCAGGAAATGCGGCACGTCCGGATCGGTGTTCAGAGTCAGTTGAATGCGCTTGCGCTCCGCCTCCCGCCCCAGCATCAGGATGGCGCGTTCCAGGGTGTCCGGCAGGTTGAAGGGGCGCTGTACGATCTCCAACTGTCCGGCTTCGATGCGTGACAGGTCGATCAGGTCGTTGATCAGAACCAGCAGGCTGTCGCCGGCCTGGCGGATCATCGTCAGGCAGCGCTTCTGTTCCGGGGTGAACCCGTCGCTTTCCAGATAATCGGTGCCGCCGATGATCGAGTTGAGCGGCGTGCGCATCTCGTGGCTCATGTTTGCCAGAAACTCGGATTTGGCGCGGTTGGCCGATTCGGCCGCATCGCGGGCTGCCCGCAGCTCTTCGGTTTTTTTCTGACGTTCGGCCACTTCGGCCCGCAAGCCTTCGTTGCCGATGGCCAGTTCCGCCGTGCGTGACGCCACGATCTGTTCCAGGTTGCGGTTGATCTCCTCCATTTCCGATTGCTTCTGGCGCAGTTCATCCTGCACCTTTTTGAGATTGGTGATGTTCTGGGCCGCGCAGATGATGGCCTGGGGACTGCCGGAATCATCCTTCATGACCGCCATTGAAAAAAGTATCGGAATCTCCTTGCCGTCTGCATTGCGCCCGGAACATTCGACTCCATGAACCGGGGCGCCCTGCAGAGCCGTAGCGAAGGCGGAACAGATGCAGCCGGGAATCCCTTTTTCGTCCAGTCCTTCCAGCCGGTGTCCGATGACATCCTCCGGCCGATAACCGAACAGCTCGCTGAAGGCGCGATTGACGCTCTGGATGACCCCGGCCGGCGATATGACGATCAGCACATCGTCCATGCTGTCGATCAGTTTTTCCATGTACTGGCGGGAAACGGTTGTGCTGAAGAGCCGTTCGGTCATGTTGTTGAAGGCGACCGCCAGTTGACCGATCTCGTCAGAGGATGTGATCAGGATCGGATCACCCAGTTCCCCCTCGCTGAAACGCTGTACTCCCTTGGTCAGCAGCGCCACCGGCCGCGTGATTGCCGCTGCGAAGGTGACGGCGGCGCTGATGCCGAGCGCCAGAATCGCCAGTACGAAGGGCAGCATCTTCATCAGAACGCCCTGCACGTTTTTCTGGATGACCGCTTCGTAGATGCCGATATGAACGGTGCCGAGCGCCCCTTTCTGGATCGGCACCGAAATGTCGTAGATCATTCCATCGCCGGAGTTGAGTTTGATAAAATGTTCGCTCGCCCCCCTGCTCTGCTGGAGAGCTTGTTTGATCAGGTTTTCGGGCGCCTGCATTCCGAAGGTGTGGGTGATCAGATCCTTATTGGACGTGTGAATATAGATGTATTGGATGTCTTTATCGATTTTGCGGTAATCGTTGACCAGCAGTCGCAGGCTGACGCTGTTTTCGGTGATCAGGGGTATTTCGGCCGCTTCGGCTATGTAACGGGCGATGGAAAGGCCCCGTTTGTGGATCTCTTCCTCAAAACGGTTGTGCAGTTCATGGCGTACCAGTAGTCCCAGGGCGCTGCCGACCAGAAGAATCAGCAGCGCTGTTCCGATGATGAACTTTTTTCGCAGGGTCAATGAGAACATGGGAACTGATATTAGCATTCTTTTCCGGGAACACAAGCAGAGACTCCATCTGCCGGTCTGCGGCTTGAAATGCCGGGTGCCGTGTGATACAACAGCCCATTGAATCCGATGCGCGAAAGGTTTTAGACCAGATGGCGGAACAGACCCCGATGATGCGGCAGTACCTGGAAATAAAGTCGGGCTATCCCGATGCGATCCTGTTCTTCCGCATGGGGGATTTTTACGAGATGTTTCTGGAAGATGCGTTGCTGGCGTCGCGCATTCTGGATATCGCCCTGACCTCCCGCAACAAGGGGAGCGGCGACGAAATCCCTTTCTGCGGGATTCCCTTCCACTCGGCCGCCCCCTATGTGGCCAAATTGATCGAAGCCGGCCACAAAGTCGCGATCTGCGAACAGGTCGAAGATCCCAAACAGACCAAGGGCATCGTGCGGCGCGAAGTCGTGCGAGTCGTCACCCCCGGATTGCTGATCGAGACCGAGAGCCTGACACCGGCTGAAAACAACTATCTGCTGGCGCTGTGTCAGGGAAGCGGCGATCTTTGGGGCTGCGCCGCACTGGACGCTTCCACCGGCGAATTCCGCACCACCGAGCTGGCCGGCGTTGCTGCGGCCCTGGCCGAAGCGGTCGGCGTCAACCCCCGCGAGATCCTGCTGGCGGATGATTTGGACATCGAAACGCTGCCGCCCGAACTGCGCGCCTTTCTGGCGGAGCGGATCATCTCCTGCGCACCGGCCTGGGTTTATGATCCTGATTATGCCGCCTCGCAGCTGTGCGGCCATTTCCAGGCTGCTTCTCCCGAGTCCCTCGGTCTGGAGGGGCTGCCCCAGGCGCTGCTGGCGGCCGCCGCCGCGCTGTATTATCTGCGCGAAAACCGCAAAAGCGCCCTGCCGCACATCCGTGATATCCGTGTCCATCAGCGCAGCGAACATCTGGCCCTGGATCCGGCCACCCGCCGCAATCTGGAGATCACCGCCAGCATGGCCGAAGGGAAGCGCAGCGGTTCGCTTTTGGGCTGTCTGGATCGCACCGGCACCGCCATGGGGGCCCGGCGCCTGAAGCAGTGGCTGAACTATCCGCTGGTGGGGGTGGCGCCCATCCGGCAGCGCCTGGATGCGGTGGAAGAGCTGCTGGAACGCCCCGATCTGCGCGAGGATCTGGCGAGCCGGCTTAACAACATCGCCGATCTGGAGCGGTTGAACGGGCGCATCGGCATGGCTTCGGCCGGAGGGCGCGACCTGCGCTCGCTGCACGACTCGCTGCTCCAGCTGCCGGATCTGCTGGAGCGTTTGGCGGAGCTGAACTCCGAGCTGCTGAACGGGCTGTCACGCGACATTGATCCCCTGCAGGATCTGCGGGATCTTATACATCGCGGGATTGTGGAGACTCCCCCCTTCTCGCTGCGCGAAGGGGGCATCATCGCACCCGGCTACCATGCCGAGCTGGATGAGCTGCGCTCCATCAGCAGTCAAGGCAAGGGTTTCATTGCCCGGCTGGAGGCCCAGGAACGGGCCCGCACCGGCATTTCAACTTTGAAGATCCGCTACAACCGGGTTTTCGGCTACTCGATCGAGATTACCAAAAGCAACCTGGCGAACGTGCCGGACGATTACATCCGCCGCCAGACCCTGGCCAATGCCGAGCGCTACGTCACCGAAGAGCTGAAGAGTTACGAGGAAAAGGTGCTGGGGGCCGAGGATCGCATCTGCGAACTGGAGTACAGCCTGTTCCAGGAGATTCGCGAACAGACCGCCGGCCAGGCCGTCCGGATTGCCCGCACCGCCGAAGCCCTGGCCAGTCTGGATGTGCTGATCTCGCTGGCCAGTGTGGCCGGGGAGCGGGGCTACTGCAAGCCGACCGTGGACGAATCGGACGTGATCCATATCAGCGAGGGGCGCCACCCGGTGATCGAGGCCATGAAGCTGGGGGAGCGCTTTGTGCCCAACGATACCCTGCTGGACGGTGAGAATAATCAGCTGCTGATGATCACCGGCCCCAATATGGCCGGTAAATCGACCTATATGCGCCAGGTGGCCTTGATCTGCCTGATGGCCCAGGCCGGCAGCTTTGTTCCGGCGACGGCGGCCCGCATCGGCATCGCCGATCGGATATTCACCCGGGTCGGGGCTGGCGACAATCTGGCCCGCGGCCAGTCCACCTTCATGCTGGAGATGATGGAGGCGGCCGGAATCCTGCGCAACGCCACCCCCCGGAGTCTGATCGTGATGGATGAGATCGGCCGTGGCACCTCGACTTTTGACGGGGTTTCGATCGCCTGGGCGGTGGCCGAATACATCCATGACACGCCCGGCTGCCGGGCCCGGACGCTGTTTGCCACCCATTACCACGAGCTGACCGAACTGGCCACGACCCGCGAGCGGATCAAGAACTACACCGTCGCGGTGCGCGAATGGAACGATCAGGTCATCTTTCTGCGCACGATCATTCCCGGCGGGGCCTCCCACTCCTACGGCATTCAGGTGGCCCGTCTGGCCGGTATGCCCTCCGATGTGATCGAACGGGCCAAGGAGATCCTGCAGAACCTGGAAAGCGGTGAATTCGAGCAGGGGGCGCCGCGGCTGGCCAAGAGCCGCAGGGGGCAGCCCAAACAGGACCTGCGCCAGTTCACCCTGTTCGAGGCCAGCGAAGACCTGCTGCGCCAGCGCCTGAAAAAGCTCAATATCGCCACCCTGACCCCCCTGGAAGCGCTTAATCTGCTGGATGAACTGAAGCGGATGCTGTAAGGTCGGATCTGATTTGAATTGATTGCCGCTGTACGAGTCAAAAAAATCATACGATGAAGGAGGCTGAACCATGACCACTGCACCAGAAGCGTTTTTGATCGCCAAGGGCGAAAAGGAAGTCCGCCTGCTGCCGAAGATGGCCAACCGCCACGGGCTGGTGGCCGGCGCGACCGGTACCGGCAAGACCGTGACCCTGCGGGTGCTGGCGGAGCATTTCAGCAGCATCGGTGTGCCGGTTTTTATGTCGGATGTCAAAGGAGATCTTTCGGGACTGGCGCTGCCGGGCGTGGATAATCCCCGGATCGCCGAGCGGGTGGCGGCCATCGGGCTGGCCGATTTTACCTTTGGGGCTTTTCCGGTGGTTTTCTGGGATGTGTTCGGTGAACAGGGTCATCCGGTCCGGACCACGGTTTCGGAGATGGGGCCGCTGCTGCTGGCGCGTCTGCTCAACCTGAACGACGTTCAGAGCGGGGTGCTGTCCCTGGTCTTCAAGGTGGCCGATGACAATGGCCTGCTGCTGCTGGATTTCAAGGATCTGCAGGCCATGATCCGTCATGTGGGCGACAATGCTTCCGAGCTGCAGAATTCCTACGGCAACATCTCGGCCGCCAGTATCGGCGCCATCCAGCGTTCCCTGCTGGCCCTGTCCGAGCAGGGGGGCGAGCTGTTCTTCGGCGAGCCGGCCCTCAATCTGCAGGACTTTATCCAAACCGACAGCGACGGGCGCGGGGTGATCAACATCCTGGCCGCCGACAAGCTGATGCACTCGCCGAAACTGTACGCCACCTTTCTGCTCTGGATGCTTTCCGAGCTCTTTGAGCAGCTGCCCGAACTGGGCGATCCGGACAAGCCCAAACTGGTGTTTTTCTTTGACGAAGCCCATCTGCTGTTCGATGAAGCCCCCAAGGCGCTGGTGGACAAGATCGAGCAGGTTGTCCGTCTGATCCGCTCCAAGGGGGTCGGAGTCTATTTTGTGACCCAGAACCCGGTCGATCTGCCGGATACGGTGCTGGGACAGCTGGGCAACCGGGTTCAGCACGCACTGCGGGCCTTCACCCCCCAGGATCAGAAAGGGGTGCGGGCGGCGGCCGAGACCTTCCGGGCCAACCCGGCCTTTGCCGTGGAAACGGTCATAACCGAGCTGGGCGTCGGCGAGGCGCTGGTCTCGGTGCTGGATGCCAAGGGAACCCCCACCGTGGTGGAGCGGGCCCTGATCTGCCCCCCCCGCAGCCGCCTGACTCCCTTGACGGCCGAGGAGCGGGGAGCGGTTGTGGCCGCTTCGTCCCTGTGCGGTTTCTACGAAAAGCAGGTGGACCGGGAATCGGCCTATGAGATTCTCCTTGCCAAGACTGAAGCGGCGGCCGCCCAGGCGGAACTGCAGCCCCAGCCCGAGAGCGGCAAGCGGGAAGCAGCCGGCCCGGTTGGCTCCATTTTGGGCGCCTTTGCCACCAGCGCTGCCCGGGCCATCGGCAGCCAGGTGGGACGTCAGATCATCCGGGGCGTACTGGGCTCCATGTTCGGCGGCGGCCGGCGCCGGTGATTAAAAATCTGAACCCGGTGTGTAGGGGCGAGGCGGTGCCTCGCCCAGGTCGACCCAGCGGGTCGCCCCTACAATTCTCTGTTTAAACATCGGTTGAATAAACGGAGCATTTTCTGTTAATAAGACAGTCCATCTATCCAAACAAAATTTTGATGACCCACAAAGCGAAGCCATGAACCGATACTTTCACCTCCTGACCTGCCTGCTGATTGCCAGCCTGCTGTCCCCTCTGCCGGCCTTTGCCGCCAAGAAGAAAAAGTCCGTTTTCAGCGGGCAAAGCTCGGTCTCCGTCCGCCCCTCGGCAACCCTGAACGAGATGAAGCATTGGTCCAATCCGGATTATACCCGCATCTCCCTGGATCTGGACCGGGATGTGACCTGGGAAACCCACGAACTGGGCAAGGGAAGCCCCGGCAAGCCGGGGCGCATCTATATCGACCTCAATCGCACCCGGCTGGGCAAGGGGGTGCGGGATATCACCATCGGCGACGGACTGCTGAAAGGTGCCCGGGTCGGTCAGTACAAGCCCGATGTGGTCAGGGTTGTGCTGGATACGGAGAATATCAGGGATTTCAAAGTCTTCCCGCTCTCGGAACCTTCCCGGCTGGTGATTGATGTGCGCGGCGAGCGGCGCACCGAGATTTCCCGTCTGGAGGAATCGATCAGTATCATGCCCGAAAAAATCGTGGTGCCGAAACTGGACGAAAAGGCGGCGGTTGGTGAGAAAAAGGGCAGGTCTCACAAAAAATCAGCGATCTCGAAAATCCGCCGGGTGGTGGTCGATCCGGGGCATGGCGGGCACGACCCGGGCGCGGTCGGTCCCAGCGGTATCCAGGAAAAGGACGTTGTGCTGGCGATTGGCCTCAAGTTGCGGGCCCTGTTACGGGAAGAGCTTGGGCTGGATGTTGTTATGACCCGTTCCAGCGATGTTTTTATTCCGCTGGAGGAGCGCACGGCCATCGCCAACAAGGTCAATGCCGATCTGTTTCTTTCGGTGCATGCCAATGCCGCCCCCAACCGTTCGGCGGCCGGAATCGAGACCTATTACCTGAACCTGGCCAAGACCGATAAGGTGGCCCAGCTGGCGGCCAAGGAAAACGGCACGTCGCTGGAAAAGGTCAGCGTGCTGCAGGCGATCCTGTTTGACCTGATGGCCAACTATAAGCTGAACGACTCCGCCCATCTGGCCGATGAGGTTCAAAAGTCGCTCTACAAAAAAATCCGCTCCGGTTACAGCGATGTCAGGAACCTGGGTGTCAAACAGGGCCCCTTTTACGTTCTGGTAGGGGCCACCATGCCGAGCATCCTGGTTGAAACCGCTTTTCTTTCCAATGCCCAGGAAGAGTCCCGCCTGAAGGAAGCCGCCTACCAGGAAATGGCCGCCGAAGGCATCCTGGAAGGGGTGCGCAGCTATATTACCAGTTTGAAATAGGGATTTTATTGTTTTCTGGTGAGGGCTTCGACGATGGTTATCTTTTCGGTCGTAGCATCAATGTCGGCTTGGGACAGGTAGAGGGAGTTGACCGCCACCAGCAGCGGGTTGAGTTTGTCCAGATCGATAACGCTGGATCCGCTGATTGATTCCGCTTCGCTTACGTTGAGCGGGCAGCAGTCGCTGCGGCGCTGGCCGTCTTCGGTGTAGATGATCGGCAGACCGTGGGTGCGACAGATGATCGGGCGCGCCCGGTACAGCAGGCAGCGGTGGTGTGACAGCAGGGGGCAGCGTTCTCCGGAGGCCTGAAGGGCGATCTGTCGGCGGATTTCTTCCGCCTCCTGTTCCGGCAATTGATCCAGGGCCTCCCGCAGGGCCGCCGCTTCCACCGGAAAAAGGGTGATGGCGGTGCAGCAGGAGCTGCAGCCTTCGGAACAGGTGATCTGATCCCCCAGTGACGCCTGGATGGCGTTGCAGAGGGCGTCGATTCTGGACAGAAGCTGTCGGTAGTTGTCAAGCAGGCTGGACATGCCAGCGAACGTAGCACAATATTCATGAAAATAAAAGTGCCATACTTCCGTTCTATACAATCTATGGCAGGTTTTTCAATGTCTTTGCCGCATTCAGCACCCCTGTGGATTGATTGCCGTCAACGAAAATGATACAGAGTCACAATGAGCGATGCCGCAGCACAATCCGAACTTCCCCTTCCGCTGGCACTGCTTCGGCAGCTGACACCGGGTGAGCTGTATCTGCTGGCTTCCAAAGCTCATATTCTGGCGGCTGCCTCTGTCTGCGACCAGAAACTGGTCCTCCGGGCGGAATGGGATACCCCTGACAAAACTATTCTGACACTCTTCTGCGCAGACAACGCCAGCGTTACCATCAGCGAATACGGGCGTATCTCCATCTATTGCGACTGTCAGCTCTGGACGCCCGCCGCCCAATGTCCCCATGCCGTCATGGCTTTGATTCAACTGAAACGGTTACTCTCGCCGGATGCGTTTCCGCATCTGAAAATCAGCAATCGGGTGTTGCGGGAACTGGCCGGGGTGATCGGCTTTCCCGGACTGGCTCCGCCTGAGCAGCTTGAGATAGCGGCTGATCCTCGACTGGAATTTCTGATGAGCACACTGGGCAGAGGCCATGCCGATAACTTTGTCGCCGAGCCCAGGCCCCGCCCGGCCGCGCGTCCGCTGGACAGAAGCCGGATCCGGCTGGTGCTGGAAGAAAGCGGCGGCCGGCTGCGCGGTTCGATCCGGCATGACTCGGATCAACTCAACCGCTGGACGGCCGGCCTGCCTGCGGATATCGTCGAATGTCTGCAGCGACTGCCGTATTACAAGTCAACGATTCAGTACCTTTCCTCATTCATATCCCTGACCAATGGCGCCTATCCGATCGTCTTCCGTGATCTGGCCGGAAGCGAGATTCCGCTGACGATCTGCGCCGACCGGCCGCAGCGGGCTTGCCTCTCCTTTGCACTGACTTCCGGAACGGTAGCAATTTCCCGCACGATTGATGGTCACCAGCCTGTGCCGGATAATGTCGTAACCGCCCATGAACTGCTGCTGGACCTGGAGCAGGGCACAATTCACCCCTTGACCAATCGCGAGATCTGGACGGTTTGGGACACTCTTCAGGATAAACTGCTGAACAGGGAGGAGTACGACGATTTTGGCGATGACGATTTTGATGATTTCAATGATTTCGATGATGATCTTGTCGCCCCGGAACCGGATCCGCTGCAGCTCGGAGCTAACCGGATTGTTGTGACACGGGAGGCTTTCAACGGGTTGGCCTTGAGGCTTAATCCCGCATTGCTGCCCGGATTCCGCGAATCACTGTACTTCTTTCACAATGCTGTTGCCATTGAGATGTCCCCCTGTGTTCAACCGGCCTATCTGCTTGAAATGCCCGCCACGCTGGAAACCCCGCTGATCACCATGATACCCAGGGTTGCCTGCGATAGCGTCCTGTACAGCTTCTCGCGCGAGCTGTTCCGCTTTTTCGATCCCCTCTATCGTTCGGGCTTGTCCGGACCGATCAAGGCTAAAAAGCGGATCCGCACGATCATGGAGACCTGCTTTGAGCTGGCGGATGCCGCAACACCCACCGCCCGGAAGAGTCTCATCCGGACCGCCCTGTCAGGTTCGGACTATGTCAAACGCAGCGTCAAAAGCGAGGCGCGCAAGCTGTTGACAGTCATGGCTGACGAAAGTGTGCTGCAGCCCCTGATGATTCAGGCCGGGGGAGACGGCTGGCTTTTTGGACTGGATGACCGCAGAGCCCAGATCCGCTTGCTGCGGATTCTCTATGAACTGTTCGGAGCGGATGCCTTTGATGCCGGCGGCCGGCCAGGCGAGATGATTGTCAGGCGTGAGGAACTGCTGTCGCTGCTTCCCGAACTGGCCGGCCGTCTTCAGCGGGCCGGATTCCTGCTTCGTCTGGGACGTGAACCGCTGGCAACGGCGGCCTGGGATTTCGCGCTGGATGCGACCTCCAGTTCGCTGGACTGGTTCGAACTGCGTCCCGAGATCCGCTGCGACGGGGAGTTGCTGAGCGATGCGGAGCTGCGTCAGCTGACTTCCGGCGGCATTTTGCAGCGTGACGGCCGGATGGTGCTGATCGACGACATCAGCGCCCGGATACTGGCGATGCTGGCCGGTACGGTGTCTTCCGGCAAGCGCGGCAAAAAAGGGGGCGGTCAGGCGGTCCGTGTTCCGCGTCTGCAGATTCTGGACTGGCTGCAGCTGCGCCGGCACGGGGTGACGGTGCGGCTTGCGCCCGAAGATGCCGGGGTACTGGAGAGTCTGCTGAATTTTGACAGCATTGCCGAGCGCCCGCTGCCGTCCGGCCTGACCGCCACCCTGCGTCCCTACCAGCGCGACGGCTATCGCTGGCTCGGCTTTCTCTATGAACACCGCTTCGGAGCCTGTCTGGCCGACGACATGGGCTTGGGTAAAACGGTCCAGGGCATCTCGCTTCTGGCCGGCATCGCCGGCGGCGCCATCGCCTCCCGGGCGGAGCCGGGTGTGCCGCACCTGATTGTTGTGCCGCCCTCGCTGCTGTTTAACTGGGAAAGCGAACTGGCCCGCTTTTTCCCCGCCGCAGTGCTGCTGAACTACACCGGCCCGGGGCGCTCCACGGCGGATTTTTCCGGCTGCGACATCATCCTGACCAGTTACGGCATCATCCAGCGCGACATCGGAAAGCTGGCCGCTCTGCGCTTCAATGTCATCATCTTTGACGAAGCCCAGACCGTAAAAAATCTTCAATCCGCCACCAGCGGGGCCGTGCGCCGACTGTCCGGAACCTTCAAGCTGGCGCTGACCGGCACACCGGTGGAGAACCGCATCGAAGAATACTATGCCATCATGGACCTCTGTCTGCCCGGTCTGCTGGGGACGCCCGAAGAGTTCAGCCGCACGATCGGAAACCGGGGCCAGGGGGGCATCGAGACGCTTCTGAGCCGCACGCGCCCCTTTGTGCTGCGCCGCAACAAGCAGCTGATTGCCGCCGACCTGCCGGACAAGATCGAAACCGATATCCATCTGGAGCTGTCGCCTCGCCAGAAGGTGTTCTACCATCGCACCGTTGAAGAGGTGCGCAACCAGATCGAGGAGGCTTTTGCCAATCGCCTCCCCGGCCAGGCCCGCATTATCGCCCTGACCGCCATTCTGCGCCTGCGGCAGATCTGCCTGGCCCCGTCATTGGCCCTGCCGGGCACGTCGGATGCCTCCCCCAAGCTGGAGTTTCTGGTGGAGCAGCTGGAGGAGCTGCGCGACGAAGGGCACAGCGCGCTGGTTTTTTCGCAGTTCACCAGTTATCTGGATATCGTCGAGGCCGGCCTGAAACGCCATGGCTTGGCCTGCCTGCGTCTGGACGGCTCCACTCCGGTGCCGCAGCGCAAGGAGCTGGTGCGTTCCTTCCAGAACTCCGAAGATCCGACCGTCTTCTTGATCAGTCTCAAAGCCGGCGGCAAGGGGCTCAACCTGACCCGCGCCACCTATGTTTACCATCTTGATCCCTGGTGGAACCCGGCCGTGGAGAACCAGGCTTCCGACCGGGCCCACCGCATCGGCCAGACCCGCCAGGTCACCATTACCCGTCTGATCATGCGCCACACGATCGAAGAGAAGATGATGGCACTCAAGGAACAGAAGCTGAAACTGTACAAGGCCATTCTGGATGAGGGCAGCGCCGGCGGCGGGGCCGGCCTGACCAGGGAGGATTTTGAGTTTCTGCTGGGGTGAGGTGGCTGAAAAAAATATCGGATCTGCCAGCCGCTTTCAGGCGAATTGGCTGGTTGCCGTCGTATCCGTAGCGGTGATGTCCGTATTGTGTACCGTGTTCACGCCGAGATTATCGAAGTTCTGATTATTGCTGTCGGGCCAAGGCGTAACGACGAAGTTTACAAAACGGCTCTCAAGCGAGTGTGAGCCAGAAAGAAGCCATATCATCAGTTCTCTCAATTCCCTTCCAGCAACCGCTTGATCTGTTTATCAAAGTCCGACTCAAACAGCCTATCCTGCACAACCCGGTATTTTTCAAATTCACTTTCAGCAAAGGCTTTGGCAATTTCCTGGGTAACTTTTCCGGGGTTGTCGAGAATCTCCCGTTCATTGAACTGTAAAAAGGCATTCAGCTTACCGGCCCAATCCTCCATGGTCATGGGAATGTTTCGCTCTGCCTGGTCTTCGGCATAGTCAAGATACATGGAGACGAAGCGATCCAGCGACTTCAGTTCATTTTCATTCAGGTAATTCTTGGCAACCACGACATCGGTCTTGATGATCTTGCCGTCCGGGGCGTTCTTCCAGGTGGTCAGCCCCATTCGCTCCTTTTTGTGATCAGCACGCTGCACGATCAGCTCCGCGGCGGTCTGTCCGTGGATAGCAAAGTGCAGTTTGTTCTGTACCGTGGCGAAAAAGGTCCGGGTGATTTCGGAATCGGCGCGGTAATCCATGGCCGTGGCGTAGATGTCGGTGATTTTCTGATAGAACTTTCGCTCGCTGGCGCGGATCTCGCGGATTTCCGCCAGCAGCGTATCAAAATATTCCTTGCTGAAAAATGCGCCGTTCTTGAGGCGTTCCTTGTCCAGCACATACCCACGGATGGCGAAATCCCGAAGAACACCGGTGGCCCACTGCCGGAACTGTGTTGCCCGTGTCGAATTGACGCGATAGCCGACCGAAATAATGGCGTCGAGGTTGTAGCAGTCAACATTTCGGGCAACCTCACGATTTCCCTCTTTTTGAACTATTCGGAAATTCCGAACAGTTGCCTCCTGGTTGAGTTCCCCCTGCTGGTAGATGTTGGCCAAGTGCTCGCTAACTGTTGACACAGAGACTTCAAACAGAATGGCAATCAGCTTTTGCGTCAGCCAGACAGTTTCATCCTCAACACGCACCTCAATGCTGTTTTCCCCGGCCTGCCTGGAAAAAATCAGAAATTCGGCGGTGCTGTTCCTGATGCGAAGGGTTTTCACTTTGGTCATGGTGTTTGTCTCAATTTTGCTGATAATGTCGTACAACTCGTTGTTGACCGGTTCACGCGCGTGCGCGCGTGAACCGGTGATCTTCCAAAATGGAACATTTAAACTGTGTGTGAAATAGTTTTTGTTACCATGTTTTTATACACACATTCACGTCTAAAGCCAATTTCTCTAATCCTTCGATATTACATATTTTAACCGAAAATTTCGTACTGATATTTGAAATACCCGAAACGGAATCCATTCAGCACAACTGCACTTCAGACCGTCTCCATATTCAGCAGATATTTGAAGGCCGGGATGAGCCGTATTATTTTACCGTCAAGCGAAAGTTCTTCCTCATCCTCATAGGTGATGATCTCACCTCGCTCCAATCCGGTCTCTTCCAGTGCCTTGATCAGAGACCACAATTCGCGGTTGCGTGTGCCCTCGCCACACGCAACGGATTAACTGTTTGATTTTGTCCGCTGATTCACAATTCCGTTTTGACATGCACCGCAGTTTCGTCCAGCAGTTGCCTGCCATGGCGAACGGTCAGGATGTGAACCTCGTCGGTCAGTTTGTAGATAACCCGATAACTACCGTGGATAAGTTCCCGGATATCAGGTCGATTGAGCTCCGGTACAACCCGGCAGCTGTGCGGTTGGCTGGACAGTCTGCCGACAAGCCGGAACAGTTCTTTAACCCATTTTGCTGCAGCAGCAGGTTTGTCTCTGGCAATGTAGCGGGCGATGTCATTGACACGCTCAAGGGCAAGCGGCGTCCAGATGACCTTCACAGGGCAATTCCTGCCAGAACCTGTTTGAGTGCGTCATCATGGGCGATGCCTTTTCCGGCCGCGATCTGCCGCTCTGCTGTCTGCACATCCTGCAGCAGCTCAAGCTGTTCCAGCAGTTCGTCATATTTCGCCACATCAAGCAGCACGGCCGCGCTTCGGCCGTGATTGGTGATAACCAGCGGCCGTTGAGTCATCTGTACCTGCTTGATGAAACCGGTGACATTGCTGCGGAAAGCCGACAGCGGCTGGATATCCTGAACAAAAGAAACCTGTGTCATTATGCACCCCCGATATTTTGTCCCATATTATGTACATAATTTTGTAACAAATCAATCCGGATCTTGCCGGGAGCACACAAACGAAGACGGGACGACCGATTGGCCGTCCCGTTTTTTATTCGCCTGCCTGATGCGGGGAATATTACCCCTCGCTCTGGGCTTTCAGCGCTTCCATCTGGTAATGGGCCCGCAGGGCATCGGCGATCTCGCCCATTTCGCCGGCCATGATCGAATCCAGCCGGTAAAGGGTCAGTCCGATGCGGTGGTCGGTCATGCGCCCCTGGGGGAAGTTATAGGTGCGGATGCGTTCGGAGCGGTCGCCGGAGCCGACCTGCTGCTTGCGGTCGGCCGCCAGTTTGTCGTTCTGCGCTTGCAGAATCGTGTCCAGGATGCGGGTCTTCAAGACCTTCATGGCCTTGGCGCGGTTCTTGATCTGGCTGCGCTCTTCCTGGCAGGCCACCACGGTGCCGGTGGGCAGGTGGGTGATGCGCACGGCGCTGTCGGTGGTGTTGACGTGCTGGCCGCCGGCTCCCGATGAACGGTACACGTCGATCTTCAAGTCGGAGGGGTTGATCTCGATATCCACATCTTCCGCCTCGGGCATGATCGCCACGGTGCAGGCGCTGGTGTGGATGCGTCCCTGGGCCTCGGTTTCCGGCACGCGCTGCACGCGGTGGGTTCCGGATTCATACTTGAGCTTGGCAAAAACCCCTTCGCCCTCGACCGAGGCGATGATCTCCTTGAAACCGCCCCGCTCCGATTCGGAGGCCGAGATGGTCTCCACCCGCCAGCGATTGCTGTCGGCAAAGCGCGAATACATGCGGAATAGGTCGCCGGCAAAGAGGGCCGATTCGTCGCCGCCGGTTCCGGCCCGGATCTCCAGGATGACACTTTTGTCATCGTTGGGATCCTTGGGCAGCAGCAGCAGCTGGATGTCTGCCTCCAGCTGGGTCTGTTCGGCTTCCAGCGCCTTCAGCTCTTCCTCGGCCATCTCCTTCATGTCGGGATCGGCCAGCAGTTCGCGGTTCTCTTCGATCTCGCCCAACACCTTGCGATAACGGCGATAGGCGGTTACCAGGCCGGTCAGGTCGGAGTGCTCACGGGAAAGCTTGCGAAACTCGGGCTGGTTGGATATGACTGACGGGTCGGACAGCAGCGCTTCCAGCTCCTGGTAGCGTCGCTCCAGTTCTTCAATCTTGTCTAGCATCATATCGTGTGTCCATCACCGCCGGTACTCCGGCGGCGTCTCTTTTCAGATGATCTTGTTAAGCGGGTACTCGATGATTCCCTGGGCGCCCAGCTTGAGCAGTTCCGGCACGACCCGCCGGACCTCTTTTTCGGACAGGATGCTTTCGACCGAGAGCCAGTCCGATTTGTACAGGTGCGAGACGGTCGGATTCTTCAGGCTTGGCAGTACGCTGGTGATGGCGTCGATCCTGTCGGCCGGAGCGTTCATCTTCAGGCCGACCATGCCCTCGGCGGCCAGCGACGATTGCAGCAGGGTGGCGATCTGTTGGATCTTTTCGCGTTTCCAGGGATCGGCCCAGGCGCATTTGCTGGCCAGCAGCACCGGCACCGATTCCATCAGTTCGCAGACGATACGCAGGCCGTTGGCCTTGATGGTCGAGCCGGTTTCGGTGACTTCCACGATGGCGTCGCATAGTCCGTCAACGACCTTGGCTTCGGTGGCGCCCCAGGAAAATTCGACGTTGACCGGGATGTTCCGCTCGGCGAAGTAGCGCTTGGTGAAACCGACCAGTTCGGTGGATATGGTGGCGCCATGCAGGTCTTCCGGCTTCTGCACCGTGGAGTCGGCGTTGACCACCAGCACCCAGCGGGCGGGGCGGCGGGAAACCTTGGAATAGACCATTTCGCAGACTTCAACCACGTCCGAGTCGTTTTCACGCACCCAGTCCCGGCCGGCGATGCCGGCGTCGATGGTGCAGCGTTCGACATATTTGGCCATTTCCTGCGGGCGGATCAGTTTGCAGTTCATCTCGGCGTCATCAACGCCGGGGAAATAGCTGCGCGACGAGATGCTGATCTGCCAGCCGGCCTTTTTGAACAGCCCCACGGTGGCATCTTCCAGGCTGCCTTTGGGGATACCGAAGTTAAGTACGTTTGACATGGTATGGTTCTCCTGGTTCAGGCTTTTTTGTAGACTTCGTTGGGATCGAAGAGCGGCTGGGAATGTTCCACCCACTGGCCGTTTTCCCAGCGTACATAGAAACAGCTGCGGTTGCCGGTGTGGCAGGCGGCCGGACCGTTCTGCTTGACCTTGATGACGACCGTGTCGGCATCGCAGTCGGTCAATACTTCCACCACTTCCTGGGTGTTGCCCGATTCTTCGCCCTTCATCCAATACTTGTTGCGGGTACGGCTGAAAAACCAGGTTTTGCCGTCCTTGAGGGTCAGGTCGAGGGTTTTTTTGTCCATGAAGGCCACCATCAGAACTTCGCCGTTCTGGTAGTCCTGGATGACAGCCGGAATCAGTCCGCCCATTTTGTCAAAATCAATCTGGATCATCGTATCCTCCGTGGGGTGATAACAAAAAACGCCCTGAAAATATCAGGGCGTTTCGGGAAGTTGGTGGCGGTGCAGAGATTCGAACTCCGGACCTAGCGAATATGAGTCGCTTGCTCTAACCAACTGAGCTACACCGCCGTTTATTTCAGCGTTAGTGCTGAAAATTAAATTATTTACTACGCCGATCCGGTTGGTCAGATGGGCATATAATTTAAGTGAGATCTGTTAAAAACAGACCGTTCTTATAGATTGTTTTTTGTCTGCTGTCAATAAAAAAGGTTGAATCCCGTCTGACGGATGTAAAGATTCAGTTCGGGGCGATGCACATATCTCGCGCTGTTCTTTTTGTCGCAGCAACTTTTTTCTGCCCGTATCTTTAGTGGCACTTAATTGCTGTTTTTGATAGAATGCCGTCGCTTGTATCTGCATCAGAAGCGTCATTGCGCAGCGGCGCACCTGTCCGGATGACCCGCGGAGGAATCTTGGTACATGAAACGGAAAACATAGATCAGCTCTACGATGCGTTGAAAAAGCGCTTTGCGGAGGTTTGTCAGCGCAACGAGACGCTCGAGGCCCGCAACAAGGAACTTAAGGCCGAGCTGAAGCGGGTCAGGGGGGTCTGGGAGGAAACCTTCAATTCTGTCAGTGATCTGATTTATGTTCTGGCGGATGACGGAACAATCGTTCACGCCAACCGCGCCACACTGGAACGTCTGGGTCTGCCGCAGGAGCAGATACTTGGCCGTTACTGTTACGAGGTCGTTGGGGGGGCAGGGGAGCCGCCGGACCAGTTTCTGAAGCTTCTGACTCTTGAAAACGGAATCCAGTATTCGACCGATCTGTACCTTGATCAGCTGAAAGGCCATTTTACCGTTACCGGCACACCATTGCGGAATGCCGCCGGGGCCAAAGTCGGTTCGGTGCATATCTGTCATGACATAACCGAACGCAAGCGCGCCGAAGCGGCGATCATGCAGAGCGAGAAGAATTACCGCGAGCTGATCGAATATGCCCGGACGGTGATTCTGCGCTGGGATATGAGTGGCGAAGTGACCTATATCAATGATTTTGGTGAACGCTGTTTCGGCTTCAAAAGGTTTGAGCTGATCGGGCGGCATCTGGTTGACACGATTGTTCCCGAGACCGACTCGGCCGGCAATGACATGCGGCAGTTGATAAATGACATTATCCGTTTTCCGGCCAAATACAATGAAATCGAATTTGAGAGCATTACCCGCGACAGGCGCCGGATCTGGATGCACTGGAACAACACGGCCGTATATGAGAAGGACGGCTCTCTGGTGGAAATATTGAGCATCGGCAGCGACGTCACCGCCCGTAAAGAAGCCGAAGAGCGTCTGCACGAAACCAACCATTATCTGGAACTGGCGGTTCAGCGCTCCAATGAGCTGGCCGCCGAGGCGGATCGCGCCAACGTTGCCAAAAGTGAATTTCTGGCCAACATGAGCCATGAGATCCGCACTCCGATGAACGGAGTGATCGCCATGGCCGGCTTGCTGATCAGCACCCCCTTGAGCGATGAGCAGCGCGGTTACGCCACCATCATCCGAAAAAGCGGCAAACAGTTGATGGCCATTATCAACGACATTCTCGATTACTCCAAGATCGAAGCCCGGCGGATGGGGCTGGAAGATGTGCCTTTTGACTTGGCCGAAATAATGGCTGGCGTCATGTCGATGATGGAGACCGGGGCGGCCGAGAAAGGGCTGGGGCTGGCCTGCCAGATTGATGCGGATGTGCCGGCGCTTGTGCGGGGAGATCCGGTTCGGCTGCGCCAGATACTGTTGAATCTGACCAGCAATGCCGTCAAATTCACCGAGGCCGGCAGTGTCAATCTGCGGGTATCGCTTGAATCACAGCATGATGAAGAGCTGGTTCTGCACTTTTCGGTCAGCGATACCGGCATCGCCATCAGTCCCCAGCAGCGCGCGCTCATTTTTGATCCCTTTACGCAGGCGGACAGTTCCACGACGCGGCGTTTTGGAGGCACAGGTCTTGGTCTGTCAATTTCCCGGCAGCTGGCGGAGCTGATGGGGGGCACGCTGACGGTTGTCAGCACAGAAGGCAAAGGTTCGGTCTTCAGTTTCAGCGCCCGCATGAAAAAATTGTCGCCTACGGAAGCCGGGAGCTTGCGGGATGAAGGTCAGGAGCAGATGCCTTTGCCGCAGTCGGTGGCTTTTAACCGCCGCCGCGCACAGAGTAAAATCCTGGTGGTCGAAGACAATCCCACCAACCAGAAAGTTGCCCTGGCGCTGCTGGAAAAGGCCGGTTTTGGCTGTACCCTGGTCAGCAGCGGCTATGAGGCCCTGCAGCGCATGGAGGATGAACTGTTCGATCTGGTGCTGATGGATTGCCAGATGCCGGGCCTGGACGGTTATGAGACGACTTCGCTGATCAGATCCCGGGACGTGGCGGTGCTGCGGCATGATATTCCGATCATCGCCATGACCGCCAATGCATTGGAAGGGGATCGCGATAAATGCCTGCAAGCCGGCATGGACGATTATCTTTCAAAGCCGATCGAGATCAATCGCCTGGTGACCCTGCTGGAAAAATGGCTGGCGCTGGAGGGAAGCACCGAAGAAAGCGGGAGTCAGGCGGGCCTGGATGAAAATAGTATGGCAACGCAACCGGCGGCCCTGGAGCCACCGGTTTTCAACGAAGACGATTACATGAACCGCAACCTGGGGGATCGGGAACTGGCCCGGGATGTGCTGAATATGTTCGTGACGAGCACGCCCGGTTATCTGAAGGCGCTCCAGGAACAGCTGGAGAAAAAAGACCCGGCCGGAGTCCGCATGCAGGCCCACACCATCAAGGGTGCCTGCGCCACGGTCGGGGCGGAGCTGATGCGGGTGACCGCCCAGCGGGTGGAACAACTGGCCCGGGAGGGTGAGCTGGCATCGGCGGTACCGGTGGCGGCGCGGCTTGCGCTTGATTATCAGCGCCTGAAGGAAGAGCTGGTACAGCGGGGCTGGCTGCAGCAGTAACGGGTGCCCTTATTTCACCCGGATCGCCATACTGATGTTTTTGAACTCGTTCTGATCCTGTTTGAAACTTCTGGGGTTGTAGCGGTTAAGGTCATAGGTCAGGCGGGCTTTCAGGGTGTACCTGCCGGGCTTGAGGGCCGGATTCCAGCTCAACACGCGCTCTTCCCCCGCCCGGAGCGGCGGCTCATGGGGCCCCTGGGCGTCGGCCTGTGCGGCTGCCACGGCGTCAGGGCGCTGTTTATCCTCTTCCAGATATTTCCGGTCGTCGGGCCGTGCTCCATACCAGGGAGCGAACATCCAGTCATTGGCAGCGACCCTTTTCCCCTTCCCGTTGATAATTTCCACATCCAGATAAATTGCGCGGCGGTTCGAGCCGGTGGGCACCGAATGTCCGGCGCCGACGTTGATCAGATGGAAGGCCAGCAGATTGGCTCCGCCGGCCGGCTGAACCGCAACCAGGCTCAAGGCGCTCTGGATGCGCTGCAGCGAACGCCCGCCGGTCCAGAGATGACGGGCCGATACCCGCTCGGGGCTGTTCGACTCTTCGGCCAGCTTTCTCATGGTTCCCGGCATGTGGCAATCCTGGCACTGCTGCCGCCCCATCCCGGTTCTGAAAAAATCGTCACGCCATTCGTAAAAGGTCTGGGTCTGCTGGCCGGATACCTTTTTCCCCATGCTGTGGCAATAGGCGCACATGGTGGAGGTCTGGATGGCCTGCTCCTGAACCGTCGCGTGGGGCGCCTTGACCCCGTAACGGCCCCTGATTTTGCCATCCGGGGTCAGGTGGCAGCTGGCGCAGGTCAGCCCTCCCTGCTCCTTGCCGGCCGGCCGCCCGGTGGGGGGCGCAATCTCCAGGCTGTTTATGTCGGGGATGGTGAACGGTTCCGGAAAGTGGCAGACGTTGCAGGATGCGCCCCCCTGTTCGGCTTGGCGGGCATGCAGCGGGAACGGGCCGCTTCCGGCCAGGGCATGTCCGGTGGCGCTGCCCGCCATGCCGGGTGACATCTTCAGCGGCTGATCCGGTTTGCCGGGCAGGGTTGTGGGATGATAGCTGTTGTCGCTGCCGAATCCGTACACGAACTCCTTGTAGATGGCTTTATGGCAGGCGCCGCAAACCTCGGGCGGGGTGGCGGTCCCGTCCGGAAAATCAAGGGCGACGGCTTCGGGGGCAATGCAGGCCGCCAGTATCGTCGCCGCCATCAGGTTTATGATCGTAAGTGGTGTCATAGTCACTCCTTAACGTTGAAGTTTTCAGCGTGAGCCATATCCCGCGCCACGAAACGGCCGCAGATGAAGCAGAACAGGCCGGCCAGCGCCATGGCAACCGGGGCGACCAGCAGAGCGTAGCGCAAACCCCACTGGTCGGACAGCCAGCCCAGGATTGAGGGTGAAACCGCGTCACCCAGGGCGTGGATGAAGAAGATGTTGACCGCAAAGGCCATGGCGCGAACCGCCGGTTTGGTGACGTTGAGGATCACGGTGTTGAGTGGTCCGGTGTTGAGGAACAAGAAAAACTCGGCCAGAAAGATGGCGGTCATGCATCCGGTCAGACCGGGTGCCAGGATGGCCCAGGCAGCCAGGGGGGTTCCGATCAGAAAGCCCCAACCGGACAGCAGCAGATAGCCCTGGTTGTTTTTTTTCTGCCAGCGGTCGCCGAGCCAGCCGCCGGCCAGGGTGCCCAGTATTCCCGCCAGCACGGTGGTGGCGCCGAAAATGGTATTGGCCCGGGCCACATCCAGGCCGTGAATGCGGTTCAGGAAGGAGGGCAGCCACTGGGCCAGGCCGCCGATGGCGAAGGTCATGGCCGCCATGGCCAGGGTGTTGCAGACGAAGGAGCGGTTGCGGAACAGGGCCGCGTATCCGTTGGATATGCTCCCCCGCTCTTCCTCGGGGGTAGTGGCCGGGTGCGAGGAAGGCTCATCGCCGCCACGGGGCGGGGTGCGCAGCAGCGCCAGGGGCAGAGCCAGCAGCAGGCCCGGCATTCCCACCAGCAGAAAGGCGGCGTGCCAGCCGTAGGCCTGTCCCAGCACCCCTCCCAGCAGATAACCCAGCGCACTGCCGACCGGAATGGCGACATAAAACCAGGCCAGGATCCGGCCCCGGCGCTCTTTGGGGAAAAAGTCGGCCACCAACCCGGGCGATACGGTGCCGAAGCTGGCCTCGCCGACTCCGACCGTGGCGCGGGCGGCCAGCAGGGTCCGGTAGCCGGGGGCGAAGCCGGCCAGGGCGGTGGCCAGGCTCCAGACCACCAGGCCGCCGGCAGCCAGCCAGGTACGTTTCCAGTGGTCGCCGAGCCAGCCGAAGAGCGGGGCGAAGAGCAGGTAGCTGAACATGAAGGCGCTTCCCAGAAAACCGAGCGCCGTGTCGGAGAGATGCAGGTCGGATTTGATCAGCGGAAAAACCGCAAAGAGCACCTGCCGGTCGATGTAATTGAGCAGGTTCACCGCCAGCAGCAGCCCCAGGGCGTAACGGCGGTAGCTTATCGAGATGGTGGGCAGGCTGTTCATAATCTTTCCACCGCTTGGCGTGTCTTTTCCACGATCTCGGCCGGCTCCTCGTGGCGGAAGTGCAACGGCTCTCCGAAGGTCACCGTTACGTGGCCCGGTTTCGGAATGCTTTTCCCGGGTGGCAGGATCTGTCCGGTGCCGCAGATCCTGATCGGCACTACCGGGATCCCCAGTTCCTTGACCATGACACCCAGTCCCAGCTGGAAGGGCTGCAGTCGGCCGTCCCGGGCATGCCCCCCTTCAGGGAAAATCAGGATGTTGATGCCGGCATCCACCAGCCGCCCCATGAATTTGAGCGAGCCGCTGAAACCCTGGGACTGGGGCAGGGGAAACAGATTGAACAGCAGGGAGGCGTACTGGTAGCTCAAGCGCCTCCAGATCCGCTTGAAGCCCTGATGATCACCGAAAAAAAACTCCGCCCAGGCGGCGGTGGCGGTATTATAACGGATCTCGGGCGGTAATGCTGACATGATCGAAGGCTGATCCAGATAGCTTAAATGATTGGCCACGAAAAAGACCGGTCCGGTCAGCTTTTCCAGCTGTTGACCGCCCCGCACCTCGATCGTGGCCAGGCTGCGCAGCAGGGGGGCATGAACGACGGTATCCCCGAACATGCGCAGTTCACGGGAAAAACCGGAATTGGTCCAGAAACGGAAATGGTCGCGCCGGGTCAGTTTTTCCCGTTTTGTGATGATCTGGCGCAGATCGGATACTTTCGTCTGCGGCCCGATCTGGGAATCCTCGATGTCCATCCGGTATTCCTGCTCCAGAAAGCTGACCAGTTCCAAGCGGTCAATGGAGGTCAGCCCCAGGTCGTTCACCAGCAGCGATTCTTCGCGAATCCTATCCACGCTGGTTCCGGTGACTTTGGCCAGCAGGTTGAGCAGGGCGTCGCGACCGGCACCCGCGGCATTCCCCACCAGCCCCTTTTTCAGCTGTTCCTTCACCGCAAACTTCTTGATCTTGAGGGTTGTGGTTTTGGGAAATTCCGGCTCGTTCCAGAGGGTGAAACCGGTGATCCGCTGGAGCGCATCCAGCTTTCCGTTGGCCTGGCTGATGATCTCTTCCGGCGTTGCGCCGCTGTCATCCAGCAGCAGCACAGCATGCACCTCCTCGCCATTGCCCCGGTCGAACCCGACCACGCAGGATTCCTTCACCCCGGCGATCCTGTTCAGCAGCGCTTCCAGTTCGTCCGGATACACGTTGACTCCCGAACCGGTCACGATCAGTTCCTTTTCCCGTCCTTTGATGGCCAGCCAGCCGTCCGGGTCGATTTCCCCCAGATCACCGGTGCGAAACCAGCCGTCAGCCGTGAAGGCGGCGCGGCTGGCCTGTTCGTTCTGATAGTAGCCGGGGAAAACGTTGTCACCACGGGCCAGAATCTCCTTTCCCACGATCTTTATCTGAACTCCCGGCAGGGGCGGGCCGACCGATCCCGCCACCTGGCGCTCCATGGTGTTGACGCACAGAACCGGCGAGGTTTCGCTCAGGCCGTAGCCTTCCAGCACCGTGAAGCCCATGCCGTTCCAGAAGGTGAAAACATCCGGATCCAGGGGGGCGCCGCCCGATACGAAAACGGTGAAATTGTCGCCGAACGTGCTTTGCACCGGGAAAAAGACCTTCCGGCGCACCGCTTTCGGAAGGTGCGCCGTCATCTTCGCCAGCATCCGGAACAGGCCGCAAAGATGCTTGGCCTCCAGTTCCCGCTCGATGGTCGTTTTCAGAAGCTGCAACAGGCGGGGAACGGACATGATCACGTAGATGTCTTCCTCGCCCAGCGCCTCCATGATCGCCGAAGGTTTGATGGTCCGCAGATAGACGATCGTCGCGCCGCGGTAGAGCGGGGTGAAAAAACCGCCCATCTGTTCGAACATGTGGGACAGGGGCAGCAGGGAGAGGAAGCTGAAACTGGAGGTGATGATCGGAACCTGGCGGTTGATCTGGGTCATGTTGGCGACCAGATTCCGGTGGGTCAGGATGACCCCTTTGGGGTTGCCGGTTGTGCCGGAGGTGTAGATCAACTGGGCGGTGTCATCGGGGCGCGCCGCCGCCCGTGCGCTGATCGGCGGAACCTCCTCCAGCAGATAGGGCAGGTTTTCCAGCAGAATCGAAACGCCCTGGGTCAGACGCTCGGATTTGAAGCGGCTCTGCAGGACAACGCTGGCTTTGGTGAGGGTGCGGATTGATTCGGCCCGCGCCGGATCGGACATGAAATCGACCGGCACGGCCACCGCGCCCCGGAGGATGATTCCCCAATAGGCGATTGCCCACCAGGACGAGTTGGGGCCCCAGAGCAGCACCCGGTCCCCGGCCGAGACCCCCTGTTGAGCCAGGAAATTGGCCATCTTCAGCGCCAGATCGTGGAGTTCCCGATAGGAAACCGTCTGCCGGCGCACGCCGGTGCGGTTGACAAAGGCGGTTTTATCGCCCCGTTTTGAGAAAGTCTCGAAAAGATCAATCAGTGTCTGCACGGATACTCCGTAATCTGTTGTGGCTTCGCCCAAGTATCGGATCCAACAGTATCATCAGTCCCGGCAATCGTAGAGTGTTTTTTTGCGGCTTGCCTCAATTTTCCCGCTCCGGCCCGCTGATGGCCGGCCGTTTGCCAATTAAGGCATTGTAACCGGCTTTTGTTTCTGTCACGATACGAACCTACATCGATACGCGAGGTGACGCATGAGCATTCTTTTTTCCCCCCTGATCCTGCGATCCATTACGTTTCGCAACCGGATATTCGTTTCTCCCATGTGCCAGTACTCCAGTCACGACGGCTTACCGGCTGACTGGCACCTGGTTCATCTCGGCAGCCGTGCCGTAGGCGGCGCCGGGCTGGTGGTGGTAGAGGCAACCGCGGTAAGCCCCGAGGGGCGCATCAGTCCGGACGACAGCGGTATCTGGAGCGACGTCCATGCCGAAGCCTTTGTGCCGATCACCCGTTTCATCCGGGAACAGGGGTCCGTTGCGGGGATCCAGCTTGCCCATGCCGGCCGCAAGGGGTCATGCACACCGCCCTGGCTCGGCGGCGGCCCGCTGGGATTGGAGGCGTGCGGCTGGCAGCCGCTGGCGCCCAGCGCCGTACATTTTGACGTGGGTCATCCCGTTCCCCGGGCCCTGACACTGGACGAGCTGGACGAAATCGAGGGTCAGTTCCGTGCCGCAGCCCGACGGGCATTTCTGGCCGGTTTTCAGGTGGTTGAGCTGCACATGGCACACGGTTACCTGCTGCACGAGTTCCTTTCTCCGTTGGTTAATTTCAGGAACGACGACTACGGCGGCAGCCTGGAAAACCGGCTCCGTTTCCCCCTGCGGGTGGCGCGGGCCGTGCGTGAGGAATGGCCGGATGAACTGCCGCTATTTGTCCGGATTTCGGCCACCGACTGGGTGGAAGGCGGTTGGGATATAGACCAGTCAGTGCTTCTGGCTCGTCGGCTGAAGGAGATCGGAGTGGATCTGATCGACTGTTCTTCAGGGTTTGCGGTGCCGGATGAACCGATTCCCTTCGGCCCCGGCTTTCAGGTTCCCTTTGCCGCCAGAATTCGAACCGAAGCCGGGATTGCCAGCGGAGCGGTCGGGTGCATCACCGAACCGGCCCAGGCTGAACAGATCGTGGCCACCGGCCAGGCTGACGCCGTGCTGCTGGGGAGGCAGATGTTGCGCGACCCCTACTGGCCGCTGCATGCCGCCAAGACACTGGGTGTGGACATGGATTGGCCGAACCAGTACCTGCGGGTCAAATAGGGAATAGTTACCCTCTGTTTTTGTACTTTGGGGTACAAAACAGGGTGCAAAATTTTAGTGATCGAATATTTGATGAAGTACAGGTATCTTTGCAAAAAAATATCATGGAGTAGGGGAGGGTCTATGAAAGTCGTGGCATTTAACGGCAGTCCGAACAAAGAGGGCAATACCTGGAATGCTCTCAAGATGGTGACGGCAGAGCTTGAAGCAGCAGGTATCGAGACCGAGATTGTGCAGGTGGGCAACAAGGCTGTCAGGGGCTGTGCCGCCTGCTACCAATGCGTAAAACACAGGAATGAGCAGTGTGTGCTTCCCGGCGATGACGTCAATGGCTGGATTCAGAAGATGAAACAGGCAGATGGAATCATTCTTGGTTCACCGGTGCATTTCGCTGCTCTCGGCGGAACCATGAAGTCGTTTCTTGACCGGGCGTTCTTCGTATCCAGCGTCAATGACGGCATGTTTCGACACAAAGTCGGTGCGTCAGTTGTTGCGGTGCGACGCTCCGGCGGTCTGACAGCCTTTGACCAGCTGAATAACTTTCTGAATTATGCCGAGATGCTGATTCCAACCTCAAACTATTGGAACGTAATCCATGGCCGGGTTCCGGGAGAAGTGATTCAGGATCTTGAAGGGGTACAAATAATGCGGGTTCTTGGGAAAAACATGGCCTGGCTGTTGAGGTTGATCGAACACGGCAAAGACACCCTGCCGCCACCGGAGCGGGAACCCAAAACCATGTTCAGCTTCATTCACTGAAATCCAGCGCGGATGAGCACTATTATTGCTTCGGTAGCTACACATTCGAACGGGCTTGCCGCGTCCAATCCGGGGCACGGCGCGCCGTGCCCCCTCACAAGTTATTCAACACAGGGAATCCAGCCCAAGCTCCTGCAGCTTTGCCTATTTGGGGCGCCGCCATTACGGGATATATCGAAACTGCGCCCGATGGTTGCCGAGGCATAGGGGATGATGGATGATGCGAAGACGGTCACCGAGCAGGTGCTGGCCGGGAGTGCGATTGCAGAAGTGCTGGATGATCTGGCGACACTTCGCCTGGAGGTTTTCCGGGAATATCCCTATCTGTATGAGGGCCGGCGGGAAGATGAGCTCATTTACCTGGGCGCCTATGCCAAAGAACCGGACGCCTGTGTCATTATCGCCTATGATGGCTTGGAGGTGATCGGGGCGGCTACCGGCATGCCGCTTGTTCAGGAAGACGCCCAGTTGCGCGACGCCTGTGCCGGGACGACAACTCCGCTCGACGAGATATATTACGTCGGGGAACTGCTCTTTCGCCCGGCCTACCGCAATTATGGATTGGGCCGGAAGCTGCTTGCCCGGCTGGAAAGACACATCAGTTCTCTCGGCCGTTATCGCGCACTCACCTGCGCCACGGTTGAGCGTCCCGATGTTCATCCCTTGCGCCCGCCGGGCTACATACCCATAACACGGTTCCTTGCCCGTACCGGTTTTGTCCGGCTCCCGGGGGCGTCAACCAGCTTTATGTGGCGTGAGATTGATGGTGTCAAGCGGGACCACCCCATGCAATTCTGGATCAAGGAGCTGGTTTGATTGATATCCTGGCTGTGGGGCAAGGGGTTTAACCCAGATAGAACATTGGCCGTATTCTTCCAATCGGGTTCAGAACCATCTGACATTGAAGAATATCAGGCAGGTTACGCATTGAATAACACGGCTACATGGCAATTTGCATGACAGTGTCGGATTTGAGGCACGAAAAAGGGGTTACATTTGCATGTAACCCCTTGAATTTTATTGGTTGCGGGGAGAGGATTTGAACCTCTGACCTTCGGGTTATGAGCCCGACGAGCTACCAGACTGCTCCACCCCGCGACAACGGACCAAACTTATAGCAGTACTGAATGGATCCTGTCAACACAAATATTGAAGCTGCTGATTTATTCATAACGTAGAAAACCACACCCTGCGGGTGTGGTCATGTGGACTGGCTATGCCGGTCCCGTATGGGTCTGGCTGATAAAGCCGCTCACTGCTATCCTTTCAACGAGTTGTTGCCGCAACAT
>JAJZRX010000036.1 GCA_021850095.1 Deltaproteobacteria bacterium
AATCCGCTTCGGCATAGGGCACCTCCAGCTATTGTGGTAGGTTTTTGTGGTACGCGAAATTTTTTGTGGTATATTTGGTGAAAATCTACCACAAAAAACGCCGGATGTCAAAAGACGGGACTGGATATGGCTGGACGATAAAAAGCAAAAAGCCCCTGATTTCTCAGAGGCTTTTGTACCGCATCGGACGATGCTGGATTGTTTACTGGCGGAGAGAGAGGGATTCGAACCCTCGGTACGCTATTAACGTACACACGCTTTCCAGGCGTGCTCCTTCAACCGCTCGGACATCTCTCCGCACGAGCGAACCGGATTTATAATATATGCCGAGCGATTTGTCCAGCATTTCATATTATGATTTGAAATCAGCGGCTGAAACCGTTACAGTCCCGGCGGGAGAAGGTACATGAACATCGCCATTATCGTCGCCATGCCGGAGGAATTCATCGCGGTCGCCAAGGGGTTGGGAAGCGGGACGGAAGAGAACCTGGGCCGGCTCAAAGCCCGCTCCTTCAGCTGCGAAGGGCATCGGATTCTGCTGGTGGAATCCGGAATGGGGTTTGACAACGCCGCCCGGGCGGCCAAGAGCGTCATCCGCGACCTGCAGCCGGAGCTGCTGATCACGGCCGGTTTTTGCGGCGGGATTGACCCGGAGCTGCAGGTCGGCGATCTGGTGGTCGCCAAACGGATGGTGATAATCGCCGAAAACGGGCTGGAAGAGCTGCCGAGCGAGACCCCGGCCGCTGCCCTGAATTTCGCCGCACAGCAAGCCGCCTCCGGAGCGCGGGTCTTCAGCGGGACGTTTGCCAGCACACCCGTTATCACATCAAAAGCGACGCTGGCCGAAGTACTGGCGGATCGCTACCCCTGCCCGGTGGTGGAGATGGAAAGCGCCGCCATGGCCCTGATTGCAGCCGAAAAGAGGGTTCCGCTGATTGCGCTGCGCTCCGTCAGCGATCCGGCCCATGAGGAGTTGGGCTTCTCACTGGACGAATTCTGCGACAGCAGCCTGCGCATCCGTCCCGGACGGGTGCTGCTGACGATTCTGCGCAAACCCCGCATCATCCCCCAGCTGATCCGCCTGGCCGGCAACAGCCGTAGAGCCGCCCGGAGCCTGACAGGAGCCCTGGAGCAGCTACTGCCCCTTTTGTAACGGGCTCCCCGCCGGAGACCAGGGATAGTCCCGCAGATGATTCCCCAGCTCATCCTTGCTGTAGCGATTGGTGCGCCTGACCGCCAGAACGACCACGATCAGTATCGGCAGGGTGAACATGAGGGTCGCGCAGAGCGCCATGAAATTTTCGCCGATCACCAGCATCATCGTAATATCGAATATCAGCACCGACAGGTAAAGGATCGGCCCCAGCAATGCGCGGAAGGGGAGATTGACGGCACCGCGGGGAGCGTCATCCTGGCGGCGGGCATCGATCAGCTGAAAGGCCCCTACCAGCACGAAGCTGGTCAAGAGCCAGCCGCCGTAGTTGGAAAGCGGAACGCCGAAATGCAGTCCCACCTCGTGATAGCCGTAAATCTGCCCCAGAAACCAGCGTTTGCCCTGCAGTGCGACCGGATCGATCACGATATCCAGAAAGGTCTGCAGGAATGCGCCCAGCAGCAGCGCGGCAAACGAACGCCGGATCGAACGGGTCTCCAGCGTGACCAGGTTCCAGCGCCAAGCCTTGATCGGAGAGAGTATCAGCAGCGCGGTTGAGTAGCTGCAGTAGGTCAGAAACACATAGGAAAGCGAATCGAAGAACGGCACCCCGGCAATCCACAGTTCGCGGTTGCTGGTGGTGTCGATGTAATAATACCAACCGTAGGGAAAGCCGGTGTTGATCGAAAGCCACTCCGAGGTAAAGGCGATGCAATAGGCGGCCAGAGTGAAATAAATGGTGCGCCGCCAGCCGATGTGCGGTACGCAGGCCAGCAGAAAGGCAGCGAAAAAAGCGAAAACATAGGGGCGCATGGTGACGGTGCCGATGGCGATTTCGAGAAAATGGGGCATGGTGAGAATTCCTGAACAGACGAGAAGTATGACACAGCCGGCAGCCCGGCGAATTTGGCACTATAGCCAATACTCCCCGATTGCGCAAGTGGGCGCACGATGCGGATGCAGCCGGGGTGTGCCTGCACAACTCTCACCCAATGTACAACTTGCGCTGACAGAGATATAAGTTATAGTGTTTTCTAATAACAGAGGGAAACACTATCAACCGTATTTATGTTGCTGCAAAGATGGCGCAGGTACGTGGGGACAAGCTTGAACCATAAACCGGATCATCAGCAAAGCAGGGGGCTGGCAACCATGTCATCACAATCTTCGATCGAAGCAGGCAGCTTGCAGCACAGGACAGAGGATAGTGCCGGACAAGAGCAGCTCCCTGACCGAGAACCGTTATCACCGGAAAAGTTGCAGCGCATGCTCCATGAACTACTGGTGCATAAGGTCGAGCTGGAAATGCAGAACGAAGAGCTGCGCCGACCCCAGCACGAACTGGAAATTACCCGGTCGCGCTTCATCGATCTGTACGACCGGGCTCCGGTCGGCCATCTGACTTTAGACGGCCAGGGACGGATTCTGGAGACCAATCAGACCGCTGCCCGGCTACTGGGAGTCGAAAAAGGCACGCTGGCCGGCCAGCCGCTTTCCCGCTACATTCTTCCCAAAGACCGGGACATTTTTTGCCTGCACTGCCAAAAGCTCGCTCTATCCGGCGCCGAGTCCGAAGCGTGCGAGTTCCGTGCAAGAAAATCGAATGGGGAAATACTCTGGGTGCAGATGGATACGGTTCCGGTGCACAACGGCGCCGACGAAAACGCTCTTTTCCGTACTATCATGAGCGATATCAGCGCCAGAAAGAAAACGGAAGAAGAGCTGCGAATCGGCGAAGCGCGCTACCTGTCCATCATCGAAGACCAGACCGAGCTGATCTGCCGTTATCTTCCGGACGGCCGGCTTTCGTTTGTCAATGCGGCCTATGCCCGCTATTACGGACAAAGCCGGTCAGATCTGATCAACACGAATTTTGCCCCGCATATCCCCGAACCGGATCTCTCCATGACCCGTGAGTGTCTGGCGGCAATCAGCCCGGATCATCCTGTGGCGGCTTTCACGCACCGTATTGTCAACAGCAAAGGCGAGATCTGCTGGCAGCGCTGGACCCATCGCGGCATTTATTCTGCCGATGGGGGGGTGCAGGAATTCCAGGCGGTCGGATTCGACATTACCGAGCGCAAGCTGGCAGAGTTGGTCATGCAGGCCTGCTTGAGAATAAACGACTACCAGTTCGGCCATTCCCTGGCCCAGCTTTTGACAAAGATCCTGGATGAAGCCGAAGAACTGACCAACAGCCGGATCGGATTTTTTCATTTCCTGGAAGCCGACCAGACCACCCTGACCTTGCAGACCTGGTCGAGCCGAACCCTGACAAGCATCTGCACGGCCGAGCGCAAGGGGCACCGCTATCCGCTGGAAGAAGCCGGGATCTGGTGTGATTGCGTCCGCGAAAGAAGGTCGGTAATCCACAACGACTATCCGTCACAACCGAATCGCAAAGGGCTGCCGGAGGGACACGCTCCGCTTGTGCGGGAAATGCTCGTGCCGATTTTCCGCAACAACCTGATCGTTGCGCTGCTGGGGGTCGGCAACAAGCCTGCCACCTACACCAATCAGGATCTGGAAATGGTCCAGCAACTGACAAACCGGGCCTGGGATATCGTTGAGCACAAGCAGGCTGAAATTGCGCTGCGGCAGGCCCGCGACGAGCTGGAATCAAAAGTGGCCGAACGAACATCCGCCCTGACCCTGGCAAACGAGGAAATGAAACGGGTTTCCTTTGAACTGGTCTGGGCCGAGGAACGGGAGCGGGAACGGATTGCCGGAGAGTTGCACGACCGGGTCGGCCAATCACTGCTGCTGGCAAAAATGAAACTGGACGCCCTGGCGGACGAGCTGGCGCCGGACGCGCTGCGCGCCACAGCCCTGGATGCCGCCGCCCTGATCGGGAATTCGATTCAGGACATTCGCTCACTGACCTTCAGGATGCGGCCGCCGATTCTGGATACGGCCGGCATTGAAACCGCCCTGGAGTGGCTTTGCTCGTCAATCGGCGGCGATTATGCCCTACAGGTGACTTTTTCCAGCGACAGCCACCCCAAGCCGCTGTCGGCCGGGGCGCGCTATCTGCTGTATCAGGCCGTGCGGGAGCTTCTGCTGAATGTTGTCAAACACGCCGGTTATGCGGAAGCGCAGCTGACTCTCACAACGCTTGACAACAATCTGCTGGTGCTGGTGGCCGACAACGGCGCCGGCTTCAGCAATCCGGATGCGATCCTGAAACACGTCAATAACGGCGGCTATGGCCTGTATAATGTCCGCCAAAGGATCGAGCAGCTGGGTGGGAGCTTTGCCATTGAATCGAACCCCGGCCAGGGAACCAGGGTTTCATTGACGGTGCCGCTTTCGGGGGACTGACAACAGGGGGAACTGCCATGCGAACATCTATTCTGCTGGTGGATGATCATCCCATCTTTCGCGAAGGCTTGCGCTCGCTGATTGAACGCTCTGAACAGGGACGTGTGGTGGGAGAAGCGGGCAACGGCGCCGAAGCGCTGCGCTTGGCCGGCGAGCTGCGGCCGGATCTGGTGATCATGGATCTGACCATGCCGGTCATGAACGGGATTGACGCCACCCGGGAGATTACCAGAAAGTATCCCGGCACTCGGGTGCTGGTGCTTTCCATGGAAAGGGACCGCTTTTTCGTGGTGGAAGTACTCAAGGCCGGGGCCAGCGGCTACCTGCTCAAGGATACGGCTTTTGCCGAGCTTTCGGATGCGATCAGCACCGTTGCCGGCGGCGAAACCTATCTGCCGCGAAAGATTTCGACTCTGCTGGTGAAGGATTTTCTGCAATGCATCCCCGAAAACATGACCCTGGTGTATCAGAATCTGACCGCGCGCGAACGGGAGGTGCTGCAGCTGGTGGCCGACGGCAAAAACATCAAGGAGATCGCTTACCAGCTGGGGGTCAGCCCCAAGACGGTGGAAAACCAGCGTCAGGCCATCATGCAGAAACTTCAGCTCTTCAGCATCGCCGAACTGACCAAATACGCCGTTCGGCACGGCCTGTCTTCCCTGGCAAAGTAAAGTATCCCGCCCTTACTTTCAGCGCTGGTATTTCTTGGTCATTTCCAGGATGTGCTTGACCCGCGATACAACTCGCAGCGGTTGAACAGGTTTGGGGATGAAGTCACTGAAGCCGAACTCCAGTGCTTTTTGCTCGTCTTCGGTGGAGGCCTTGGATGTCAGCATGATAACCGGTATTTCCGACGTCATCGGGTTGGCCTTGATGGCTCGCAGCAAACCGTAGCCATCCATGCGCGGCATCATGGAATCCGTAATGATCAGCTTGGGGCGTTCCGTCATGGCCAGCTTCAGCGCTTCCAGACCATCGGCGGCCAGCAGCACCTTGTACCCCTCCTTGATAAGAGCCATCTGGATGACCGTTGCAACCGGAAGAGAATCCTCCGCCACCAGAATCGCCTCGCCGCCGGCTGAACGGCTCTTGAGATAGTGAACTGAAATAGCCTCCAGAATCTCCTTGCGGGCCGCCAGCACCGGTATAATCTGACACCCGGTCATCTGGCTCAACATCTCCATGGTTTCCAGGTCAAAGGGGTCATTGATCGCGACCGCCAGCATGGAATCCTTCTGCTTGAGCGGAAATACCAGCTTTTTCATGGTAAATTCCGAAGGGAGCAGATCCAGCAGATCCTGGGAATAGCTGTGGGCGGCGAAGTTCTTGATGGTCTTGAAGTTGAACTGCTTTGAGAGCGCTTCGGTCAGCTCGTCTTCGTTAATGACACCCATGTCTTCAAGCACAACGCCCAGACGTTTTTTTTCCGTCTTTTGACGCTCCAGCGCGCGCTCGAGGGTTTTTTTGCTGATTATTTCAGCTTCAACCAGTATGTCTCCCAGATGCTTCATTCTGCCCCATCCCCGGTCATCACAAGAAATATGCTTCTATGTAGCACACAACCGAACAATATTACAGCATTTTCATTCATAGCGGGCTCTGTTCCGATCATATCCGCCTATCGTGCCGTTTCCAACCCCGCATGGGGTTTCGGCGCCAGATAGCCGATACGGATTCCGCCCCAATGACGGTTGTTGATCACCAGCGGCTTGGACATGTCGTTCAATATTTCCCCGGTGTCGCGGCGATAGGTCTGCAGCAGGAATCCATCCGTATTGCGGGCGCAGCGTATTCCGGTATGGTCGTTAAAGATACGCTTGGTTCGATTATTGTTTTTGTCGATGTCCGGATCTCCGGTCAGGGGTTTGGAATAGCGCAGGTTATGACAGGGGCAGTAACCGTTGTTGTCGACGCAGATCGCATACAGCAGTTTGCTGTCCCTGGCAATGATCTTCTCCTGGACCGGCGAGATAACCCGGTCAAAGAAACTGTCGTAACGGGTCGTGAATTTCGGGGGTGCGGTATTGGCGATCGGCAGATAAGTCCGGTCAAACAGGTTTTCAAGCGTCAGGATTCTATCCCTGAGGGCGGCTTCGATCAGCTCATGCACCTCTTGCTCCATCTCACGGATGTAAGACTTGACGGTGTCGTGATAATTACCGACTGAAAATTTTCCGACCGAGCTGTAGATGTTTTCAACGACCTCGGAAAAGGTTCCGAACGCGTCGCTGGTGGTGCGCATCATTTCATAGGTTTTTTCAGCGCTTCGGGAAACGAGGTGGATCATCTCGGAAATCTGCGTCGTGGTGGCGCTCTGCTCCTCGGATGCCGTTGCAATCTGCTCGATCATCACACGTGATTCGGCGGCATGATTTTTTATGTTTTCGAGACTGCTGCGGGCTTCTTCGGCTTTGTCCAGGCCGGTTGACACCAGCGTTTTTTCATAATCGATCATTGCGGCGGCCTTGCGGCTGGCCTGCTGAATTCCGGCCACAACCCGCTCTATTTCACGGGTTGATTTGGTCGTCTTCTCGGCCAGACCCTTGACTTCGCTGGCCACAACGGCAAAGCCTTTGCCGGCGTCACCGGCCCGGGCCGCCTCGATCGAAGCATTCAGGGCCAGCAGGTTGGTTTGATCGGCGATGTCTTCGATCAGTACAACCATTTCGCCGATTTTGGTCGAAGAAGCTTCCAGCTCCCGAATGGTTTCCAGTGTCCCTTTGACGCTTTCGCTGATCTGCTGCATGCAATCCCAGGTTTGCCCCACGACCGCCATACCGCCGCTGGCAGCACTGTCCACGGCACTGGAAAGAGTCGCTGCCCGATGGGTATTGGCGGTGACATCCTGAATGGTTTGTGACATCTCTTCAGCTGACGTGGCAACGGTAAAGGCCTGATCCTTTTGATCCTGAGTCATCTTGAGCGCCTTGTTTGTGCCGTCCGCCAGCTCGCAGACACTGCCGCCGATCAGGCAGGCCTGGTCATACAATCCGGAAAATGTTTCACGGATCTTTGAGGTCAGGTTGTTGACCTCTTCCCCCAGGCGGCCGATCTCGCAGGTCGTGCGGATCTGCAATACTTTCGTCAGATCGCCTTCGCCACCGGACAGATCGCCCAGCTGCTTGTACAGCTCGGCGATCTGCTGTACCACCGTGCGGTTGAAAAACATGTATAAGGTGGTCAACATGGCAAAGAAGAAGAAAACACCCACCGCCGTCATGACCAGAGCCAATCTCAAGGCACTCTTGAATCCGTCTTCCAGAGAGGTTGTCAGGATCAGACCGCCCAGATTGCGCGAATCCGACTTGTGGCAGCCGCGACAGCGCTCTTCATTGGCCAGCGGCAGTGCCAGATTGAGCACCTGCCTGCTACCGCCGCTGTCTGACAGCTCCTGCGGATTGCCGGCTGCCAGAACAGTACGCATCTCTTCGCTGACGGTTCCGCTGCCGCGCTCCTTGCCATCCGCATTGAACAGGCGTATGGCGGGGATTCCGACCCTGGACTTGAGCTCCTCCACATAGCGGTCAAGCTCCTTCATATCCCCTTTCATCATCTGATTGGTGATGTCGTGGGCCAGTGTGAGCGCAAGCTGACGGGCATTTTTTTTCTGGAGTTCGATCATGGAGGCATATTCGAGATACAGGGAAAGAACCCCAAGTCCCGTAAAACCGGTAAACAGTGTCAGACCGATGATCATGATGATCTTGCGCGTCAAACTCGTTTTTAACATGGCGAAGCCCCTTGAAGTGCGTCCTGCACTGCTCATCCATAATGGATTAAAAAACACTCTTTGTTCTCATTAGAGAGGGATTCTACCCGATTTTCAAAACAATGCAAACATTAAATAACGACGTTTGTTCGCTGTCGCAGCATGCAAAAAAGCCCGTAAGGAAATCCTTACGGGCTGTAGAATCACTATCAGCTGTAAATCAGTTCGGGTAGACCGAAACTTTTTTGCGTTCTTTACCCATACGCTCGAAGGTGACGATGCCTTCGATCAGGGCGAACAGTGTGTGATCCCTGCCGCAGCCCACGTTGTTGCCGGGATGAATCTGGGTGCCGCGTTGACGATAGATGATGTTGCCAGCTTTAACCGTCTCACCGCCGAATTTCTTGCAACCAAGACGTTGACCGTCCGAATCTCTACCGTTTCGTGAACTACCGCCAGCTTTCTTATGTGCCATTTCCGTATCTCCTGGGAAAAATATTTGTTCAATTCAGCTAGGCGCTGATTTTTTCAATCTTGAGAACAGTCTGAAACTGGCGATGTCCGCGCAGCTTACGTGAATCCTTGCGGCGCTTGGACTTGAATACCAGAACTTTCTTGCCCTTGCCCTGCACGGCGATTTTGGCGGTTACGCTTGCGCCTGCCACCAATGGAGCGCCGACGACGGTCTTTTCGCCGCCCAGCATGAGAACATCGGCAAACTGGACGCTGTCCCCGATTTGACCTTCAAGTTTTTCAACCTTGAGGAATTCACCTTCCGTAACCTTGTACTGCTTGCCGCCTGTCTTGATAACTGCGTACATATGCCATCTCCATCCGCATCTGATTTTTAAAGAGTTTTGGAATATAGATAAGCCTTCGCCACAAGTCAAGTACAAAATTCGCCACAAGGGACAATCGTTTTTCGGAAAGGTTTTACGATTCGAAAATCAGATTCATCGCGTCCTGAACCGTGGCAACCCCCTCCAGCCTGATTCCGCGTTTCTTTATGCGTTTCAGACTGCCGACCGGGATGATGCAGCGCTTGAAGCCCAGCTTCTCGGCCTCGGCGATCCTCAACTCCGGCTGGGTGACCGCCCGCACCTCCCCCGCCAGACCAACCTCCCCGAAAACAACCGTCTGGGGAGCAATGGCCTTGTCCAGGTGACTGGAAGCGACCGCCATGATCATGGCCAGATCGGCGGCCGGTTCATTCAGGCGCGCCCCGCCGGCCGCGTTCAGAAAGATATCCTGGCCGGCCATATGCAGGCCGACCTTTTTTTCCAGAACAGCCACCAGCAGCGCCAGCCGGTTATGGTCCACGCCAATCGTCGTACGGCGCGGTACGCCGAAGGATGACGGCGTAACCAGAGCCTGAAGCTCAACCAGAAGCGGCCGGCTCCCTTCCAGCGAGGTTGTCACAACCGAACCCGACACCCCCAGCGGCCGCTCGGAAAGAAACAGTTCTGAGGGATTCGCAACCCCACACAAGCCCTCCTGCTTCATTTCGAACACGCCAATCTCGTTGGTGGAGCCGAAACGGTTCTTGACCGCCCGCAGAATCCGGAAGGGGTGGCTGCCGTCCCCCTCGAAGTACAGAACCGTATCGACCATATGCTCCAGTACGCGCGGACCGGCAATTGAACCGTCTTTGGTGACATGGCCGACTATGAAGATCGGAATATCGCTCCCCTTGGCCAGCAGCATCAGCTTGCCGGCCGATTCCCGCACTTGGCTGACACTTCCAGGGGCCGACTCCAGGGTTGACGTCCAGACGGTCTGGATCGAATCGACCACCATTGCCGCAGGTTTGAGCGCGGCGGCTTGAGCCAGAATTGATTCCAGCGAGTTTTCGGCCAGGATCAGCAGTTTCCTGCTGGAGGCCCCCAGGCGTTCTCCCCGCAAGCGGGACTGGGAGGCCGATTCTTCGCCGGAAACGTACAGCACCGGTCCGGCTGTTTCGGCCAGCAAATGCATTGCCTGCAGCAGCAGCGTGGATTTTCCGATGCCGGGATCTCCGCCGATCAGAACCAGCGAGCCGGGCACGATGCCGCCCCCCAGAACCCGGTCAAGCTCGCCGATACCGGTGGCTCTGCGGGTTTCGGCCTGAACCGGCACATCGCAGATCGGCACCGGACGTGATGTGCCTGCCATTGGCGCCCCTGCGGAAGTCTTGACGATACTCTCTTCGGCCATGCTGTTCCAAGCCCCGCAGTCCGGGCATTTCCCGAGCCATTTGGGTGACTGGCAGCCGCATTTCTGGCAGGCAAAGACCGTCCGTGCTTTCATTGGAACCTCGTGTTTGCTTTAAAACAGCCGCCAGTGCAGGTTTAAAGCCGCATTCTGATGATTTGACAAAGAAATTTTTCAGTATATTATGCATACTCTTTTCTTCTGTACAAGGAATCGTAATGTTTTTTTATCATCCGCCAACAAATCAGGGAACGATCGACGCCTTGGGGAGCATCTACCGATCTCTGCGGGCCTGGAAGTTTTATCCGACGGGACACCCGACCCGACGCAACAGCATCACCCACGCACACTCAACCATGCTGGCGCTGCTTGACGGCAACACCCTTTCTCTTTCCTGCAGCCGAGCAGGCTTCAGCTTTCCTGATGGTGAAAAGCTAAAGGATTCCAGCAACCTGACCGGCTCTCTCGCCTACGAGCTCCTGATCCGCAGGGTGCTGAAAATCACCTTCATGCGGGATCTCTTTCCAGAAGACCTGCTGGAATTTATCAAAGTAATGGCTCTGCCCCCCGAGATCATCCAGAAAATGGGCGGTGTCGATAAAATTATGGCCGAACATGGCGTTCGGACAATCTGGGTCAATGAATTCGACCTGTCGGTTATCAGCGATCAGCGCAGACAGGTTGAATCACGGGGAATAATCCCCCAGTCTCTTGATGAGGCCGAAAACATCGAAGACGCGTTACTCCTGGAAGAGGAGCACACCGACCAGGAGCAACAACTGCCCCCCGAGCAGCAACTCCAGGCCTTGCTGGAACGGCTGGCCGCAACGGACGATGAAGACATCTATGCTCTGCTGCTTCGGCAAGCGATCTGCTGCGCCGATGCGCTTAAGGCCCGCGACGAAATTGCGGCTGTTTTTCCGCTGGCTGAACTGCTGGCCAAATATTGTGCCGATGAAACGCGCCCTCCGGCCATGCGCGAATTTGACCGTTTCGCCCTGGAGCAACTTGCCAGCGGCGAAGTTTTTTTCCGCGTTGTATTCGAACGGGTAGAAAGCCATGACGGCCTGTCAAATAACGCCCTGCAGGCGGTTCTCAATGTCGGCGGCCCGGCGGCGATCACGCTGGCGGCCGAACAGATGGGAGCCACACATCATCAGGCCGCACGAAAAGCACTTGCAACGCATCTGGCCACCCTGGGTGAACCGGTTGTGCCGATACTTCTGCCGATGCTGGCTGACAAACGCTGGTACTTCATCCGAAACATATGTGTTATTCTTGGAGCCGTTGCCAGTAGCGACAGTATCCCCGGCCTGACTGCCTGCCTGCAGCACGGCGATATCCGTGTGCGCAAGGAAGCCATCCGCAGCCTGGCCAAAATCGGGGGGCGCGACGCAGAAGCGGCATTGATAGACATCCTGCGCGGAAACGACCAGGAGTTGTACCCCCAGACCATGGCCTCGCTGGGTGGAATCAAAAGCAAAAGAGCCCGGGCGGAACTGCTGCGGATTCTCTGCGCCAAAGATCTTTTTCTGCAGTCACTTCCACTCAAACTCAATGCCCTGGCAGCCATTGCCATGATCGGAGACAAACAGTTGACGCCCTATCTGGTCGAGATGCTGACGGAACGCCGCCTGTTGGCTCCCGGCCGCTGGAAACAACTCAAGGTGGCAATTGCGCAATGTCTTGGTAAACTGGAAGACGCAAGAGCATTGCCGGCCTTGAGGGCGTACGCCTCCGATACGGGCGACCTGGGGGCCGCCTGTTGTGAGGCAATCGATCTGATTGAACGTTCAGGGGGTAAGCCAGATGGACGCACTTGACAAACCAAATGCCCTTCGAATGGTCACGCTTTTTTCCGGTGCAGTCAAGGGGATGGCTTTTTATCCGTCTTCACACCCGGCCATCAGACAGCCGCTGATGGATCTTTATAAAATCCTGACCACTGCTTTTGTTCAGGCACCCCAGGTTTCCTGGGGACTGGTTGACGGCATCATGTTCTTCAACGACCATCTTTTCGTTTCGCCCTCGGCGGCGATTGCCGACCTGTCAAACCGCATGGCAGAAAAATCAATCAGCCGTATCACCGTTTTTTCTGACACCAGTTTCGAAGAACTGCAAAACTTCGTCAAACTCTTTTCCGTCAAGGGAGTTGACGCAGGCACGCTTTCAATCCAGATGCAGGAGCAGGGGATCAGAAACATTCAGCTGCTTCGTGAGGGGGAAGAAAACTTCGACGGCGGCGATGAGAATACGTTAGACACGACTCCGGAAAACGACCACATCGGCACCTACAACAAAGCCCTGTCCGCGATCAAAACGATCTGCCGCGACATTGAAAGGGGCCGCATCCCCAACAGTGCCCCGGTCATCAGGATCGTCGACCGGATGGTCGGCATAACAATGCAGGAACCCTGGACCCTTCTGGGTCTTACCATGATCAAGGATTACGACAATTACACCTTCAATCACTGCGTCAACGTCGGTGTGCTGGCAATGGCTCTGGGCGCCTCGCTGGGCCTGGATGCCATGTCGGTCAAGGATTTGGGGATCGCCGGACAGCTACACGATATCGGTAAAACCATGATTCCGAAGGACATTCTCAACAAGCCGGGAAAGCTTTCCAGCGCGGAATTCGACGAAATGAAGCGCCACCCCGAACTCGGATCCAAGATAATCCGTGAAATGGAAGGACTGGATCCCCATATCGCCCAGATTGTACTGGGTCACCACCTGCACTTCAACCGTGGTGGTTATCCCGAATGGGCCAGCAAGCTGCCCTTCAACCAGATGATTGATATCATTGCCATTGCAGACACCTACGATGCGATTACGACCCTGCGGGTCTACCAGCATCCGATCAACCCCAGAATGGCGTTGAGCGAAATGCAGAAACTTGTGGGAACCGTTCTGGACGGGAGCATACTGGAACGTTTTGTGGAGATGATGGGACATTACCCTGTAGGAACTCTGGTCAGACTCGACACAAACGAGGTTGCGGTTGTATATCGTCCCAACCCGCTGGATGAAAAAATGCCGGTTGTGCGGATCCTGATCGACGGCGAAGGTCACCGACTCGATCTGCCGCGAGAGCAGGCGCTGATCGAAAGCGATGGAACGTACTACGCCAGAATTGTGGCCGTGGTCGATCCGCTATTGAAAAACATCGACATCGGACGTCTGATAGCCGGAGGAGCGTATTAAAGGGGCATGATGCTGATAGCCGAGGCGGCGGCCTGGCGAGTGGAGGCGAAGCGGGACGACAAAAGCGGGATGATGCTGTTGATCGAAGCAGTATCGTTAAGCGTTGCCAGTGTAAGGGCCGCTTCCGCTTCCAGGGTGCCATCATCGGATGCCAGAAAGGTGCGCAGCTTCTTCAGGATGTCGGCCGAAACCGTAAAATTGCGCAGAGCCGCTATCGCCCGGGCTTGAACGGCACTGTTCTGATCGTCCAGACGTTCAACCAGGGTCTGCAGCGCGGTCGCCAGCCCCAGACGACCCAGCACCTCCACTGCGGCCGAACGGATATCCACTTCCGGTCGGCCGGCGCAGTACATCAGGGCGGGCAACACCTTGGCCCCGCCGATCTCACCCAGGGCGTAAATAGCGCCAATCCTGGCACCCGTGTCACCGGTTTTGAGGGTGTGCAAGATCTCTTCGGCGCTGATGAGTCCTTCCAGCTTTTCGATCGCCTCGGCAGCAGCATTTCTGACTCCGGGAGCAGCGTCCTTCAGCAGCGGCCTTAAAAGGGTTATGCGTTCACGAATCTTTTCTTTCATAGTGTGCTTATGTAGCAGAAACATACCGATCAGACAACTGTAAATTGATCATTTGCGGCTTGTGCACACCTCTCTGATTCTGGTATATTGCCACTCTGATTCTTGAAGTAAGCGGGCTGACAAAGCCGTCGCCCGGACTTCAGTATTATCTACGCGTAATTAAAGGAGACTAAAAATGCTGGGATCAGTAGAAATTAAAGCAGGGCTTTACTGGATCGGATCGGAAGATCCGGATCTGCGAACTTTTGACGACCTTTTTCCAACCGAACACGGCACGACCTACAACGCCTATCTGCTGAAGGGCAGTGAAAAGACCGTCCTGATCGACACGGTTGATGAAAAACGGGTTGACGAGTATATGGACAAGGTCCGTTCACTGACCGACCTGAAAAAGATCGACTACATCATCGTCAATCACGCGGAGCATGACCACTCCGGGTCGCTGGCCTATCTGCTGGAGCAGGCTCCCCAGGCCACGGTAGTCTGCTCGGTCGCCGCAAAGAATTTTCTCGGCAACCTGCTGCACAAACCCTTTAACTGCCAGACCGTCAAGGATGGCGACACGATCGACCTGGGCGGTCGTACGCTGCGCTTCATCCTTGCCCCCTTTCTGCACTGGCCCGACACGATGTTCACCCGCCTGGAGGAAGACAGGATCCTCTTTTCCTGCGATGCCTTTGCGGCTCATTACTGCAACCCGGGGAAAATATTCAACGACGAAAATGAGGACTTCACCTCGGCCCGCCATTTCTATTTCGACTGCATCTTCCGGCCCTTCAAGGACAAGGTGCTCTCGGCCGTCGAGAAGATCCGCCATGACGTGATTGATATGATCTGCCCCAGTCACGGGCCGATCATCAGGCAGGATCCCTGGAAGGTTATTCAGCAGTTTGAAAACTGGAGCAAGCCGACCTCCCAGACTAAAAAACTGTTCATCCTGTACCTGTCGCCCCACGGCAGCACCGAAAAGATGGCCCAGGCGGTTGCAGCCGGCGCCGCACGGGACGGACTGGAGGTCATCAACTATCACATCAACCACCTCAACGCCAATGAGATCCGCACCATCATGGAAGAGGCCGACGCCCTGCTTTTCGGGATTCCGACCATCAACCGCGACATCCCCAAGCCGATGTGGGATGTGCTGGCCTATCTCAGCACGGTCAGGCTCAAGACCAATCTGGCCGGCGTTTTCGGCAGCTACGGCTGGAGCGGGGAAGCCTGCAAGATGGCCGAAGAGCGCCTGAAAGCGATGGGCTTCAAGCTGGTGGCCGATTCGGTCCGCACAATTTTCACCCCCAAACCGGAGGTGCTGCAACAGTGCGAGGCGCTGGGCCAGGCCGCGGCCGAAGCGGTTCTGGCAAAGTGAATCAGGTCGCTGCAGGGCTTGTGTCGCAAGCAGACTGCAGAATAACGGCGGCCATCAACCGATCATCGGGAATATTTATCAAATAAAACTTTACAACCAGCAAATTTAAGTTATAGTTCATCAAAATCAATTTAACTGAATGGATCACCCGTCGATAATACACGGCAAAACTGACATACACTTTCCGCTATCTTTGAAGTGCTGCGTTTGCGAGACACTAAAAGGAGGTGATTTGAATGAGTCAAGAGATCGTATTCACTGTGCTGGGTTCCAGGCCGAGTATCAAGGAATGTGCAACCTCCTGCGAGAAAGTTTTTTCCAGGTTAGTTCCGATTGTGTTTTGGGGTTTCATGGTGCTGGGTCTGGTCTTGCCTGCACTGGCCGGCCGTTGATGACGGCACTGGACGAATGATTTTCGGGGTTTTAAAAATTTAGTGCTTTGTTCCTCACCTCACAACAACAAAGTCCGCTTTCCTGTCACGGGGAAGCGGACTTTTGTTTCTGCGCTGCAGTTATGGATCTGAAGAGTTCGAGATAAGACTCTCCCTAACTGTTCAGCTCGTGGCAGTACATCATTGCCAGTCGAGCCCGATTCTCCAGGCAAAGCGGGCACAGTTCTCCAGAATCCTTCCAGACTTCACCCGCCAGCCATTCACCGGCCTGGGCATATTCCGAAGCAGCTGCCGTCTCGTCATACTCCTTTTTGCAGATCGTACAGGTTCTCATCCGGCTATCTCCACAGCCCGCTCGTATTCTCGGCGCAACAGCGCCGTTTCAGCCGTGCCGATCACGCTCCAGGGCAGGCATTCGTCAACGGCGATCTTGCGCTGCACATAGTGATCCGTATCGATTTCACAGCGCCGGGACGCTTTTTTCAGATTATCTCCATCGGCCATTGCCGCCAGCAGCGGAGCCAGACGCCGGTCGCCACGGGACAGCAGAGCCTGCAGATAGGATTCGCGCAGACTTTCAATCTTGAATTTGACGTTGGAAAGTGGCCGCAGCCGGCTTTCCAGCAGCTTGACCTTGCGCTCCAGCGACGGCAGCGGCTCCATGCCGCACCACTGGAACGGGGTGAACGGCTTAGGGATGAACGGGTTGACCGACAGCGTGATTTCGCCCAGCCGCTTGTTGGCTCGGGCCCGTTCGATAACCCGTTCCCGTATCTCTCCCACCAGCCTCACCAACTCGTGCAGATCCTCTTCGGTTTCGGTCGGCAGCCCGATGATGACATACAGCTTCAGATTGAGGATATCGCGGGAGATCAGCATCTCGCAGGCGTCCAAGATTTGGGATTCGGTCAGGTTTTTGCGGATCAGGTCCCGCAGACGCTGTGAGCCCCCTTCCGGAGCCAGCGAGATCGTTTTGTGGCCGCTGGCCAGCAGAGCATCCAGCATATCGGCATCAATCCGGTCAATGCGCAGCGAGGAAACCGAGACTCGGGCCCCTTTGTCGACGATGTAGCGGCAAAGCCGGCCGATATCGGCATAATCGGAAACAGCCGCCCCCACCAGACCTACCTTGCTGCGATATTCAAGACCTTTGTCAACGGCGCTGACAAGATGGTCGTAGGGTTGCTGGCGGAAGGTACCGTAGATGAAGCCTGAGCTGCAGAAACGGCAGCCGCGCGGACAGCCCCGGCTGACCTCCACCAGAAACATATCGCCGAATTCGGTGTCTTCGGTCAGAATCTGCGATGAAGCGGGGGGGTGCTGCTCAAGGCAGGCGGAAATGCGTGTCACCGGTAGAGGCGCGCCAGACGCGGCTGCGTAGCCCTGCAGACGGTCTCCGTCGTACTGCGGCTGATACAGCGAAGGAACGTAAATGCCGGGAATGGAGCTCAAGGCGGCCAGCAGCTCCGAACGCCCCGACAGATCCGGCGACAGTAACGCGGCCAGCAGGGGCGGAATAAGATCCTCTCCCTCGCCTATGCAGATCGCATCGATGAAATCAGCCACCGGCTCGGGATTGATGAAAAAGGCCGCTCCACCGGCGATCAGCAGCGGATCACTTTCACTGCGCCCGGCAGAATAAAGGGGAATGCGGGCCAGCTTGAGGAGAATCGGGATGTTCAGGTAATCCGGCTCGAAGGAGGTCGAAAAGGCGATCAGGTCGAAATCAGCCAAGGGACGCTGTGATTCCAGAGAAAGCAGCGGTGTGCCGCTGCGGCGGTATTCCTCCAACTCCTCCCGCTCGGGAAGAAAGGCCCGCTCGCAGCGGATATGCAGCGATTCGGACAGCAGGGCATAGACGGCCTGGAAACCGAGACTGCTCATGCCGGTGCGGTAACGGCTGGGCGACACCAGGCAGACCGAGAGCAACCCACCATGTCCCCGGGCGGAGGAATTCAGATCTGTTTCGGCAGCCAGGCGATTGCGCTGATTCTGTTTGAGGGCGCGTGTCATTCGGATGCGGTGTGGGGAGTTTTCTTCAAAATCGTTATCACGGTCTATGCGTCATTTCTCTGATCGCTACGATCAGCAGCGGTTTTCATCTAAAGCAACCATATCACGATTGGCGGAAATAAAAAACGCCGCTGATCGCGGCGTTTTTTAGGTCAGGGATGCAAACAGTGATTAATCAGGCTTTAGCCAGTGAGACCGCCTGCAGGGCTGTCGCCGACCCGGAGAGCAGATTAACCTGCGGATCCCGGAAATGGCAAGGAACAAACAGGTTACCCTGCTGCTGACCGGCGGAAGGACGTGCTTTGAGGGTAACTGCGGCGCTATCTGTCGAGATCTTCAGCAGATCTCCGGCGGCAACGCCCAGTGTGGCCGCATCCGCCAGCGACAATTCGACATAGGCTTCACCGGCCACCAGCATGTTGTTTTCCGACCAGGTTGTCATCGATCCGTTGTGATGCTGCAGCGAACCGATCTTGAGGGTGAAAGGCCGGGACTGGGCCGGCAATGCCGCCGGCGCCGGTGTTACGAAGACAGCTTTTTCAGTGCGATTCTTGACCCGTCCCATCCGGCAGCCGGCGTGGTCGCAGGTCTCGCTGTACAGTCCGGTCAAGCTTGTTATTTCGTGGTGCAGTTCATCGGCGGTCAGCGGTTTCATTGCAATCACCGGTGCAACCAGCGCATGCAGCTTGGTCAGGATATCGGAATCGGCGCGTGAATCACCGGCCGGCTTGACGGCCGCATTGAAACATTGTACCCGATTGTCAGCCGACGTGAACGATCCGCTCTTTTCAGCGCCGGTGGCCGCCGGCAGCAGGATATGGGCCAGGCGGGCGGTTTCGGTCAGGAAGAGATCCTGGACAACCAGCAGTTCCAGCTTCTGCAATGCCTTCAGGGTGCGGTTGCGATCGGGCAGGATGTGGACCAGGTCGCTGCCCATGACATACAGCGCCTTGATCTGACCGGCTTCGATAGCGTCTATGATCTGGAATAGATCCTTGCCGGGCGTGGCGGGAACGGTACAGTTCCAGGCGGCGCCAAATGCGGCTGCGGCATGTTCATACGTACGGTAGCCTGGCAGATACTCGGGACAGACGCCCATATCCAGCATCCCTTGCGTATTGTTTTTCTCGGCCAAGGGATAGATTCCTGCACCGTCGGCTCCGGCCGCGCCGCTCAACAGCGCCAGATTAATGACGGCGGTAACGGCATTTTTAGCATCAGCCGAGCCGATAACATCCGAACCGTACAGAACTGCCGTTTTCCCCTCTTTGCCGATCAGGGCGGCCGCTTCACGCAGGCTGGCCTCGGCGATTCCGGTAACGTCCTGAATCCGCTCAAACGACAGCGCATCCAGCGCTGATTTCAGGACGGCAAAACCCTGGATATTCGCGGCCGTCTGGCGTTCAAGCCCTTCAGCCAGAAGAGCCTTGTTAAGGCCGGCCACCAGCCAGGCTTCGCTGCCAGGACGGCACTGCAGGAAGCTATTGGCGTATTTGTTCAGTGAGGTGCCGCGGCTGTTGACCAGAACCAGCCTGGCGTCGTTTTTGTTGACCGCCTTGATCACCCGATAAGCGAACCCGGCCGATTCGGGCTTCAGATCGGCACCGATCACGACAATCGAGTCCGCCTTCTCGATCGCATTCATATCAAAGCTGCCGCCGCTGTAGCCCAACTGCTGCCACTGCAGGATCTGGGAAGGGAGGTAGCCCAAACGGGCTTCGGAATCGATATTGTTGCTGCCCAAGGCTCCCCGGAAAAATTTCTGAAAGAGGTAGTTATCTTCGTTGGTGGCACGCGGTGAGCCGATACCGGCCACGGCACTGCCGCCGGAAGCGGCGGCGATCTCCTTCAGGCGGGCGGCGGCACTACCCAGGGCCTGATCCCAGGGAACCTTCCTCTGATCGCTGCTCCCTTCCCGCATCATTGGCGCGGTTACGCGACCGGGGGAGTTGAAGGTGGCATAGCCGAAACGGCCATTGACGCACAGGTTGCCACTGTTGTAGCTTTCGTCGGAGCTGGTCACACGCTCGATGCGCCCATCCTTGGCGTGGTACTCGATCTGGCATCCGGACGAACAGAAGGCGCAGACTCCGGGAGTAACGTCAAAGGCCCAGGGACGGCCGCGGAACTTGAAGGGCTTGCTGATCAGCGTACCGGTCGGGCAGGCGTTAATGCAGTTGCCGCAGAAATCGCAATCCAGCGGCTCACGGCTGATCGTGTAGATGATGGTGCGGTCGCCGCGGTCAACGATTTCGATCGCTTCGCGACCGACGATCTCGCGGCAGACCTTGACGCATTTTTCGCAGAGAATGCAGCGGTTGGGATCGCTTTCCAGCAATTTCCAGTCATAACGGATCGGTAAGCGTTCCAGCTCGGCCCCGAAATTATTCCGATTCACCTGCAGACCGTAGCAGCTGTCCTGCAGATCGCACTCGCCGGCCGCATCGCAGACCGGACAGTCCAGCGGGTGATTGACCAGCATCAGCTCCAGCGTTTTCTTGCGGATCGCTTCCAGTGCCGGCGTGGAGGTCGTAACCTTGATGCCGTCCTTGACCGGGGTATTGCAGGCGGTCATCGGCCGCTCAACCCCTTCGACCTCGACCACGCAGATACGGCAGGCGCCGGTGGTGGAAACCTTCTTCAGCCAGCAGAGGGTCGGAATCTTGATCCCCAGTTCCGCAGCAGCGTCCAGTATCGTGGCGCCGGCCACTACCGTCACCTGTTTTCCGTCGATTGTCACTGTTGCCGATTTTTTCTCGCAGGACTCTGTGTGTGCCATGCCGTTATATCTCCATTACCGCATCGTTATTTTTGTTATGCTGGATGAAACGAACCACTTCCGGCCGATTATACCGCCACCATCGCCATGCGGTAACAGCGCAGACAACGGTCGGCCTCGATCTGGGCAGTGCTGTCGCTGAAACCGAGTTCGACCTCGCGGTAATTCCCCTTGGAAGCCCGCTCGCGGCCATGAACTTCTTTCTGGCCGGCACGGTTGCAGGAATCCAGCCAGGCCACTTTTTCGTTCTTGTCGTAGACCCCCAGGTAGGTCAGCAGGTCATCGAAGATATCCTGCTCACTCAAATAGGCCTTGCCCTCTTCCAGCCAGCGCTGAATCACCAGTGCCGCCCGGTGGGCGTTGCCGACGCAAGCCACGACCGTCAGCGGGCCGATTTCGGCATCGCCTCCGGCAAAAACACCGTCGCAGTCGGTAATCAAGGAACGGGAGAGCATATTGCCCATGCCGTCTTTCAGATCTTTTCCAGCGGCATCCTTAAGCGGCAGATACTTGGTGACGACCGTGTTCCACTTGGTGATGTCGATGCCCATGTCAGGCGGGATGAAGCTCAAGTCCGGATCCTGGCCGATGGCCGGGATAACCGTATCGCATTCGACGATGAACTCGCTGCCAGCCACCGGTTCGGGACGGCGACGACCGGAAGCGTCCGGCTCTCCCATGGCCATGCGAACACACTCGACCCCGGTCACCTGCTCATTGTCGTCAACGATGATCCTGGTCGGCAGCACTTGGAATTCGAACTTGACCCCTTCCTCGTCAGCGCCGTCAACTTCCCAGACATCGGCCGGCATCTCCTTGCGGGAACGGCGGTAGAGCAGAACCGACTCCTCGGCACCCTCGCGCAGCGCCACGCGGACGCAGTCAATGGCGGTGTTGCCGCCGCCGACTACGCAGACCTTCTTGCCCATGCCGGTCGGGCGCCCCATGTAGGCTTCGCGCAGGAAGTCGATACCGCCGGAGAGGAAGCCCTTGTACCCTTTGTCTTCTCCCTCGACCCCCATCGGTTTGGAACGGTGCGCGCCAGGCGCCAGGAATACGGCGTTGTATTTCTGTTTCAGCTCGGGCAGCGTGATGTCCTTGCCGACCCGGCAGTTGTAGATGATTTCCACTCCCAGCGCCTGGATGATGTCGATGTCGCGCTGCAGAATCGGACGCGGCATACGGTAGGCCGGGATGCCAACCGCGATCATGCCGCCGCCGAAACCTTCCGGTAGCGCCTCATAGATGGTGCACTGGTAACCCTCCAGGGCCAGGTAGTAGGCGGCGGCCAGGCCGGCCGGCCCGGCGCCGACAATCGCCACGGTCTTGTTCTTTTTGGCCTTGGGGGTCATCGGCGGCTGCAGGTTGTGCATGCGCTCGTAATCCGAGGCGGTGCGCTTCAGCACCATGATGTTGATGGCATCATCGACGTTTTTGCGGCGGCAGGCGGTTTCGCAGGGATGGGGGCACACCCGGCCGCAGACGGACGGCAGCGGCATGTTTTCGCGGATCGTCGCCAACGCTTGAGCGTACTGGTAATTGCGGATCTCCTCCACATACTTGGGGATGTCGATATGGGCCGGACACTTGTCCATGCAGGGCGCGGTGATCTTGTGGATGTAGCTGGCCGGCTCGCTGTTCGGGCCGCAGGCACTGTTGATATAGGCCAGAAAGTCGGCCCGGTAATACTTGACCGCATCGAAAACCGGCACGGTGGCACTCTGACAGAGGGTGCACTTGCAGTTCTTCAGCAGTTCGGCCAACTCGCCGACCTTGTCCAGGTCAGCCTCGCTGGCACGGCGCTCCAGCACACTGCGGAACAGATCCGACAGAACCTTGGTGCCTTTCTTGCCCGGCGTGCAGCGTCCGCAGCAGTACAGGGTCTGGACACGCTTCATATATTCGGCCGTCATGGCCGGGACATCGACGTACTTGTCGAACAGAATCAATCCGTCCCAACCCATGAACGCCCGCAGCGGACGCTCGCCGTCAAAAGCTACCGGCAGACGATAGCTGACCGCCTTCGGTTCACCGGAAACATTCCTGTTATCTACGACGTCTCCGCCCCACGTGGAAAAGATGACCTGTGCCACATAAACCTCCGAAACCAACCCGAAACACAGGGTTAAGTGTTTGCAATTATTAAACAAAAACGGCGACTACAAGTGTATACAGTATGCATGATTATCACAATAAGATCCCAAAAATCAAGGAAAAAACTTTCTTAATCCAACCTGACGGCAACTAAATTCTGACCATCCGGCAGATGCCGGAAAACCGGTATACGGATTAAAGATCTCTTTTATTACTTCTGATGCGCATGAAATAGCTTCTGGCTTGCTCATGGGCCGTGTATAATCACCAGCGCTATATTCATGACATGTACGGGAGAACAGAGAACAATGGCGACCATTCCTTCACTTGATGCGGCTTTTCGCTCACTTTATGAAATCAATATGGGTATCCGGCCGGGCGAACGGGTGCTGGTATTCAGCGACACGATCCGCAGCGACGAAAACGTATCGCCCGCCGACCGCGACCGGCGCACCCGGCTGAATGCCACCGCCCGATCGGCTTCAGAGTATGCCGGCAAGGTCTACGGCACTAGCAGCTTCATCGAATTTCCCGCCACCCCGGCTTCGGGGGTAGAGCCGCCGCTGGAACTCTGGAGCGCAACCTTTGGCGCCACAACCATCGCAGCGCTGGATTCAGCCGGACTGCTGACAAAACTGCTGGACAAATCCGCCGCTGCCGATCAAATTGCTGCGGCTCGTGAGATCGTCATTGCCGGACGGGGCGCCCTAGCCGACATCATCATCGCCCTTTCCAACAACTCCACCAGCCATACCCGCTTCCGCGCCCTGGCCTGTGCCGCCGGATGCCGCTTTGCCAGCCTGCCCCACTTTGATCCGGATATGTTCCACAGTTCCATGACGGTGGACTGGAATGCCCTGGCGGCGCGCACCGCCCGACTGGTTCAGACGGTCAACCGGGCCGATTGGATTCGCGTCACTACCCCCAACGGCACCAACATGGAGATCTGCAAACAGGGGCGCCAGGCAGAAGGGGATGATGGACTGCTGACAGCGGCAGGAAGTTTCGGCAACCTGCCGGCCGGCGAAGCCTACCTGGCACCGCTGGAGGGTATGAGCCACGGGGTGATGATCATCGAATGGGGGCCGACCCGTAAACTGGAACAACCGTTGCGCCTGACGGTTGAGAAGGGGGTGGTGGTGAACATAGAGGGGGATGATATTCACCGCGAAAAGCTGGAAGCCAGATTTGCCGAAAATTCAAACTGCCGCAACATCGCCGAACTGGGCATCGGCACCAACGACAAGGCCAGCCGCCCTGACAACGTGCTGGAGGCCGAGAAGATCCTGGGCACGATTCACATCGCCCTGGGGGACAACACCGGTTTCGGCGGCACCGTCAGCGCCCCTTTCCACGAGGATTACGTTTTCTACCAGCCGACCTTGACGGCGGTCATGCCGAATGGGGAGACAAAGGTCATCATCGATGGGGGCCAGCTATTGATTTAGCAGACGGAAACCGGCTGCTTACGTGGTTATACGTGCGCTCGCCCTGATGTATAGAAGGGTGAATAATACTTATGCAAGAAGGTCAAAGGTCAATCGGCCTTATTCGCAACTCACACCTTCCGCAACGTGAACGAAAAAACCGATCCCTTGCCCGCTTCGCTGGTTACCGCCACATCCCCGCCATGCAGCTGGACGATATGCTTGACGATCGCCAGCCCCAGTCCGGTGCCCCCCTGTTCGCGGGTACGGGCCTCGTCGACCCGGTAGAAGCGCTCGAAGATACGCGGCAGATCCTTGAAGGGGATGCCGATACCGGTGTCTTCTACCGAAACACGGATGAACTGGCCGCTCTCCTCGGCGAACAGCCGGATCCTGCCGTTATCGGGAGTGTATTTGATGGCGTTCTCCAGCAGGTTCAGCAGTACCTGCTCCAGCCGCCCCTGGTCGGCCTGCACACGGGGCAGCTGACTGCCGGCGGCCTGATTGTCTATCGTTATCCCCTTCTGATCGGCCCGCTCCTGCAGCAGCAGGCAGGCCTTGGAGATTGTCCCGCACACGTCCAGGGGGGACATTTCCATCAAAGCATCCTTGGTTTCCAGGTGCGATAGGGTCAGAATGTCGTTGATCAGATTGGTCAGGCGTTCCGAATGGCTGGCGATGATCTCCACAAAGCGGCGCGCCCGAGCCGGATCCGCTTCCAGGGCTCCGTCCAGCAAGGTTTCGGCATAACCCTTGATGATCGTGACCGGCGTTCTCAACTCGTGGGAAACGTTGGCGACAAAGTCGCGGCGCATGTTCTCGACCTTTTTCAGATCGCTGATATCGTGGAAAACCGCCACAATCCCCTGGCGGACACCGTTGACATTCAGCGGAACCCAGTGGGTGAAGAGCGTTATGTTGTTGGGTTGGATCGATATTTCCCGCAGCAGCTCGTCCACATCCGGACGGGCCAGGTCGTTGAAGGCCTGCAGCAGATCGGGGTGGCGCGAGATCTCGACCAGCTTTTTCCCCTCCACCTCTCCCTCGATAAAAAAGAGAGTGCGAAAAGCCGGGTTGACCAAGGTTATCAGGCCATCGGGAGCCGCCACCATGACCCCTTCGCCCATGCTGCGCAGGATCGTGTCCAGACGCTGTTTTTCGGCCGAGAGCGTCTGAACCTGATCCTCGATCCGTTGCGACATCTCGTTCAGCACGCCGGCCAGCTGGCCGATTTCGTCGCGGGAGGTCACCTTGATTCTGGCCCCCCGTCCACCGTGCCCGATCCGGGCGGCGGCTTCGGCCATGTCACGCAGCGGGCGCGTTGTCAGATTGGAGAGCAGACCGCTGAACAGCAGCGCTATCAGCACCGTTGCCAGTGCCGCCCCCCCCACCAGGCCATGCAGCTTGCTGCGGGTGGAGGAAAGGTACTCCAGCGGCATGGCCAGGCGAATGACCCCTTCGGGTGTGCCGCTGCCGTAACTCATGGCCGAATAGAGCATCGAGGTGCGCAGCGTCTCCGAATAGCGCAGGGCGCTGCCGCTGCCGTTCTTGAGCGCTTCCTGGATCTCGGGACGCTGCAGATGGTTTTCAAGCTGTCCCAAACGGGCCTTGCCCACATCCGAATCGCCGGTTACGGTGCCGTCCGGCGCCACCAGCGTGACCCGTGACCTGATAACCGTTCCGACCTTTTCCGCCAGCTGCTGCGGGGGCTGCTGTCCCTTGCTGCTGATCACCAGAAGCCGCGCCAGCTGGGTCTGGTTGGCCAGATTGACCCGGCTCTCCTCGATCATCTCCTGCTGCAGGACATGATCGATATAGAAATAGAAACTGCCGGTGATCAGCGCGATCAGTACGATGTAGGACAGCATCAGCTTGGTGCGGAATCCCATAGGTTACTCCTCGATCTTGTAGCCGAAGCCACGCACGGTTTTGATGATATCGCCGGGAGTGCCCAGCTTGCCGCGCAGGCGCGTGACATGGGTATCGACGGTGCGGGTGTCGCCGGCGTTGTTATAGCTCCAGACGTCCTGCAGCAGCTTTTCTCGGCTATGAACACGCCCCTTTTTCTCGGCCAGGTACAGCAGCAGCTTGAATTCGGTGCTGGTCAGCTCGACCTCAACTCCGGCACTGGTGACCAGATGACGCTGTTTGTCGATGGCGATTTCGCCGATTGAAAACAGCGCCGGTGGCGGCGCTTCGTGCTCGAAGCGCCGCATGACCGACTTGATCCGCAGCATGACTTCGCGCATGGAGAAGGGTTTGACGATATAGTCGTCGGCGCCCACCTCGAAACCGACCACACGGTCAATCTCATCACCCTTGGCCGTGATCATGATAATCGGGATCTGGGCCGTGCGCTGGTCCTTGCGGAGCGCCTTGCAGACCTCGGTCCCCAGCAGACCGGGCAGCATCAGATCCAGCAGAATCAGATCCGGCGGCTCGGCGGCAACCAGCTCCAGTCCCTGTTTGCCGTCATGGACACACTGGGCGGCATAGCCTTCCTTTTCAAGATTAAAGGCCAACAGCTCGGCCAGATCCTTTTCATCCTCGATAATCAGCACTTTTTTCACGGCATGCTCCTGCTTTTGATCTGAAACCTGTCAATCAGGCAGTTTGTAACACACAATTGTTACAACTGTGTTTCGGAATACAAACGTTTGTGTAGAAATCCCGGAGCGGGAAGACCTTCTGCAGATGTAACAAAGAATTTATGTTGGCTCCACCAGATTGTAACAAAGACCAATTATACTGATTAAAAAACAAAAGGAGAACGAGTGAGATGAAAATCAGACCGAGCGAGGATTATTACTTCTGGTGCTGCGACTGGTGTGACAGCGAGAACCTGGTGCTCTGGACAAAACTGCAGGACGGAACCTATTGCGGCGCCTGCCACCGGCCGATGAATCTGCCGGCGGTGAATGGTGTCATAATCGACAGCCGCATTGCAGCCGGGTTGTGTTAGCCGTGCGCAGATTTTTCAGCTGTCTGGCCAAACGCTATCGGCTCCCGCTGCAGAGCGGGCTTGCTGAACTGGATCTGCAGATTGAAAAACTGCGCACGTTGCGGGACTCCTACCAGGGAACTCTGCACACACGGCAGCCAGGTCAGCCCATGGATCTGAAAAGAGATGGATCCCTCTGGTGCATGCGCTAAAACGGCAGCGCCGGGTGCGGGGCGAAGACCGAATCACCGGCCGCGATACATCTCCAGCAGATAGAGAACAATTTCAATCGCGATCAGAATGATAATGATCCATTCCAGACGGGCCGAACGGCGGGCATGGGACAGGCTGGTGAAAACGTCGGTCATGTCCAGCAGCGTCTCCGACTTGTGTTTGATCTCCTGATAGCGCTGATTCAGCTCGAACAGGCTGGCCATGGTCAGGTAAAGCCGGTCCGCCTCGGGATTGTCCCAGGTGATGTCCGGCTTGTCCAGCACCATGATATGGGCGATGGAGGTAAACTTGAAGCTCAGGATCGATGATGCCAGGCGGGCCATATCCCGGTCGGGCAGTTCCATACTCCCCTTTCCCAGGTTGGCGATCAGCACCTCAACCTCGTCGAAAACCACATCGATCCGCTCCTCGATCCGCTCCAGCGCCACTGATTTGGCAATCACGAAACAGATGATATCCATAAACGCGAGATTGTAGCGCGGCATGACGGCGCAGTCGTTGGTGATGGCCGTCTCCCGCCCCGGATCGATCTCCAGCCGGTATTCCTCACGATAAGGCAGTTGGGGCTGCCCCTTCAGGTTGTCGGCATAGGCCGGGATGCCGTCCAGGAAGCGGGCGATGATATCCCCGGAGCAGTTGATGAAGACCACCCCGCCGAAATAGTACAGATAGACCTGCTCACCGTCCCCGGCATCGGCCGGCGAGAAGGTTACCGGATTGAGCTTCATCGGCTCTTCCCAGCGATACTTGCGAACCATGCCGAGCTTGGCCGCCAGGCGGTTCAGATCCAGTTCGCCGGCAAAGGCAAAGGCATTGAAACCATAACGTTCCATACGACCCCACATTACCCTTTCAGGTTCCACCGCTTACATTTTGGTGATTGCCACCGGCAGCGGCTCCGTATCCCAGGTCACTTCGGGGTAAAGCGCCTTGTCAAGACGGAGGTAGGTGCCGTCAACCCCGGAGGGAGCCCACCAGCACTCGTTTCCGCGCTTGGGCAGTTCATTGAAAAGATACAGGTCGTTGTTCTTGTCTCGGGCGATGTACATGGCATGACTCCTTTAGCTGTTTGAAGGAAAAGCTTTTTTCAGGGACGTTATTTTCTTCTGGCCGGGAACCAGATAGCAGATAAATCCGGCCGGTTTGTCATCCTGATCCGGTTTATATTCCAGAGCCACACAGGCGCCCTTTTTCAGCGCGATCGCCTGATTCGTCCGGCCAAGTAGACTGGCGACCAGCATCCCCAACTGCGGCTCATGACCGACCAGCATGACGCGCCCAGCGGCACGACAGGTTTTCAGATATGTTATCACGCCGCCTGTATCGGCGCCCGGCAGCAGCAGTGAGCTTGAAACAAGCACGTTTTTGCGGCAGGCCTTCAAGGCGGCAATTTCGGCGGTCTGCACCGCGCGGGTCAAGGGGCTGGTGATGATCAGGCGCGGCTTGGGGCCGGATTTGGAAATCGTTGAACTCGTCTTGCGGGCGGCGGAACGTCCTTTTTCAGTCAGATAACGCCACTCGTCCGCTAATGATTCGCTTGCTTCCACCGCTTCTGCGTGCCGCATGACATACAGGATCATGGCTTTCTCCTCAATACATCGTAATTAATCAAGAGGCATTATAGACCACACCAACGCCATTGCAATCTCTTAACCGAACTTTACCCAATCGTAACATTCTGTGTTCATTTTTCCAGGCGCTGCCCTATCCGCAGGTAAAATGCCTTGACATGGTTTATGATCTTGCGCTATTGATATCAAAAATCAATTTCACGCAACACGGGTAACCATGTCTTTATCTCATTCAGAATTTCTCAAACACCGATCACCATCCCGGACTTCTTCGCAGACGATGCTGGGAAGCTTTACCGATCCGCTGGACTGCCTGACGGCACACCTGATGCTGGAATGCTCCGAGGTTCTGGCCGGGGTCAAGCCGGCCAACCTGATCTCCCTGGTTAACCGCACCCGCCCCTGCGGACGAAATCTGTACCAGCTGTGGCAGCTCCATCACGCGCAGCTGGTCAAACGCCGGGCAGACCTGACCTTTGTCGTGCTGAAAAACGGTGCGCAGGCGGTGCTACTGTTATGCTACAACCAAGACCAGCTTGAGCGCCATCTGGCCCATGCCGGCATCCGTGCCCTGCTGCACAAGGCCGGATATGAAGCCGGTGAATCCTGCACGTCGCTGGTAAACGAGCTGCGCGGCCGTATCGCCAGCAACGGCTCCTTCCCCCATGAGATCGGCCTCTTTATCGGCTATCCCGCCAAAGATGTCGCGGCCTTCATGGGACTGGTCAAACTCCCCTTTGCCTGCCAGGGCCCCTGGAAGATTTACGGCAATCCGGCGCAAAGTCTCGCCCTGGCCGAACAGTTCCGCTGCTGCCGCCAGAGGATGGCCGCCATCCTGGCAACCGGGAGCAGCACAGCTCTGCAACAGGACTATTCACGTCATCCTTTTTTTTTGCCAACCAACTGAGAATGACTATCAATATCTCGGCAATCAGCATTAACCGCCAACACTAAACACAGGAGACACACTCATGAGAAACGTTTTCGCAGCAGCAGCCCTGGCCGCACTGGCCGCCATCCCCGCCCAGGCCGATGAAATCACCTGGAGCGGCGCCATCAATCCAGTATTTGAAAAGCACTGCATCGCCTGCCATGGCAGCGATGCGCCCGAATATGCCGCCTTTAAAAAAGATAAGGAAACCTGGCTCAAGAAAGGGATCGGCATGCGCATGGAAACCTACAGTCACCTGGTCTCTTTTGCCGGCTGGCCCAACAGCGGAGCATTAATGAGAAGACTCGATGACGGCAGCGGTTCAAAAGAAGGCAAAGCGGGCAATATGTACAAGCATTTGGGTGCTGACGAGCAGGAGCGTCAGGCCAATCTGGCCCTGTTCAGGAAATGGGTCGGAAACTGGAATCTGAAACGGTGGAATGATCTTTCCAAAGAGGAACTCTCTGGTCTCAAGGTCAAGTATTGAGGGAAAACTACCCATGGCAGAGAAAACCATCAGCAGCACAGAACTCTTTGCAGGTTCCCACGAAGTTGTCATCCTGCATGACGGATTGCCCTACCGGCTCCGGATCACGAAAAACAACAAACTGATTCTCACCAAGTAAAAGCACCCACAACCAGCCAGCCACAGGTGCCCCACACCACGCAGCCAGCCATAAACACAAGGAGAATGTTCATGGCTGCGCTGCGTACCACCATAATTGCACTTTCACTTTCACTCAGCACTGTCCGGTTAAAGAATTGCAGTAGTGTTGTTGGTCTTTAGAAATCGAATAATAATAGCTATTTGCCGCATATTTTGCTTGACATTATGAGCAAAAAATGGCTGGCCGACCTCGTAACTAT
>JAJZRX010000037.1 GCA_021850095.1 Deltaproteobacteria bacterium
CTACCCGATGTTCCGCGCCAACGCCATCTACGAGGGGCACTATCTGCTGGGTACTTCCATCGCCCGGCCGCTGATCGCCAAGCGCCAGATGGAGATCGCCGCCAAGGAAAAGTGCGACGCTGTTTCCCATGGCGCCACCGGCAAGGGCAATGACCAGGTTCGTTTCGAGCTGGCCTACTATCACTTCGATCCTACCATCAAGGTCGTGGCTCCCTGGCGCGAGTGGGATCTGAACAGCCGCCAGGCGCTGATCGATTACGCCAAGAAGAACGGCATCCCTCTGCCGACCATCAAGAAGCGCCCCTGGTCGTCCGACCGTAACCTGCTGCATATCTCCTTCGAGGGGGGGATCCTGGAGGATACCTGGGCCGAGGCGCCCGAAGAGATGTACGTGCTGACCGTCAAGCCGGAAAAGGCGCCCAACAAGCCGCAATATGTGGAGATCGAGTTCAAGAACGGCAATGCCGTGGCGGTGGATGGCGAGAAGATGACTCCGGCCCAGCTGCTGGCGCACCTGAACTTTATCGGCGGCCAGCATGGCGTCGGCCGGGTCGATCTGCTGGAAAACCGTTCGGTCGGCATGAAATCGCGCGGTGTTTACGAGACCCCCGGCGGCACGATTCTGCGCGAAGCCCACTCGGCGGTGGAGCAGATCACCATGGACCGAGAAGTCATGCGCATCCGCGACGGTCTGATTCCCGAATACGCCAAGCAGATCTACGCCGGCTACTGGTTCTCTCCCGAACGGCTGATGCTGCAGACCCTGATCGACGATTCCCAGAAATGCGTCAACGGCGTGGCCCGCGTCAAGCTTTACAAAGGACTGTGCCGCACCGTTGGCCGCAAGTCCGAGAGCGATTCGCTCTTCAATCTGGACTTCGCCACCTTCGAGAAGGACCAGGTTTTCAACCAGGCCGACGCCGAAGGCTTCATCAAGATCAACGCCCTCCGGCTGAAGATCCGTTCGCTGATGCAGGCCAACCGGAAGAAGTAGGGTTTGCCGAAGAAACGCTACAAGAAGGAACACATCGTCACCTCGGTGGTGGCGGTGATCGTGGATGATGAGGGGCGGGTGCTCCTGACCAGACGGAGCATTCCGCCCTTCCATGATCTGTGGGTTATGCCGGGCGGCAAGATCGAGCTGGGTGAACCGATTCTGGAAGCGTTGAAGCGGGAAGTGCATGAAGAGGTCGGGCTGGAAGTGGAAATCCAGGGTTTGATCGATGTCTTTGAACACCTTACTCCGGGTGATGACAACTGCCACTTCGTGATCCTGTATTACCGTTGCCGCCCGCTGTATTGCGACGTCGTTCACAACGAGCGTGAAGTGGCCGAAGCCGCCTGGGTCCATGGCCACCAGTTGCCGGACTACTCCATTCCGGCTGGCGCCCGTTTCATCCTGGGGAAGGTCTTTCCTGAATTTTGCTCGTGCAGTATGCCGGATACCGTCGATGCCCCTGATCATCGATAAAAAGCTGAACCTGGAATTCCCTCTCGGGCACCACCTGCACTGCATGGTGGCCCAGATTCCCAATCATCTCAAACGGGCGGATGTGGGCTACCGCGTGGTCGATCCGGATCAGAAGTGGCATCTGGTCAATTCGGTGCTCGATCTGGTGGCAGCCGGGGCCGGCAACCTGAAAAAGCTGCATTTTCTGCTCTTTCCCGAATCCAGCCTTCCGGCTTCGCGCTTTGAAGATGCCCTTGCTGCGGTCGAAAAGCGCTTCCCCCCCAACACGGTCACCATTTTTGGTATCGAACATATCCGGCTTCGAGAATACCGCGCTCTGCTGGAACGCTTCCGGAGTGATAATGGCGAGGCGATTGAGATGGTCGATCGCGATATCGATTCGGGCGATGTGCTGGACATGCCGGTCAACTGGTGCTGTATTGTTGTCAAAGAAGCTGACGGTCAATTGCGGGTTTTTCTGGAAGCCAAAAGCCACCCCTTTCACGGCGAAGAGTATATCGACAAGTTTCACGACCTGTATCGCGGCCGCCATTTCTACCTGTTCCGCTGCCGCCCCTCCTGTTTCAACTTCATGGCCATCATCTGCCTGGATTACCTGTATCGCGACCTGTACAGCTCCAATATCCGCCAGATCATTGATCACGCCAATCAACTTTTCTACACCACCCGCCAGGGACTGGACGCGCTGTTCGTCATCCAATGCAACCCCAAGCCGGAGCACCGAGCCTACCGGGATGTGATCAGCGGCTTCTACGGCGAATATCTGGAGGATATGCCGGGTGTGCGCGAAACCGTTACCGTTTTCGGCAATGTTTCGCAGGAAACCGAGATCGAGGATTCCTCGGCCGACGGTGTTTTCGGGAGTTCTTATGTCGTCATCAGCCAGAATCACCGCCTGGCCCGGGTCAGGTTTTCGGAATTCACCACCGATGATTTCGACGGCGCTCCGGTCTGTCGATTGCGTTTCGGTAAGGGCACCCGGCTGCTCTATTTTAACCTCCCCCCGCAGCACGAGATTGATCCCCGCACCTCCCGCGTTCCGCTCAAGGTGCACGCTATCATGTGCCTTGATGAGAGCGGCGCCTGGCGCAAGATAGTTGTCGATCAGTCGTCGGCCGATTACGAAATTGGGCAGGTTGCCGACCGTTAAGGGAACGCACGCTACGAATGTTGTGACAACAGCGTCTCTGCTTTGAATTTATCCGTTTTTCGCGTATAGTGTCCCCCTGTCAATTCCAAGCCATACCAATAAGGAAACAATATCATGTCCAAAGACAAACTGTGGGGCGGCCGCTTTACCCAGCCCACCGATACGTTCGTGGAAGAGTTCACCGCATCCATCGATTTCGACAAGCGCCTGTACCATCAAGATATTCGCGGTTCGGTGGCCCATGCCCGTATGCTGGGCAAACAGGGCATCATACCGCTGGAGGACGTGGAGCAGATCGTGCATGGCCTGCAGCAGATACTGCAGCAGATCGAGTCCGGCAATTTTGACTTCTCTATCGCCCTGGAAGATATCCACATGAACATCGAGGCGCGTCTCTCGGCCGCCATCGGAGAGGCCGGCAAGCGCCTGCATACCGGTCGCTCCCGCAACGATCAGGTGGCGCTGGATATCCGGCTGTATCTGCGGGATGAGATCACCGAAATCACGACCTACCTCGATCTGCTGATCGACGCCCTGCTGACCCAGGCCGAAGCCAACCTGGATACGCTGATGCCCGGCTTCACCCACCTGCAGACCGCCCAGCCGATACTGTTTGCCCATCACCTGATGGCTTATGTGGAGATGTTCAAGCGCGACAAATCGCGCCTGGAGGATTGCCTGAAGCGGGTCAATGTCATGCCGCTGGGGGCCGGGGCACTGGCCGGGACGACCTTCCCGATCGACCGGGAGTATGTGGCCGAGCAGCTGGATTTTCCGGCCGTCACCCGCAATTCGCTGGATTCGGTCTCGGATCGTGATTTTGCCTTGGAGTTCCTTTCCGATGCTTCGATCGTGATGATGCATCTGTCGCGCTTCTCGGAAGAGCTGATCATCTGGTCCACCAGCGCGTTCCAGTTCATCGAGCTGTCGGACGGTTTCTGTACCGGTTCGTCGATCATGCCCCAGAAAAAGAACCCTGATGTGCCGGAACTGGTGCGGGGCAAGACCGGGCGGGTCTACGGCAATCTGATGGCGCTGCTGACGACCATGAAATCACTGCCGCTGGCCTACAACAAGGATATGCAGGAAGACAAGGAACCGCTGTTCGATACGATCGATACCGTCAAGGGCAGCCTGAAGATCTTTGCCGACATGATCCGCGAAATGAGGGTCAACGAAATCAGCATGCGCCGGGCGGCCGGGCAGGGTTTTTCAACCGCTACCGACGTGGCAGATTATCTGGTGCGCAGGGGGCTGCCCTTCCGCGATGCCCACGAAGCGGTGGGTAAGGCGGTCGCCTATTGTGTTGAAAACGATATGGATATCACCGAACTCTCTCTGGCCGAGTGGCAGCTTTTCTCCGCCAAAATCGATAATGATATATTTGAGTGCATCACGGTCGAAGCCAGTGTCAATGCCCGCAATGTCGTGGGCGGAACCGCCCGTGAGCGGGTCTGGAGCGAAATACAGAATGTCCGGGCCGGCAAGTAGCCTGCGATGTATTGCGAATTCTTCGGGTTTTCCGAAAAGCCCTTTACGATTACCCCCAATCCGCACTTCATCTTTTTGAGCAGCATTCATCGCGAGGCGTTTGGGCGGCTGCTGTACGGCGTTGACAGCCATGCCGGTTTTATCGCCCTGACCGGCGAAGTGGGAACCGGAAAAACGACCATGCTGCGGACACTGCTGACGCAGCTGGATGCGGAAAAATACCGCAGCGCTCTGATTTTCAACCCCTGCATGTCGGGTGAACAGCTGCTGGAAAGCATCTGCAAGGAGTTCGGTATCCAGGCTGACGGTAAAGACCGCTTCAGCTACCTGGATGCCCTGAACCGCTTTCTGCTGGACCAGCACCAGGCCGGGCGCACCGTCGTGCTGGTGATCGACGAGGCTCAGAACCTGGCGCCGGAAGTGCTGGAACAGGTGCGGATGATCTCCAACCTGGAAACCGAGCGTGACAAGCTGATCCAGATCATTCTGGCCGGCCAGCCCGAGCTTGACACCGTACTGGCCCGCCATGATCTGCGACAGCTCAATCAGCGCATAACGGTGCGCTGCAGCCTGACCCCGATGAAGCTCAAGGATACCCAGGATTACATCAATCACCGGCTTAAGGTGTCCGGTAGCCGCATACCCGGCATTTTTTCACCCAAAGCGGTCAAGCAGATCTACCGTTTTTCCCACGGCATCCCGCGCTTGATCAACGTGGCCTGTGAACAGGCGCTGGTCATGGCCTGGACACGGGAAAGCCTGACGGTCACGCCGGAGATAACCGCACAGGTACTGCTCGAACTCAAGCCGGCAGTCGAACGCAACAGCTTCTGGTATCACATCACCCGTTGGCTGTTTGCCGGAAAGTGATTTTAGATGAGTTATATACTGGATGCGCTCAAGAAAGTTGAGCACGAGAAAATAAAGAAGTCAGCGCCCGGCGGCATGACCAGCATCGCCGGTGACCTGTTTCATGAGCCGGCACAGCTGCCTGTTAAAGCGGGGCTGTGGTGGAAGATCATCGTTTTGCTGCTGCTGGCGTCGCTGGTGACGTTCATTGGCACCTGGTTTCTGCTGCGGGGCAATAAAACTGAAAAAGCTCCAATTTCGAGCCCTGTCGCCCCCAGGGTGTCAGCCCCTGGCGCAGCCCCTCCCACCCCGCCGGTGGCCGCTCCTGCGCCCGTTCAAGCGCTGGTCATTCCGGCACCGGCGGTAAATGGCGCTGCAGCACCGCTTTCTCTGTCAGCGGAGACAGCTGGAGATGACGAAGAAGATGTTCGGCCGGCTCGCGGGGCAAAAAGGTTGCCGGTGCAGTCTGTTCCGCCGGCAGCCCCGATTCAGATGAAACCCGCGATGAAGTCGGTGCCGGCACCGGCCGATATAAAGCTTTCCGGGATTGCCTGGCAGGAGCAGCGCTCGGCCAGGAGAACGGTTATAAACGGATTTTTGCTGAAGGAAGGCGCCGTTGTAGCGGGCGCTCGGGTGTCTGAAATTATGCAGGATCGGGTGCTGTTCAGCGGGCCGTCCGGCCGGTTTGAACTGCGCCTGGATACTGCAGCGGTTGGGGAGGTCAGGCGATGAGTAACATGGGCAGGCTGGCCCTGCTGGGCGGTGTGACGCTGGCACTAACAGCCTGCGGGAAAAAAGGGTCTCTGGTCTACCCGGATATGCTGGTGCCGGCTGCGCCGGCTGCCGCCACTGCATTTCAAAGCGGTGCTGGAGTGAAGATCCAGTTTGATCTGCCGACTTCGGATCGGGCCGGTAACCGGCTGAAGGATCTGGCCGGTGTAAAGATCAGCAAGCGCCAGAGTGATTCTGCCGACGAGCAGAGCTGCCGTTCCTGCACGGATGACTACCATCTGTTCCGACAGCTCTACCTCGACCTTCTGCCGGAGGGCGTTCAGCGTTTCGGCAGCCGGCTGGTGGTTCTGGATGGTGATGTGGCGGCTGGCAAACTGTACTCGTATCGGGTTCTGCCGTTTACCAAAAATGGTGTGGAGGGGGCCTCGTCGGCCAGATTGACTCTTCAGGTTGATAATGCCGTTCCGGCGCCGACCCTGCGGGCCGAGTCGTATCCGACCGAAATCAAGATTTCATTCAGCGGATTGCCGTTGTCCGGGGGAACCACGCTTGGCTACAATCTGTATCGTGCAGCCCATCAGGAGACCTTTCCCCTGCAGCCCCTCAATCGGGAACCCCTGTCCGGGAAAGAGTATATCGACAACGGTCTCGTGCGGGGGATATCTTATCGTTATCAGGCCAGAACCTTGGTTCGGCTGCCGTCGGAAGCGGTTCTGGAAAGCCTGCCGTCGAACGAGGTGCAGGGGGTGTTAACGGATGATTATGAGTAAATCTGCGCTGCATAAGGACAAAAAAGGGGCATCCATTACGGATGCCCCTTTTTTGGGTCAACTGTCAGCCGAAATTACTTGGCTACGGTTTCAGCCAGTTTGATGGCAATGTCTTTGTAGGGGTTGGCGAAGAGGATGATCAGGCAGACAACCAGTGCATAGATTGCCAGGGACTCGATCATGGCCAGACCGATCATCATGGTGGTCAGGATTTTGCCGGAAGCGCCGGGGTTACGGGAAACGCCTTCTACTGCGCGTGCTACTGCCATGCCCTGGCCAATGCCGGTACCCAGAGTACCCAGAGCCATACCAATACCTGCTGCCAGAACGCACATCGTGAAAAAACTCATTTTTACTACCTCCGTATGGTTTGTCTCCTAAACAGTATAGGAGTAATTGTGTATAGTTTAGTGTGCTTCCTCAAGCGAACCCTGAATATAGATCATCGCCAGCAGCATGAAGACAAAAGCCTGGATGAAGGAAACCAGGACGCCCATCAGCATCATCGGCAGGGGAACCAGGAAAGGAGCCAGGCCGAAGAAAATCATCAAAACCAGTTCGTGACCGTTCATGTTGCCGAAAAGACGCAGGGTGAGCGACACCGGGCGGCTCAAGTGGCCGATTACTTCTATGAAGAACATGACCGGGGCCAGCCAAGCAATCGGACCGCAGAAATGTTTCAGATAATGGAGACCGTGGTGTTTGATGCCGACCACATGGGTTGAAACGAAAACGACCACAGCACAGGCTGCTGTTGTATTGATGTTGGCAGTAGGCGGAAAGAAGCCTGGGATCAGGCCGATCAGGTTTGAAACCAGCACAAAGATTGCCAGGGTGGCAATCAGCGGGAAGAAGGGCCGCCCGTGCTCACCCATGGTCTCGACGATCATGTTTTCAATACCGCCGATTACGGTTTCCATGAAGTTCTGCAATCCGCTCGGGATGGATTTGAGAGCCGAGGTTGCCATAAAAGACAAAACCAGCATCAGAATGATGATCAGCCAGGTATAGGCGATGGCATCGGCACTGGCGTCGGAAATATGCAGCGGCGACAGAAGTTTGCGGAAGAATTCGAGAAACAGTAAGGGGTGAATCATGGATCTAGCCTCCTGCGCGCAGAGCGCTGTAGAGTGAAAGTGCAATTATGTTACATACTATGATTGAGAGTCCTGCCAAAATACCGTTCAGCGAGAACCAGCCCGATGTGATCATCAGATACAAAACGAAGCCGGTGATGCTGATCCGGGCAATAAACCTGATCTGGGAGTACAGAAACGGTCGTGACGGCTGCAGGATCAGGATTCGCTGCAGGACGTTGCGGAGCCAGAAAAAATTACTGATGGCCAGTATTCCGCCCGCCAGAATCCCCAGGCCGGTTTCTGCTGAAAAAAAAATCCAGCCGATCAGCGTCAGAAAGGCCAGCAGCCCGAGACTCCCTTTAATGATGACACGAAAGAGGTTGTCCTCATTTATTGCTGTCATCATTTCTGCGGATCTCCCTGCCGGCGATCAGATAAATATTCTTGAAGCCGGCAGCAATGCCGATAAAAAGAAAGATATAAAAGAACCAAGGCTTTGTGCCGAACCAGCGGTCAAGGGTGAGGCCAAACCAGACACCGATGCCGATTGCCAGCACAACCGAAATGCCCATGCTGGAGACCATCGCCAGGTTCTGGAAAAGCTCACGTTTGCTGCTGCTCATCGACTGTTACCAAAAATAGCTGGCACAAAACCGGTATTCAATAACACAGCTTAAGACCCCCTGTCAAATACAAATAGAATATCGTCTATGCAATCTGTTTGAAAGCTCGGGCCGCTGCCACAATTGTCTTTTCGATATCGGCTTCGCTGTGGGCGGCCGAGACAAAGGCGGTTTCGAATTGTGATGGTGCCAGATAGATGCCTTCGTCAAGCATGGCCAGAAAATATTTCGCAAACGCTTTCGTGTCGCACTGTGCGGCGCTGGGCCAGTCGCGTACCTCTCCCTTGGTGAAAAAGGCGCAGAACATGCTGCCAACGCGGGTGGAATAGAGCGGGAAGCCGGCATCTTTTGCCGCTTTGGCGATGCCTTCCGCCACGGCCCGGCTTTTATCTTCCAGTTTCTGATAGAAGCCGGGTTGCTTGAGGATGTTCAAGGTTGCAATTCCGGCCGACATGGCCAGCGGATTACCGGATAGTGTGCCGGCCTGGTAAACTCCGCCGGACGGAGAGAGTTTTTCCATGATTTCGCGCTTGCCTCCAAATGCTCCCACCGGCAGACCGCCGCCGATAATCTTGCCCAGGGTGGTCATGTCGGGGGTGACACCGTACAGTTCCTGGGCTCCGCCGTAGGCAACCCGGAAGCCGGACATGACTTCGTCGAAAATCAGAACAATCCCTTCATTGCTGCACATCTCGCGCAACCCTTCCAGAAACCCCTCTTGGGGCGGAACAGTACCCATATTGCCGGCCACCGGCTCGACAATAATGCAGGCAATCGAATTTTTGTTGCTGGCGACCAGGGCTTTGACCGAGTCAAGCGAGTTGTATTCGGCGGTCAGGGTGTGTTTGGCAAAATCGGCCGGAACTCCGGGGGAGTCGGGAACTCCAAAGGTGGCTGCGCCTGAACCGGCCTTGACCAGCAGTGCATCGGCGTGGCCATGGTAGCAGCCGGAGAACTTGATGATATTGTCGCGGCCGGTGTAGCCGCGTGCCAGGCGGATAGCGCTCATGGTGGCCTCGGTTCCGGAACTGACCATGCGAACCATCTCGATGGATGGAACGGCATCAATGACCATGTCGGCCAGGGTGATCTCGCGCTCGGTGGGTGCGCCGAAGCTGGCGCCGTTATCCACGGTCTGTTTAACCGCTGCAACAACATCGGGATGGCAGTGCCCCACAATCATCGGCCCCCAGGATCCAACGTAATCAACGAATGAGTTGTCATCCTCATCATATATATAAGGGCCCGAGGCTTTCTTGATGAAAAGCGGGTCGGCGCCAACCGATTTGAACGCCCTTACCGGGCTGTTGACGCCGCCCGGGATTGAGTTTTTGGCTTGATGAAAAAGCATACTCGAACGCTGGTGGTTCATGTTGAGCTCCTTTGGAAGAAAGAAATGATAAGACAGGAATAATGCGCTGAATGGTTACCATACAGGTCACGACCGTGTCAATCGCGCAGCTTTTATTGTTTTTGTGAAAAGCCTGCGAGTAAAGTTCTGCGACTGGATCAATCTTGCCGCTGCAATAAATGATTATTTTAATACTGATAAAAAAATGTAAATCCGCAATAAACTGACTTGTTGAGATTCCTTGGATGTTTGCTGTAAAAAAAGATGTCGCAATCCTAGGCGAAAAATATACTGGTGTTTGATTTGAATTGCATCAGAAAAAATTCAGAAACGCCACTGCGGAACGAGGAGAAGATTTGTTATTTCAAATAAATAAACGTAGTGATAACGTATATATAACTCATATACTGCTGCTTCGTGCAAATATTGTATACAATAAAAAAAAAGGAAAAACTGCTTGACAAAGAAACGTAAATAACCTATCTATTGCCGCAGTTGTATACAGTATACCGTACGCAGTAAGGAGGTTTTTAAATGCTTGGTGCTTATCTGCCAATACTACTTCTGGTGATTGTGGCGATCATTTTCGGCATGTGTTCGCTCATCTTCTCATCATTGATCGGTCCGAAAAAGCCTTCGGCGCTTAAGCTTTCGCCGTATGAGTCCGGCTGTGAGCCGGTTGGTACTGCCAGGGAGAAGTTCTCGATCAAGTTTTATGTGATTGCGATGCTCTTCATTCTGTTCGATATCGAGGCGGTTTTTCTTTACCCCTGGGCAATTCTCTATAAAAAGCTGGGAGTTTTTGGTCTGGTTGAGATGGGCCTCTTCATAGTAATTCTTTTTGTTGGTTATATTTATGTGTGGAAAAAAGGAGCGCTGGAATGGGAGTAGATAATCCGCTTGGCGAAAACATTATCACTACATCGCTTGACAAGCTGGTCAATTGGTCCAGAAAGTCTTCAATATGGCCGATGACTTTTGGTCTTGCCTGTTGCGCAATCGAGATGATGGCTACCGGTGCTTCCCATAACGACCTGGATCGCTTCGGGATCATCTTTCGCGCCTCACCTCGTCAGTCAGACTGCATTATAATTGCGGGAACGGTAACAAAGAAGATGCTGCCGGTTATTAAGACAGTCTATGAGCAGATGCCGGAGCCTAAATGGGTTGTTGCCATGGGTGCATGTGCCTGTTCGGGCGGCGTTTTCGATACGTACAGTGTTGTTCAGGGTATCGATGAAGCCTTGCCGGTGGATGTTTATATTCCCGGCTGCCCTCCGCGTCCAGAGGCGCTGCTGTTTGGTCTGCTCAAGTTGCAGGAAAAAATTTGGAATGACAAAAACTCCTTTGGTTCCGCCATTGGCCTCGGTACCCGGATCGATGGGGCAACCGCCTAAAATCGTCGTAAACAGCAATTTCACACTCAAATCCCAGAAAAGGGTTGGAAATCATGGCAGAAAATAATCGCGCAGTAATCAAGCTGAAGGAAAAGTTTGCCTCTTCGATAATCGATGTCGTTGAATTCAGGGGCGAAGTAACCGTGACTGTCAAAAAAGACAGTATTCTCGACGTACTATTGTTCCTCAAGCAATCACTGCAGTACAATCTGCTGACCGATGTAACTGCGGTCGATTATCTCGGGAAAAAAGAAGAGCGTTTTATGATGGTATATCAGCTCTACTCCATTCCCAATAAAGATCGACTGCGCATTAAAACCCCGGTTACCGAGGCAGATTGCACTGTGCCTTCAGCTACTCAAGTTTGGGGAACAGCCAACTGGCTGGAGCGCGAGGTGTTCGACCTGTTCGGCATCATATTTGATAAGCATCCTGATCTGCGCCGTATCCTTATGACTGACGATTGGGTCGGGCATCCGTTGCGCAAGGACTACCCGCTTCAGGGACCTGACCGTGAGCCCTACAAAGGCCGTTTGTCCTAAATTAACTACATCGTTCTGCAATCTGATCATAGAAGAGGCGATACATGGCAACTACCGAAACAATGACATTAAACATGGGGCCGCAACATCCCAGTACGCACGGGGTTTTGCGTCTCGTTCTCGAACTGGATGGCGAGATAATCACCAAGGTTACCCCTCACATCGGTTATCTGCATCGTGGTGTTGAAAAGCTCTCCGAACATCGAACCTACCACCAGATTCTGCCGCTGACAGACCGCCTTGATTACCTGGCGCCCATGCATAACAACCTGGGATACATTCTGGCAGTTGAAAAACTGATGGATGTCCAGGTTCCGGAACGCGCCGAGACAATCCGCATAATCATGGCCGAGTTGACCCGCCTCCAGTCGCATCTGGTCTGGGTCGCCTGCCACGCTCTTGATATTGGAGCCATGACGGTATTTATCTATGCTTTCCGCGAGCGCGAAACCGTCATGGAGCTTTATGAGCTTATCTCCGGTGCCCGCATGACCTCCAACTTCTTCCGTGTCGGTGGTCTATCACAGGACGTGCCGGATGAGTTTGTCAAGAGAGTCAGCGACTTTATCGATGTCATGCCTGGGTACCTTGATCAGTATGAGGGACTCCTTACGACCAACCCGATCTGGCTCAAACGTACGGTCGGAAACGGCGTGATCTCCGCCGAAGATGCCATTGACTTCGGCTTGACCGGCCCGGCCCTGCGTGGGTCCGGAGTTGATTGGGATCTGCGGCGTGACAACCCTTACGGCGGTTATGAGAAATACCAGTTCAAGGTGCCGGTCGGTGTTGAGTGTGACACGTTTGACCGCTACAAGGTTCGCCTGGTCGAGATGCGTGAAGCATGCAAGATTATACGTCAGGCGCTCGACCGGCTCAAGCCCGGTCCGGTTCTGGCCGACAACCCGCAGGTCTGCTACCCTCCCAAGGAAAATGTCTACAACAGCATTGAAGGCTTGATCCATCACTTCAAGATCGCTTCCGAAGGTTTCCCGGCTCCTGAAGGTGAGGTTTATCAAGGTGTGGAAAATCCCAAAGGTGAACTTGGTTTCTATATCGTCAGCGATGGCGGCAACAAACCGCAGCGCTTGAGAATCCGTCCGCCATCATTTGTGAACCTGCAGGCCATCGAGCAGATGAGTCTTGGTTCAATGATAGCCGACCTGGTGGCAGTAATTGGTACGCTTGACATCGTTCTAGGTGAAATAGACAGGTAACTCCGTACGATTCAAAGGAGATGAGGCGCATGAGCAACGCAGTCTCGCAGCAGGCTGAAGAGCAGGAACCGGTAATAGACCTTTCCATTGCTGATTCAGTAATTGATAAATTTATTGACATCCCGGGAAATCTGATGCCGGTGCTTCAGGGTGTTCAGGATGAATATGGCTACGTTCCACGCGTTGTGGCTGATCACATCGCTGAAAGACTCAATGTTTACCCGAGTCAGATCTACGGTGTGCTCACGTTCTATGCCCAGTTCCACCTCAAACCTCGTGGTAAATTCATCATCCGGGTATGTGTCGGCACCGCCTGTCATGTTCAGGGCGCCCCGCGTATTGTTGAAACGTTTTTTGACAAGCTGGGTATAGGTCATGCCGAGACAACGCCGGATCTTCGATTTACGTTTGAAAAAGTTGCCTGCCTTGGGGCGTGCGGAATGGCGCCGTTGGCGATGGTTAATGATTCCACGTATGGTGGCATGACCGTTCAAAAAGTCGATGATATTATAGCCGACTACACTCATAGGCCACTGAAATAGCATGATGCTCGAAACTATCCAGCAGGGGACAATTCAGTCATGAGCGATAACGCAGGGATAAAAATTCTGATCTGCCAGGGAACCGGCGGAGTTTCGATGGGAGCCAAAGAAGTTGAGGCGGCTTTCGTCAAAATTCTCTCTGAAAAGGGTGTTGATGCTGTCGTCGGCAAGCGTTGTGACGTCATCAAAACCGGTTGTCGCGGTTTGTGCGCCAACGATGTTCTGGTTGATATCATCACCCCTGAGCAGGGGCGCATTACCTACGACTTTGTCAAACCTGAAGAGGTTGAAAAGATTATTGACGAACATATCGTCAATAAGACTGTCATGGAAAAGAGAAAAGCCAAGCCTTACTATAACCAGTTCGTTGACGCCCAGATGCGTGTCGTCATGACCGGTTGCGGCCAGATCGATCCGGACAGCATTGAAGCATACATGGAAGAGGACGGTTTCAAGGCGATTGAAAAATGCATTAAAAGCATGAAGCCGGAAGAAGTTATCGAAGAAGTCAAGAAATCCGGTCTCCGCGGACGTGGGGGCGGTGGATTCCCTACCGGAATGAAGTGGTCTTTCTGCAAGGCGTCTCCCGGCCATCATAAATATCTGATCTGTAATGCTGACGAGGGTGACCCCGGCGCATTTATGGACCGTTCACTGCTTGAGGGCGACCCGTTCTGTATCATCGAAGGCATGATGATCGCCGCTTATGGCATCGGCTGCGATTTTGGTTATGTTTATGTCCGCGCCGAGTACCCGCTGGCTGTTCAGCGTCTCCAGCACGCCATTGATGTCTGCTACGAAAAAGGCTATCTGGGTAAGAATATCCAGGGCTGGGGTTTTGACTTCGACATGCGCATCAAGATGGGCGCCGGTGCATTTGTCTGCGGTGAAGAAACCGCTCTGATGGCATCCATCGAGGGGCATCGCGGCATGAGTCGTCCCCGTCCGCCATTCCCGGCTGTCCGTGGTCTTTGGGGTTATCCGACCAACATCAACAACGTGGAAACCTTCGGTAACGTCCGTCACATCATCAACAAGGGCGGCGATTGGTACGCATCGCTGGGTACTGAGACAACCAAGGGAACCAAGATCTTTGCCGTAACCGGTAAGGTCAAGCATACCGGTCTGGTAGAGGTTCCGGCAGGTATGAAAATCCGTGAGGTTATTTACGATGTGTGCGGCGGTATTGCCAACAATCGTAAATTCAAGGCTGTTCAGGCGGGCGGTCCCTCCGGCGGATGTATTCCGGCCGAGATTCTGGACACCCCGGTTGATTATGACTCTCTGATCAAGGCAGGAGCCATGATGGGTTCCGGCGGCCTGGTCGTCATGGACGAAACAACCTGCATGGTCGACGTGTCCCGCTTCTTCTTGAACTTCACCAGAATGGAGTCCTGCGGCAAATGCGTACCCTGCCGGATCGGCCTTAAGGTCATGCTGGATATTCTTGAGCGGATCACCGAAGGTCGCGGTGAGTCGACTGATATTGAAACCCTGATTGATTTGGGCGTTGCAATTAAAAAAGCGTCTCTTTGCGGCCTCGGTCAGACGGCACCTAATCCTATTCTCTCTACCATCAACTATTTTAGAGAAGAGTATGAGGCGCATATCAACGACAAACGCTGCCCCTCCAACTGCTGTAAGGAGTTATTGCTGTGGCAGGTGGTTGAAGATAAATGTGTCAAGTGCGGCGCCTGCAAAAAGGCTTGTCCGGTTGATGCGATTGTCTGGGAAAAGGGACAGCTTGCATTCTTGGACAAGGAAAAATGCACCAAATGCAAATCCTGTTACGATGCCTGCCGTTTTATGGCACTTGAATAGGTGCTTCGAATCTTTACGCACACGGTCAAACTCACTGAACAGAGGTTGTGATGGTAAATCTTACAATAGACGACAAGCAGGTTACAGCGCCCAAAACCGCAACTATCTATGAAGCGGCCAAACTGAACGGTGTCAATATCCCGATTCTGTGTCATGACAAGAAGCTCAAGCCTTTTGGTGCTTGCCGGATGTGTCTGGTAGAGGTTGAGCAGATGAAGGGTCGTCAGATTCCCGCCTGCACCACTCCCGTTACCGAGGGCATGATAATCCGTACTTCCACGCCGGATATTATCAAGGCCCGTAAGATGGTGCTTGAACTGCTGCTGTTGAATCACCCTCTGGATTGTCCAGTGTGCGATAAAGCCGGTGATTGCGACCTTCAAAACCTGACCTACGAATATAAGGTCGATAGCAACCGCTTTGTCGATGAGAAATTCCACCACGAGATCGATTATAACAACCCGCTGATTGAGCGCGATATGAACCGTTGTGTGTTGTGCGGGAAATGTGCCCGTATCTGCGACGAGATCGTTAGTTTCGGCGCTTTGACCTTCATTGATCGCGGTATTGAAACAAAGATCGGCTGCGAATTTGAGGATGGACTCAACTGCGAATTCTGCGGTTCCTGTATTTCTGTCTGTCCGGTTGGATCTTTACTCGCCCGGCCATTCAAATTCAAGGCACGTTTCTGGTCGCTTACCAAACAGAAGTCGGTCTGCGGTTATTGCGGTACCGGCTGCAACCTGACACTGGGTGTCAAGGACAACAAGGTTCTGACGACGTTATATGATGAGAATCAGGGTTTCCATAAAGGTCAGTTGTGTGTAAGGGGCCGGTTTGGGTATCAGTTTATTAATAATGAACAACGTTTGACTTCTCCACTTATTCGTAAAAACGGCAGACTGATTGAGTCAAGCTGGGAGGAAGCTTTTGAAGTTGTCGCTGGCCGGCTTAAAGGCGGCAACTCGGTTGCAGCGCTGGCAACAGCCCGCCTGACCAACGAAGAGCTAACTCTTTTCAGAAAACTTATGCTCGAAAATGTCGGATCTAATAATTTCGATCATTCCGGCGGTTACGCCCACAGCGCGCTGACCGAAGGATTCACCCGCAGTTTCGGTGTTGCAGGATCGTCGTCAACAATACTGGATGTTCAGAAGACCGATCTCCTGCTGGTGGTCAAGACCGATTCCTATGAAACCCATCCGGTAGTCGGTTTTGAAATCAACATGGGTGTCAAAAATAAGGGCATCAAACTTAATATCATATCCGACAAGCGCGGTAAGCTCTCCAAACTGCCTGGCGCCAATACTTTTGTTCATACACCCGGAAGCGAAGTTGCGCTGCTGAATGCCATTGCAAAAACGATTCTGGATGAAAAACTCACTGATGCCTCGGCAGCTTCGATTTCCGGATATGCGGAACTTGAAAAGGGCTTGGCTGAATTCACTCCAGAAGCAGTAGCCACCTCAAGTGGTGTCAGCGCTGACAGCATCAAAAAACTTGCCAGAGATTATGCGGCCGCAGAAAAAGCGCTGATACTTTTCCCCGTAGGACTGGCTTATGCCGGACATAATCAGGAAATGGCCAGCGCGGCCGCCAATCTTGCAATACTGACCGGTAAGCTGGGTAAAGAGGGTTGCGGTGTACTCTGCCTGTCCGAAAAGAACAACAGCCAGGGTGCCGTCGACATGGGCTTCTATGCCCAGAATGGCGGTATGGATGCCCTGAAGATTCTGGACGGCTGCAAAAACGGTTCGGTCAAGACGCTTTTCATCGCCGGAGAAAACCCGGTTGTTTCTTACCCGGACGGCGCCAAGGTCAAGGCAGCGCTTGATGCGGTCGAATTTCTGGTCGTCAGCGAACTTTTCATGACCGATACCGCCGCCATGGCAGATGTGGTGCTTCCGGCCTGTTCATTTGCCGAAAAGGAAGGCACCTTCACCAGTACGGATCGGCGCGTACAATATGTTACTCCTGCCATAAGAAAAAATGTCCAGTGCAAAACCGATTTTGAAATTCTGTCTGCCCTGATTGTAAAGCTTGGCGGAACAGCACCGGCTTCTCCTTCGGCTGTTTTTGCCGAGATTTCTGCCGGCAATTCAGCCTATGCCGGCATGAGCAGTGTAGCTCTCCGTACAGAAGGTGCTTTTACTCAATTGAATCTTTCGCCGAAACTGGTAGTTCCGAAGGCAGCAGCAAGTCTGCCGGCCGAAAATGGTAAGTTGGCACTGGTAACCGGCAGCGCCCTGTATCACAGTGGCACACTGTCACAATTCGGCGAAGGTCCGATGTATGTATGCCCGGAAAATTACGTAGAGGTGTCTCGTAAAGATGCTGCTCGTTTTAAAATCCAGGATAAGGATCTTGTTACAGTATCATCTTCAACCGGAAATGTTCAGCTTAAGGCAAAAGTTACTTTGAGAATGCCTGAAGGCGTTGTTTTTGTGCCGTATCACTTCAGCGCAGCACCGGTGAATGCGATCTGGAACGGCGCCGCGGTGACAACGGTAACGATAACCAAGTAATCAGCAACTTTAGCAACAGTTAATTCACACGTGTAAGGAAAGAGGGACAGATGGGAATCGAGATATTAGGACTGCCGATGATTTACTACATCGCAATGGTTGCCAAGGTCTTGGTGGCGTTTCTCTTCGTGCTGCTGACCGTGGCCTATGCCACCTACGCCGAACGCAAGATTATCGGCCACATGCAGGTACGCCTTGGACCAATGCGCACCGGTTGGCACGGACTTCTCCAGCCGATCGCTGACGGAGTAAAACTCTTCTTCAAGGAAGAAATCATACCGTCACAGGCCAGTACCTTCGCCTTTTTGATCGCGCCGTTAGTAGCGCTGATTCCGGCCTTTATCACTTTTGCGGTTATACCGTTCGGCGGAACAATTGAGCTCTTCGGCTATAAGATACCTCTGCAGGTGGCTGCTTATTACGATACTGCTGCCGGGCAGGTCTTTGATGTAAACGTCGGGGTTCTTTATATCCTGGCCATGTCATCCCTGGGAGTCTACGGTATTGTTTTGGCCGGCTGGTCATCCAACAGCAAGTATTCCCTGATGGGCGGTTTGCGCGCCTCTGCCCAGATGATCTCTTACGAACTGTCGGCCGCACTTTCCATTATCGCAGTATTCATGCTTGCCGGCACACTGTCTCTCGGCAAGATCGTGGAACTGCAGTCGGGATTTGGCGGTTTTGAGTGGTACATCTTCAAGCAGCCATTGGCAGCCTTGATGTTCTTTATTTGTTCATTGGCAGAGATTAACCGTACTCCTTTCGACTTGCCAGAGGCAGAGACCGAACTGGTTTCCGGATTCTGCACCGAGTACTCTTCCATGAAATATGCCATGTTCTTCATGGCTGAATATGCCAACATGATAACGGTCTGCGCAATTACCGCGACCCTTTTCCTGGGTGGCTGGAATGGTCCCTTTGCCGTGGCAGTCCCGATTCTCGGACCTATTTACTTCGTTGCCAAGGTCTACTTCCTGATTTTCTTGTGCATGTGGATTCGCGCCACGGTACCGCGCTATCGTTATGACCAGCTGATGCATCTGGGCTGGAAAGTGTTCCTGCCGCTCGCTCTGGTTAACATCGTTGTCACCGGCATTATCGGTTACTTCATTTAAATTACGTTGAAACGAATTACGCAACTCCAAGGACAAGGATAGATAACATGAATCCGATCACACCGATTATAAACGGCCTGGCAATTACGCTGAAGCATATGTTCATGAAGCCGGTCACGCTGCAGTACCCGGATGAACGTCCGAAAGTCGCCCCACGTTTTCGCGGCCTGCATGCTCTGAACGTTTCACACAATAAGGCCAAATGTGTAGCCTGTTACCTTTGCCCGACCGTCTGCCCTGCCAAGTGCATAACGGTTGAAGCTGGAGAGGATGCCAACCATGACAAGTATGCGGCGACGTACGAGATTGATATGCTGCGCTGCATCTTCTGCGGGTATTGCGTCGAGGCCTGTCCGGTTGACGCGATCCGGATGACCGGCGAATTTGAGCTGGCCAATTACCACCGCAAGGATTTCATCTACAATAAAGAGCGTCTTTTAGAAAAGAAATAAAGGAGCAGTGCATGGAAACCCTTTTCTTCGCAATCATCTCGCTGATGGCCATTGTGTCGGCGATCCTGGTGATCACCTGTAAAAACCCGATCAATAGCGCCCTGGCGCTCATAATGACATTCTTTTGCCTTGCAACCTATTATGTCATGCTGGATGCACCGTTCATGGCCGCTGTTCAGGTAATGGTTTATGCAGGCGCCATCATGGTTTTGATTGTCTTCACCATCATGCTGCTCAATATACGTGTCAATGCTACTCAAAAGCATTCACACAAAATAGCGCTTGGTTCGATTATCGGACTTTTCACACTCATCAATACTGTAGTGCTGCTGTTCAAGAGCCAGCCATCCAGCCCGGTCGGCCCCTACACCGGCGAGATGATCAAGTCACTTGGACACTCCGAACTGCTCGGGCGCGATATGTTCACAACTTTTCTGCTGCCCTTCGAAATTACATCAATCCTGCTTCTGGTTGCCATTGTCGGTTCGGTAGTACTGGCCAAGAAAAAAATATAAGAGGGATATATTCATGGAAAACCTGACTGGCTATCTCGTTGTAAGCGCTATCCTCTTCGCTATCGGTACTATCGGAGTACTGACCCGCAAGAACGCCATCGTAATCTTTATGTGCATCGAGCTGATGCTCAATGCCGTAAACCTGACATTTGTGGCATTCTCTCGTCACCTTGGTCACTTTGATGGGCAAATATTCGTGCTGTTCATAATGGTGGTTGCTGCGGCTGAAGCTGCGGTAGGACTTGCTCTGATGATTGCCTTCTACAAGAACAAAGAGTCGATCGATGTTGATAATGTCGACATGATGAAGTGGTAGTTCCGGTAGTACAATCCCTGCAAAAACGTTTAACGATTGCATAAAAGGAGTCTTACATGTTTGACAACGTATGGCTAATCCCGCTCTTCCCGCTCATCGGATTCCTGATTAACGGATTCTTCGGGAAAAAGATCAAGAATGAAGCGGTTATCGGTGGAATTGGTACGCTCATGATCTTTATGTCATTCATCGTATCGTGCGGAATTCTCATGCAGATGATTGGCCTGCCGCCTGAACAGCGCGTCTTTGAAAAGGTGATTTTCCCCTGGATTCATTCAGGTAATTTCAAAGCCGACATGGCCTTCCTGGTTGATCCTCTTTCAGCCGTCATGATCATGGTGGTAACCGGAGTCGGATCGCTGATTCACCTGTATTCAATCGGTTACATGCACGGAGAAGAGGGCTTCTATCGCTTCTTCGCCTATCTTAATCTGTTCTGTATGTCGATGCTGCTGCTGGTCCTCGGCAACAACATGCTGGTCATGTTTATCGGCTGGGAGGGCGTCGGTCTCTGTTCCTACCTGCTGATCGGCTACTATTTCCACAAGAAGTCCGCTGGCGATGCCGCCAAGAAGGCCTTTGTAATGAACAGGGTCGGCGACTTCGGCTTTCTTATCGGCCTGTTCACGCTTTACTGGTGGTTCGGCAGCAACCACAATATCTGGACCATCAATTTTACTGAAATCAAGGCAGCATCACACCTGCTCCCCTATGGCGGTGTCGTGACGGTCGCTACTCTCTGCTTCTTCCTTGGCGCAACCGGCAAGTCGGCCCAGATACCACTTTTCACCTGGTTACCTGACGCCATGGAAGGTCCCACTCCTGTTTCAGCCCTGATCCATGCCGCTACGATGGTTACCGCCGGTGTCTACATGATCGGACGGATGAGCTTCGTCTTCATCAAGTCACCCGATACCATGATGGTCGTAGCCGTAATCGGTGCGGCAACTGCAATATTCGCCGCAACGATCGGCACCGCTCAAAACGACATTAAACGAGTTCTGGCCTATTCAACCGTTTCCCAGCTCGGCTTCATGTTCCTGGCAATGGGTGTCGGCGCCTTCTGGGCCGGTATCTTCCACCTGATGACACACGCTTTCTTCAAAGCCTGCATGTTCCTTGGTTCCGGATCGGTCATCCACTCCATGCACCACGCGCTGCACCACGGACATCTGCATGATGATCCCCAGGATATGCGCAATATGGGAGGTCTGCGCAAGGTCATGCCGATCACCTTTATCACGTTTTTTGTCTCCACCCTGGCGATTGCCGGTATCTTCCCCTTCTCCGGTTTCTTCTCTAAGGACGAGATTCTCTGGAAGGCTTTTTCAAACCCCTATCACGGCAGTCTTAATATCATCCTCTGGGGTACCGGCGCGATTGCCGCCTGTTTCACCGCTTTCTACATGTTCCGTCTGGTGTTCATGACCTTTTTCGGCGAATGTCGTATCAACCCGAAAGTCAAGAGCCACCTGCACGAGTCTCCACTGGTCATCACCATTCCTCTGATGGTGCTTGGCGTACTGGCAACCATCGGCGGTTTCATCGGTATGCCCAAGCTGATGGGCGCTCTGCCCAACTACCTGGAACACTGGCTTGATCCGGTCTTTGAATTGGCAAATGAGTTCGGTGCCACCTATGCACATGCCGGTGAGCATCACAGTCATGCTCTCGAATGGGGTTTGATGGGGCTTTCGGTTGCCATCGCGGTTGTCGGTATCATGATTGCCCTGACCCTGTATGTTAAGAACACCGGTGCTCCGGCTCGCTTTACCGAGACATTCCCAGCCCTGTATCGTGCCGTCTACAACAAGTGGTATGTGGATGAACTGTACGATTTCCTTTTCGTGAATCCCTGTAAGGCATTTGGCCAATTCCTTTGGAAGGGATTTGATGTAATCGTGGTTGATGGTGTCGTTAACGGAGTTGCAAACGTGGTAATGGGTTTCAGCGGTATTTTCCGCTACATGCAGTCAGGATACATCTACAACTACGCCTTCTCCATGGCACTCGGTGTTGTAGTTATCCTTGGATATTACATTTTCAAATAACAAATCATTCGCACTTTGTATAAAGGAGCACGAATTCATGAGTAACGTACTGAGCCTGACGACATTCCTGCCTATACTGGGTGTCCTGTTGCTGCTGTTCATTCCCAAGGACAGCAAGGGTGTGCTTCGGAATGTAACCCTCGCGGTAACACTGGTAACTTTTCTGGTATCTCTGACGATACTGTCCGGATTCCAGACCAACGCAGAGTTCCAGTTTATCGAGAACATGCCCTGGATCGCCGCCGGACCGTTCGTCATGCGCTACAACATCGGTATAGACGGCATCAGTCTCTGGCTGGTGATTCTGACCACCTTCATCATGCCGATTGCCGTTCTTTCGACCTACACCGCAGTTGAGGAGAAGGTCAAGGAGTACATGATCTGTCTGCTGTTGCTTGAAACCGGCATGCTGGGCGCTTTCATTTCGCTCGACCTGTTCCTCTTCTACATCTTCTGGGAAGTCATGCTGATTCCGATGTACTTCATGATCGGTATCTGGGGCGGCAAGAACAAAATCTACGCAGCCGTCAAGTTCTTTGTTTATACCATGGTCGGTTCACTGCTGATGCTGGTGGCATTGATCTTCCTGTACTTCAAAGGTTTGGAAGCTGGTATCACTGACTTTGGTCTGCTGCAGTTCTTCAGCCTCAAGCTGGATATGACTACCCAGATCTGGTTGTTCCTGGCCTTTGCCCTTGCTTTTGCAATCAAGGTTCCCATGTTTCCGCTGCACACCTGGTTGCCGGATGCCCATACCGAAGCGCCGACTGCAGGTTCGGTTATCTTGGCGGCTGTACTGCTGAAAATGGGTACTTACGGTTATGTGCGCTTTGCCATACCGCTCTTTCCCGAAGCGGCCCACAAATTCGCACCGATGATCGCAACTCTTTCCGTCATTGGCATTATCTACGCTGCTCTGGTTGCGATGGTGCAGGAGGACGTCAAAAAGCTGGTTGCCTATTCATCGGTAGCTCACCTGGGTTTCGTCATGCTCGGTGTCTTTGCCTTCAATGCGGAAGGTATCTCTGGCGGTATGTTGCAGATGTTGAATCATGGTGTTTCGACCGGCGCACTGTTCCTTATCGTCGGCTTCATTTATGAACGCCGGCATACGCGCCTGATTACCGACTTCGGAGGCCTTTCCAAGCAGATGCCGGTGTTTGCCACAATCTTCATGATTGTGACCTTTTCCTCGGTAGGTCTGCCGGGTACAAACGGTTTCGTTGGCGAGTTTCTGATACTGATCGGTGCTTTTGAAAGCCAGTTGCGCTGGTGGACGGTTGTTGCGACCAGTGGCGTTATCCTTTCGGCTGTGTACATGCTGTGGGTTTTCCAGAGGGTCATGTTCGGTGAGCTCGACAATCCCAAAAATCAGAAACTGCTCGATTTGAATGCACGCGAAGTAGCTATCATGGTGCCGCTGATTGTCATGATATTCTTCATGGGTCTGTATCCGAAACCTTTTATCGACAGAATGGATCCCGCCATCAAGAAGCTTGTGGCCCAGGTTCGTGTCAATTCAGTGAATGCACAGGCTCTGCCGGCAGCACTGCCAGCCGGTCACCAGGCGATTGAAATGCCTGCCGGACATCCGGCGATGGAAGCACCGGCCGGCCACCAGGGTATGGCGCCTTCTTCAGCACCCAATGCTGCACAATCCGACGTTTCTAAAGAAGTAAAGTAAATAACAACGAGTCAATCCGACCGGAGGATATTTTAGATGGACATGATTTCAATTCCAGTCGTCAACATGACACCGATCCTGCCGGAGATAGTTCTCTCCGTGCTGGCCATGGCCCTGCTGTTGATCAATGTATTTGTTCCCAGCAAACAGAAGTCTTACCTGGCCTACATCAGTTTTTTCGGTATCGTGGCGACGGCGGTGCTGGTAGGGGCAGGGTGGGGTGAACACATCGAGAGTTTCAGCGGCTCTGTAGTTCTCGATAATTATGCCACGTTCTTTAAATTGGTATTCCTTTTAGCTGCCGGTCTGGCCGTTCTTATCTCCGACCAGTACATGGAGCGAGAAGGGTGCAATTATGGCGAGCTTTATCCGCTGATCCTCTTTACTGTGGTCGGTATGATGCTGATGGCTTCCGGCACCGATATGATGACGATCTTCCTCGGGCTTGAGGTTATGTCGGTCGCGCTGTATGTTCTGGCCGGTTTTAACCGCAACAGCGTAAAATCCAATGAAGCCGGCTTGAAGTACTTCCTGCTGGGTTCCTTTTCAACAGGTTTTCTGCTGTATGGTATGGCGCTGATTTACGGTGCCACCGGCACAACACGTGTTTACAAGATCGCTTCGGTTGTCGGCCAGATGACTCTGCCTTCAGAAAACATCATGCTGCTGGCCGGTATGCTGCTGATGATGACCGGTTTCTGCTTCAAGGTTGCCGCCGCTCCTTTCCATATGTGGACTCCTGATGTGTATGAAGGCGCTCCGACCCCCATGACCGCTTTCATGTCAGCTGGTCCCAAGGCTGCCGGTTTTGCGGCGCTGCTGCGAATCCTGCTGGTGGCCATGCCGACTCTTCAGATTGAGTGGAGCCAGCTGTTGTGGGTTCTGGCTGTTCTCACCATGACCATCGGTAATATCACGGCGCTGCGTCAGGACAATATCAAGAGAATGCTGGCCTATTCCTCCATAGCTCACGCCGGATATGCTCTGGTCGGTCTGGCTGCCGGTAACGCGGTCGGCTCCGCTGGTATCCTGTTCTACATGCTCTCCTATTCATTCATGAACATTGGTGCTTTTGCGGTAATCATCCTGATCGCCAAGAAGGGTGAAACCAACGGAAATGTTATGGACTTTGCCGGTCTTGGTTTCAAACGTCCGGTACTGGCCGTTGTCATGACGATCTTCCTGTTCTCTCTGGCTGGCATGCCGCCTACAGCCGGCTTTATCGGCAAGTTCTACCTCTTTTCCGGTGCCGTTCAAAAAGGGTATATCTGGCTGGCAGTTATCGGTGTGCTCAACAGTGCCGCCTCGGTTTACTATTACCTGCGGGTCATGGTCTATATGTACATGAAGGATCCGACCGAGGAGTTCGAATGGACTCAAGTGACTGCTCCGGTTGCTCTGGCTCTGATTATAGCTGTGGCCGGTTCGCTGATTCCCGGTATCGTCCCCTCGATCATTCTTGAGTATGCACAAGAGGCTGTTAAGCTCATATAGCGTTAAATACCATCTGTTTCCACCAGGGCGGCCCCGATTCGAGGCTGCCCTTTTTTCTGTGATAAATTGATTGGTGTAACAGAACAATATCGGATAGTATTTCCAAGCAAAGGAGAGCAACGGGATGATGGAACGGGACGTCTGGACGTCACTTAAGGTTCTCGGCTGGACGAAAGACTTTCTGATGTCCAAGGGAGTGGAAAACTCCCGATTGGAAGCGGAATGGATGCTGTGCGCCGCCACCGGGCTTGATCGGGTGGGGTTATATCTCAATTACGACAAACCGCTTTCAGCTGATGAGTTGGCTTCCTATCGCTCCATGGTGGCCCGGCGGGCAAAGCGGGAACCGTTGCAGCATATTCTGGGCAGCCAGGAATTCTGCGGTCTGGATTTTGAGGTGACTGCTGATGTGCTGATTCCCCGGCATGATACGGAAGTGCTGGTGCTTCAGGCACTCGCCCTGATGCCTGACGCCAGATCGATTCTGGATATAGGCACCGGCAGCGGCTGTATCGCGGTGTCGCTTGCGGCTAAATTCCCGGCGGCGGCCGTTACTGCCACGGACATCTCTGACGCCGCTTTGGAGGTCGCGCGGAGAAATGTTCTGAAACACAGTGTCACCGTTGAATTATTGCACGGTTCGTTATTTGAACCGCTTGCAAAGAGAACCTACGATCTGATTGTATCCAATCCGCCCTACATACCGACGGTCGATCTGGCCGGACTCGAACCCGAAGTGCGTGAGTATGATCCGCTCGGCGCCCTGGACGGCGGTGTTGATGGTCTTGATTTTTACCGGAAAATCATTCCGCAGGCGCATCTGCATCTCAACCGATCCGGCTGGCTGCTGCTGGAGGCCGGTTGTGGCCAGGCTGCCGATCTGATCAGGATCTGCAATGCAACGGGAGCCTATTCAGAACCACTCACCTTTAAAGATCCGGGCGGCATCGAACGGGTCGTAGCCGCACAGCGAAAGGACACCTATGAAACTGCATGATGCACGCAAGGTAATGACCGAAGCCGACCTGCTGATAACCAAATCTGAAGTAGAGGCCGCCATCGCACGGATCGCCCAGGAGCTGACCTCTGATTTGAGTGAATCCAATCCGCTGGTGCTTTGTGTCATGAACGGCGGCATGATCTTCGGAGGCCAGCTACTGACGCAGCTGCCGTTTCCTCTGGAAATCGAGTATATCCACGCCACCCGTTATGGCCATGAGACCAGTGGCTCGACCCTGGAATGGATTGTCAAACCGAAAGCCGATCTGAAAGCGCGGACGGTTCTGCTGCTGGATGACATTCTCGACGAGGGAATCACTCTGGCAGCCATAGCCGATTACTGCCGTCAGCGGGGAGCTGCCGCCGTTTTGATGGCGGTTTTGGTTGAAAAGCTTCATCTGCGCAAAGTTACACCGGGCATGAGGGCCGATTACAGCGGACTTGAGGTGGGGGACCGTTTTCTGTTCGGTTACGGTCTGGACTATAAAGGCTACTGGCGCAACGCCGCCGGAATTTATGCTGTCAAGGGCAAATGATTTCTCTTCACATTCGATAATTCAGAATCACTACAGGCGGCCGTTATGGCCGCCTGTAGTGATTTCCGGTATATGCGACGGACTACAGTTTGAAGCGCCCGACCAGTTGTTCAAGTTCGCCGGCCAGCCCGGTCAGAAGCGATGCTTCTTTGGCGGTTTCATGGGCGCCTTTGGCGGTCTGCTGGACAACGTCCGTAATCTGATTGATATTGGATGAAATCTCTCCGGTAACGGCCGTCTGCTCCTCGGCAGCTGTGGCAATCTGATGAACCTGCAGCGTGACGTCATTGATCGCATCCAGAATCTGCTGCAGCGCTTCGCCGGACTTGCGGGAACTGTCCATTCCCCGCTCGACCTCCTTGACGCCGTTTTCCATACTGCTGACCGCTCCACTTGTTTCCTGCTGAATCCCCTTGATCATGGAACCGATCTCCTTAGTAGCCCGGGTGGTCCGTTCGGCCAGCGCCCGCACTTCATCGGCCACAACCGCAAATCCGCGTCCCTGCTCTCCGGCCCGGGCCGCCTCGATGGCGGCATTCAGCGCCAGAAGATTGGTCTGGTCGGCAATATCTTCAATCGTGCCGACTATGGCTCCGATCTGATCAGAGCGCGCTCCCAGATTTTCAACGGTATGGGCTGACTCCCTGACCTTGTCGGCGATGTTATGCATCCCCTCCAGGGTCTCCTGCACGACCAGAGCGCCGCCCCGCGCGTTATCGCTGGCCCGGTTGGATACTTCGGCCGCCAATGAGCAGTTCTGGGAAATATCATTGGATGTGGCAGACATCTCCTCACTGGCGGTTGCCACGGTGGTGGACTGGCAGGCCACTTCCTCGGCGGCGGTGGCGATCTGTTCGGCGGTGCTGTGCAGTTGGGCGGCTGATGCGGTTACCTGCCGGGTTGTGCCGGAAACCTGTGAGATGATGGTGTGCATGTTGTCCACAAAACGGTTGAACCAGCGGCAGACGTCGCCAATCTCGTCGCCGCGATCGGCGTCCAGCCGCTTGGTCAGATCGCCCTCGCCCTCGGTGATGTCCCGCAGCATCCCAACCATGGTCTTGAGCGGCGCGGTTATGCCGGTCACGAAAACAAAGGTGAATACTAACGCGGCAAGGGCGGCGCACCCGGCGATCAGCGAGCTGAAGATCAGGCCGTTTCGGGCTTCCCCCGCCAGACTGGAAGCTTTATTTCCCAACTCGGCCGCCATCTGGTCTTCAAGCTCTTTCATGGCGTTGATCTTGGCGGTTATGGTTTTGAACCACTCCTCGGCCGGGATGCCGAAATCTCCGGCCAAACCCTTGCTCAGGGCGGTTTTGCGCATCTCTTCCACCTGCAGGGCAAAGGGCGCATTCATTTTCTCCCGGAAAAAAGCCACGTCCTTGCTTTCCGCGTAGTTGCTGAAGACATCCAGAAAAGTTGCCTGGGCTGAAACGATGGCGATAAATTTGCGGTAGGTCTCTTCGTCAAAGCTGTTGCTGGCAAAAACTCCGTTCATGGTCGCCCGTTCGCGTCCGCTCTGCTCCTTGGCGTTCAGAAAAGCATGGTACGCCATGGCGCCGCGGGTAATATCCGGGTTCCGGCTCAATATCGTTATCTGGGCCACGACGTCAAGATAGGCGGCGATGGTTTTTGTAAAATAAGAGATCGATTCCTGTTGCTGCAAATTCATGCTGTCCACGCCGCCGCGCGTGGCGGTAAGATTGCCAAGCAAAGCATCGGCTGCCCCCAGTCGTTCTCTGGCGCCAGCCAGGTTTGCCGCGTTGGTGGTGAGGTATCCCTTGAGGGTCCTGATGCTCAGATCGGTTTCACCGCGCTGTTTGCTCAGGTCCTCGCGGAATTTTTCACCTCTCGAAGCAACGAAGCCGGCCGAGAGGCCGCGTTCTTTTTGCAGTTCGTGGATCAGGGATCCGCTCTTGACCGCCAAGCCGGTCAGGGTGCTGGTCATGTTCAGATCTCGCAGGCTGGCTGTTTTGTCGGATATATCCCGTGCGACAAAAACGAGCATACCAATAATCGGGATTGCCACCATCAGCAGCATCTTGATACTGATCTTCATGTTTTTAAACATCCTGATTAGCAACTCGCGCCGCTGCGCGGCGTCCTGTCGTTGAGTAACTTGATGTTTGCCTCCGAATCCGCTACGTTTCAGCTGCAGCCGGGATGAGGAGGCCGATTGGACACTGGTGCCTTGTGCCCGTTGATTAGCATGGTCCGGGAGCTGGCGATTTTGTCATTGGTGAAGCATCTGCTATCCCGTTCAGAAGAGAGCCGCATTCGACAGCTCCCCTTTCCGGCCTGCCCTATTTTTTCATGGAGGGCCGCAGCAATGAAGAAGACATCCACGAAGAAGCCTATGCGGTTGCCGAAGCATCTGGCGCATCTCAATGCCTGTGCTGCCGGAATTGACGTCGGCTCCAAGAGCCATTTTGTGGCTGTTCCTGAAGGAGCTGATCCTGAACCTGTCCGAGAATTCTCCACATTCACGGATGACCTGGAGCGTTTGGCCGACTGGCTTACTTCCTGTGGTGTTACCACGGTAGCCATGGAATCCACAGGTATCTACTGGATTCCCGTCTTTGAGATCCTGGAAAGCCGCGGCCTTGAGGTGAAACTGGTGAACGCCCGCCATGTCAAGAATGTCCCCGGCAGAAAGAGCGACGTTCTGGACTGCCAGTGGCTGCAGCAGTTGCACACCTATGGTCTCCTCCGCGGGGCGTTTCGTCCTGCAGATCAGGTGGTCGCGCTTCGTGCTTACGTCCGGCAACGGGCGACACTGGTAAAGATCTCCGGGTCTCACATTCAGCATATGCAGAAGGCCATGGCGCAGATGAATCTGCAACTGCACAACGTCGTCAGTGACATCACAGGGGTCACCGGGATGCGCATCATCAAAGCGATCGTGGCGGGTGAGCGTGATCCTCACAAATTGGCTGACTTCCGGGACAAGCGGTGCAAGAACGACGTGAAGACCATCGCTCGCTCTTTGCACGGCAATTACCGGGCAGAGCATTTATTCAGCTTGCAGCAAGCCGTAGAACTGTACGAGTTCTACTTGGCAAAGATAGACGAGTGTGACCGGCAAATACTGTCACAACTTCGGGCTTTCGATGCCAAGAATGCCGAAGGCAGCTTCGGCGGTGGACAGCCACCAACCAGCCTCGATGAAGCTATGATGCGTATGTCTGGCGTCGATCTCACAGATATTGACGGGATTGACACCGCCTCAGCCGTGAAGATCATAGCTGAAATCGGCATAGACATGAGCCGCTGGAAAACAGATAAACACTTTACATCCTGGATGGCCTTGGCCCCAGGAGCGAAGATTAGCGGCGGCAAGGTCCTGAGCAGCGCCACCAAAAAGATAGCTAACCGGGCTGCACAAGCATTCCGTATGGCAGCTTACGGTTTGGCCAGATCAAAGAGCGCATTGGGAGCATACTTCCGCCGGCAGAAGGCTAGGTTAGGAGCACCAAAAGCCATAACGGCCACTGCCCGCAAGCTTGCGACGATAGTCTACGCCATGCTGAAAAACGGGACTTGCTACAACGACCTTGGTCAGGATTACTACGAGGAGCGCTACCAATCACGCCTGATTCAAAATCTGAAGCGCAAAGCGAAGCACCTCGGGTTCGAACTCATCCCGACTGGACGCGAAATTGCCGTGCCGTAACCAGCTGAATTTCAAAGATCTGTGGTTAAGTTACTCAGAAGCGCCAATCTTCCGCTCGGCGTAATTCGGGTTCCGAAATCCGTTTCGTGTTGACTGATGCTACGACCAAACGTCGCAGCATACCTTTAAGATCAAAGCGACGGTTGAATCGGTACTGACACTCGCC
>JAJZRX010000038.1 GCA_021850095.1 Deltaproteobacteria bacterium
GCGGCAACAACTCGTTGAAAGGATAGCAGTGAGCGGCTTTATCAGCCAGACCCATACGGGACCGGCATAGCCAGTCCACATGACCACACCCGCAGGGTGTGGTTTTCTACGTTATGAATAAAGTCATCAATTTGTTTTCCAAATAACTCTTCCACATGACCGCCATGATGATCAAAAAGTCACTGCTGTCCTGCCTTGTTTTTGTGTGTATGCTGCACGGCGCGCCCCGGCCCGCTTGTGCCCTCCATGCGGATGAGGATCTGCAGCAAATGAGCTGGGTTGAACGCGCCGCTAAAATCGCCACCGCTGATATCACAAAAGTCGTACAGCGCGCCGATGCCGGTGATACCGATTCACAGATGATCCTGGCATATGCATTGACCGGGGATTCACCCCTTCCCGAAAATCCTGAAAAAGCTCTCAAATATGCGCTGATGGCCGGCGAGAAGGGCAACCCGTTTGCCCAGGCCATGCTGATGTATATTGCCAACAAATATCCAACGGCAACGATTTCGAAGGAATATGCCTTTAAAATGGCATTGGAAAGCTCGAAGCAGGGCAACAGCATCGGCGCCAGCAATGCCGGGACAGCCTACCTGTTCGGCATCGGTGTTGAGCAGAACCTTGAATCCGCTTTTGCTTTACTGGCAGAAGCGCATAAAGCCGGACATCCGGAAGCCGCAGCCCGGATCTGTCTGTTGCAGTCTGTCAGCGAAGAAAAACAGAACGGCTCCCTGCTGCTGAAACTTGTTGAACATCAGACGGTGTTTAATTACGAATGTGGACCGAAGCTCACGTCAGATGATGGTGCTGCGCCTGAAAAGGCCGGCAGCGCCATAGCGTCTCCCGCAGTCAGCAAAGCTGTAGAGCCGCCGGTTGCCGTCAATGCTTCGCAAGCGGATGAAAAACAGGTGAGCGAACAAAAGGCCGGGCAGGAACATGCGGCGGCCCTGAAGCTGGAAGAAAGCCGGAAAGCTGCCGCAGCCCGGGCCGAGCAGGAGAAGAAGGATGAAGCAGAGGCACGGCGACAGGCCGGTGTCAAAGCTGAAGCGGAACGTGCGGCGGCTGCGGAAACTGCCCGATTGGCCGCTCTCAAGGCCGAAGAGGAGCGGAAGGCAGCGCAAATGGCCGAGCAGGAACGATCTGCCAGGCCCAAAGCGGAGCAGGTAATTCCGGTAGCCACCAAGACTCCCGCTGAAGCCGCGAACAATCATAACGACCGGGTTGCCACATCCCCCGCTAAAAAATACTTCCGGCATGTGGACCGGAACGGAGTTGTCTCCTGGCTCGACGAACAGAGCAAAATCCCGCCTCCGGCGCCGGTTTATCATAAATATGAGGATAGTAACGGGCTGGTTTTCTGGGTTGATGATGTCAGTAAAATACCGACCGAGTATCGCAACAGCAGTATGCAGGCCGGAGACGGTTCAGCTAAAGTCGGAAAGAGCCCGGATCAGACCGTTCGACCGGGCGCCAAAGCCGTACAGAAAAAAAGCAGGCGGGCCCCGGCACGGCTCGGCACCATCAAACCCGGGAAGCGCTCGAAAAGGTGATTTTGTACCGACGCTCCAGCTTTTCAACCTCACAAAAACGCCCCTCCGGAATAATCCCTGAGGGGCGTTTTGCTTTTATTGTGGCCAGTCTATTACCCCCGCACCTGTCCATCACCATAGACAATAAACTTGGTGGTGGTCAGATCCTCCAGCCCCATGGGGCCGAAGGAATGCAGCTTGGTGGTGGAAATGCCGATTTCGGCTCCCAGTCCCAGCTCGCCGCCATCGGCGAAGCGGGTGGAGGCGTTGACCATCACGCAGGAGGAGTTGACCTCACGAATGAAGCGCTGGGCCCGGCCGTAGTCGCTGGTGATGATCGACTCGGTGTGCAGCGAACAGTAGCGGTTGATATGGTCGATAGCGGCATCGATGTCATCCACGATCCGGCAGGCCAGGATCAGTTCCAGGTATTCGGCCTGCCAGTCTTCCTCGCTGGCCGGTTTGGCGTTTGGCGCATAGCTGCGGAACTCTTCATCTCCGCGCAATTCAACACCCAGCGCAGTGAGGGCAGCGGCAATACGGGGAACAAAGAGCGGAGCCGCATCCCGGTGAATCAGCAGCGTCTCCAGAGCATTGCAGACGCCCGGGCGCTGGGTCTTGCTGTTGACGATGATCTGTTCGGCCTTGTCGAAATCGGCGCTCTGATCCACAAACACATGGCAGACCCCCTTGTAATGCTTGATGACCGGGATGCGTGAATTTTCCACGACAAAGCGGATCAGGCTCTCGCCGCCGCGCGGAATGATCAGGTCGATGAATTCCTCCTGCTTGAGCATCTCCAACACCCCTTCGCGCTCGGTAAAGGGGATCAGCGACAGGGCCGCCCGGGGGACACCGAGCTCTTTCAGGACGCCTTGCAGTATCGCCGCGATGGCCAGGTTGGAATGGATCGCTTCGGAGCCGCCCCGCAGAATAACGGCATTGCCGGCCTTGAGGCAGAGCGCGGCGGCATCGGCGGTGACATTGGGACGCGATTCGTAGATGATGCCGATCACCCCCAGCGGGATGCGCATCTTGCCGACCATCAGGTCATTGGGACGCTTCCACATTCTGGTGACTTCGCCGACCGGGTCGGGCAGGGCGGCAACCTCGCGCAGGGCGTTGGCGATCGAGGCGATGCGTTTCTGATCCAGCATCAGGCGGTCCAGCATGGCAGGGGAAAGCCCCTTGCCGCGGCCGGCTACCAGATCCTTCTGATTCTCGGCGATCAGCTGCGGGGTTCCGACTTCCAGAGCGGCAGCCATCTTCAACAGCATGGTGTTTTTTGTTCCGCTGGAAAGGCGGGCCATGGCCAGCGCGGCCTGGCGGGCGTCTGCGGCGATCTGTTTGACCTGTTCAACAATATTCATCTAACGGGCTCCCCAAATGATATCGGCCAGCCAGCAAGCGGCGGCTGACAAAGTTTACGCAAAAGCGCCCGTATCGGCAAGACAATTAGACCTGAAAAAACATTTGAAACACAGAGCAACAGAGCAGACGAGGAAAAACAAAGAAAATCTTATCGAAAAAACTTTTGAGATCAACTCATCTGGCACATCCGACTTCAAATGCAACATACTGATCTCTCTGTTGCTCCGTTGCTCTGTGTTATCGAAATTGCAGTATTATGGGTCAGATTTTCGTTTTTATCTACCAGCCCCCTGATAATTGCGGAGTTAGTGATTATACTGTACGGAATGAATGCTGAAGAGTTTGACAGAAGCCCTGATCAAGAGGGCTGGCGGCCGGTTTTACTGGAGGGGGCGCCGCCCCTGAACAGGCGTCGGGCCCAGCTGTGGGCGCTGGTGCTGGATTCGCGTTCGATCCCCTGCTGCATAAACGCCGACAGTCCGGGCTGGCAGCTGCTGGTGCCGGAACAGCATCTGGCCAGCGCCCGCAACGAACTGCGCATGTATGAGGAGCACAACCGCAACTGGCCGCCCCCCCTGGCGCCGGCCCGAACGCTGGCGGAAAACACCCTGCCGACCATCTCGGTTCTGATTCTGCTGGCGACCTTTCACAATCTGACCCTGCTCGGCCTTTCCCTGCCGGGTCGCGGCATCATCGATTTAAACGAGATCGGCGCGGCCCATGCCGCCGACATCCTGAACGGTCAGTGGTGGCGGCTGGTCACCGCCCTGACCCTGCATGGCGACCTGATGCACCTGCTCAGCAACCTGACCATCGGCGGCGTGTTCATTATCCTGCTCTGCCGCGAACTGGGCTCCGGCCTGGCCTGGAGCCTGCTATTGGCTTCCGGCGCCCTGGGAAACCTGCTCAACGCCTGGCTGCAGTCTCCGGCCCACCGCTCGGTGGGAGCCTCTACCGCCGTATTTGGCGCCGTCGGCCTGCTGGCCGCCATCAGTATGCTGCGCCACCACCAGCAACTGCGACGGCGCTGGTTTGTTCCGGTCGCCGCCGGACTGGCGCTGCTGGCAATTTTGGGGACGGAAGGCAAAAACACCGATCTGGGGGCGCATCTGTTCGGCTTCGGCGCCGGCATCTGCCTGGGGCTACTGACGGAATTCCTGACGGGAAAACAGGGCCGCCCCGGCCGACTGCTGAACGCAAGCCTGGCCCTGACCGCCGCCGCCCTGGTCGCGGGCGCCTGGTGGCTGGCGCTGCAAGCGGCTTAAGCGGCTTAAGCGGCTTTCAGGATCGCATCCGCCACCTGACGCAGGCTTTTGCGTGTATCCATGGCCATTTTCTGCAGGGCGCGATAGGCCTCGGCTTCGGGCAGATGCTCCTTTTCCATCAGCAGCCCCTTGGCCTTTTCAATCATCTTGCGGTTTTCAATCGTTTCGCGCAGATCCTCGATGCGCTCTTTCAGATCTTCGACCTCTTCGGCATGCTTGAGGGCGATCTCCATGGCCGGCAGCAGATCCTGCTTCCGCAGCGGCTTGGTTAAAAAAGCGGCAATTCCGCTGGCGGCTGCCCGTTTGACAGTCGCTGCATCATAGGCATTGGTCAGCAGCATGATCGGTATTTTCAGCTTTTTTCTGATTTCGGCCGCAGCCGTAATGCCATCCATCTCCGGCATGGAGACATCCAGAATCACCATATCGGGAAAACTCCCCAAAGCCAGCTCCACGGCCCGTTTACCGTTGCCGCATTCCAGCACCTCCTCAAATCCCAACTCCGTCAGCATGGCCTTGAGATTGGCCCTGATGATCGCTTCGTCATCGCAAATCACTATGGTTTTGCCCATTGTCTTCCCTCCCTTGGGTTGAGGCTGATGGGGGTTGTTTAGCACGTGCCGTGCCATGACAACCTTTTGCGAACCGGCTGCTTGCCATAACCAGCTTCCGCAGTATACTGATTGGCACAGCAAACGGAGAAGGAGGCTTTTGAAATGAATCGTGTCCTGCGGGCAAACAGAGCAAGCGCTGCCCTGATAATCGGATTAGTATTTGCAGCCATGGCGCAGCTGTTGCTGCCTCCGGTCGCCAGCGCCGCTGAAAAACGGATCTATACCTTTGCCGTACTGCCCCAGCGGCCGCCGGCCGCCATGCATACACTCTGGGCTCCGCTGGTGGAACGGCTCGAACGCGAGCTGGACATCAGCATCAAGCTCCGCTTTTATGAGGGTATGGCCAGCTTTGAAGACGGTCTCAAACGCGGTGACGGCGATTTTGCTTTTTCAACGCCGCCCCAGATGGTTCTGGCCAGGAAAAGCCAGAATTATATCCCGTTGGTCAGGGGCACCCGCGAGCTGGCCGGGGTCCTGTTCGTCCGCAAGGACTCGCCGATCCAGAAGGTTGAAGATCTGAAAAACACCGAAGTTTCGTTTGTCGGCGAGCGCAATCTCTGCTCGGTGGTTACCCGGCACAGCCTGTCCCGGCACCAGACCGACCTGAATCTGGTTCCGCTTTATTCCGGCAGCACCGCCAACGTTTTCAAAAATGTCCTGCTGGGCAAAACACCGGCCGGCGCAAGCCTGGATGTGGAGGTGGAAAAAGCCCCGCCCGAAATTTCCTCCCAGCTCCGCACGATCATGACCACCCCGAAGGTGGCTCCGCATCCTGTTTCCGCTCATCCGCGTGTTTCCAGGAAACTGCGCGAACAACTGAAGGCGGTTCTGCTGAAGTTGCCCGGAGAGAGCAGCGGCAAAGAGCTCTTGAAACAGGTCGGCATCGGCGAAACGGTGCCGGCTGATTACGCCAGGGATTACCGCCCGCTGGAGACGCTCGGCTCCGCCCCCTGAAGGGCGGCGAAGCCGGTGGCCGACAATGAAAATTCCCCGCCCCTTTCACCTGCGCCTGATACTGATGACCTCTCTGGTGATTTTCTTCGGCATCGCAATCACCACAATCCTTGACATCCGGGCCCGCACACGGATCTACATCGATTCCATCCAGCGCAGTTCCCGGGCCCTGACCAGCAACATTGGCGACGGTTGCGCCTACTATATGCTGATCGCCGATTATGCCGGCCTGGACGATCACGTTCAAAAATCGCTCGGCCTGCCGAACATCATGCGGATTCAGGTTATGGATCTGGATGGCCACGGCTTGAGTGACGCCTCATCATCGCCGGACGCCTCCGGGAGCGTCGCGCACGTCTCACCGGAGACGTTTGAAATCCCGGCCGACGGCAAGGGGACGCTTGTGCGGGAAGGAAACGACCTGTTCGTGCTGCAGCCGATCCGCACCAGCAGGCCGCTGGGCTGGATCAAGATCCGCTTCAGTACCGCAGAAATCGGCACAATACAGTCCCGGGCCATACAGAACAGTCTGATTTTCTCATTTGCCTGTCTGCTGCTGTCGATTGTTATCATGGCCGGAATCATCAGCCGTCCGGCTCGGGTCATCAGGCAGCTGGCCGATTTTGCCCACCGTCTCCCCCACGGGCGGGGCGAACAGCTGCCGGTCGACCGCTTTTCACTTGAAACCGAACAGCTGGGAGAGGCGCTCAATTATGCTTCCCGCGAACTTGAACGCATGCGCAGCGGATTGATGGAAGAACAGGCCAATCTCCAGAGAGCGCTCAAACAGAAAATTCAGGTGGAAGCCGATCTGCGTCAGTTCAGCATCGGGCTGGAACAGCGCGTCGCCGATGAAGTCGTGCGCAGCCGCGAAAAGGATGCCCTGCTGATGCAGCAGGCGCGCTTTGCCATGCTGGGCGAGATGCTGATGAACATCTCGCATCAGTGGCGCCAGCCCCTGAATTCAATCGGCCTGCAGGTCCAGGAGATGGTGTATCTGCTGAAAGATGGAGAGTTGCCGGTCGAGCGGGCCGAGCAGTTTTCGGATGCAATCATGCGGCAGCTGATAGAACTTTCCGGCACCATCGACCTTTTCCGTAAGCTGAATCGCCCGGCCAGCCTCCAGGCCAGCGCCATCATGCCGAGTAAGGTCATCCGCGACACGATCAACCTGGTCAAAGGCGCCCTGGAGGAAAAGGGCATCAGCATCAACCTGCTGGAGGGGCCTGAAACTCCGCTGTACTGTTCACCGGGCGATCTTTCCCAGTGCCTGGTCAACATCATCAACAATGCCCGTGATGCCATTATCGAGCAGGGCCTGCCCGACGGACGCATAGACATCAGCATCGATCTGACCAGCAACGCTAAAAACCGCATCCGGATCGCCAACAACGGCGGCCCGATCCCGACTGATCTTCTGGAGCGGATTTTCGACCCCTATGTCACCAGCAAGTTTCAGAATCAGGGGGTCGGACTGGGGTTGTTCATTGTGCGGCAGACCGTCGAGAAAAACATGAAGGGCAGTATCATTGCCCGTAACACCGAGTCGGGAGCCGAATTCGTGCTGGAGGTGTGAGTGTGTCCGCAGCTGAAATGTTGAAAAATATGACGGTTCTGCTGGTTGAAGACGATCAGATCGCGCGTGAAGCCATCGGCAGGTTTCTCAAGTCGCAGGTCGCGGCAGTCCATCTGGCAGCCAACGGCCTGGAAGGGCTGGAGCTGTTCAGCACTGTTCAGCCGGACGTGGTCATCACCGATCTTGAAATGCCGGTTATGAACGGACTGGAGATGATCCGAAAAATTCGCACCCTGGGGCGCACTGTTCCGATTATCATCGTCACCGGTTATGATGACGACCAGCACAAAACCGATCTGGCCGACCGGACGCTGATCAAGCCGATCGTGTTTAGTAAGCTTCTGGAAGCGCTGGAATCCTGCCTGAAGGAACAACCCGCATAAACCGGAGGCATACACCGCTGCAACCGCCCCATATTGACAGCGCCGGTTCATGATGGTACTAAACCGGGCATGTACAATTTTTCGTTTTCACGCAGCCTGCTGCCCTTTCGCACTGCAGCGCTTCTGATCGCCATCTGGCTTTTGTCCGGCTGCACCAGCTACATCTCCCGGGAAAAGCTCCCCTTTCCGTTGACCAACGGTAATTGCGACGAACAGACCAAGGTTGTCACCGTCCCGCTGCCGGTAATCGCCTCCAGCCCCAACGAGGGCATCACCGCAGGCGCCCTGACCGCCTTTCTGATCCACAACCGGAAGGATGAAATCAGCACCCTGCTGGCGCCGCAGGTGAACCACAATTCCAACTTCGGCATAACGGCTTCGCTGTACGGTGCCTTCTACCCGACCCCCGATCGCGCCATCGAGCTGAACCTGTCCCAGTCCAGCAAGGTCAACCACGCCTATGAAGTTCGTTTACGCGATATTTCGCAGCTGGATAAAAAACTGGAGCTGAACGCCTATCTTTTCAAGATTTCCGACGGCTCCTCCCGGTTTTTCGGCTTTAATGCCAAAAGCCCGCAGCAGATGGAAACCAACTACGCCAACGACGAGACCGGCTACACCATTTCCGCCGGCTATCAAATCGGCAAGCACTACCAGATCACGCTCGGTGACCGTTTTCGCGATGTGGACATCAAGCGGGGCGCCGTCAGAAAAGTACCCTACATCAAAGAGCGCTTCGCCACGGATGATGTGCCCGGCATCAACGGTTTCACGACCCACGCACCCCGCATTTCAATCTCCTACAGCACCCTCAACAACCGCGACACCCCCACCTATGGCGGCTACGCCCGCTTCACCTTCGAGCCGACCATGCAGGCCCTAGGCGGCGTCGGGGATTATCGCCATTACGAGGTGGAAGCCAAGGGATTTATCCCGCTGGACAACGCCCGCTACGTCAGCGTTTTCCGTTTGATGTACAACCAGACCCTGGGGAAGGATGTGCCTTTTCTGGAGCAGAGTATTCTGGGAGGGGAAACGACCCTGCGCGGCTACGGGCGCAACCGCTTCATCGACAACAGTTTCTTTCTCTGCAACCTGGAGGAGCGCATCCGTCTCTTCCGCTGGGAAGTCTTCAACGTGACCGCCGACTGGGAGGTGGCGCCCTTCATCGATCTGGGCGCCGTGATGGAATCGCTGGACAAGGCCAACGGCACCAATTTCGAGTTCAATCCCGGCATCGGTTTCCGGGCCATCGTACGGCCCAACATCGTCGGCCGGGTTGACTTGGGGATCGGAAAAGACGGCCCGGCGATCTTCGTCGGCCTGGGCTACCCTTTCTGACATTTACTGATTGCCAGGAGAAATACGGAACTGCACATCACGCCGTTGAAGCTGGCGGCATAGTTAGCCGCCCACGGGGCTGAGGCTGATCAGCCCTCGGCGGGTTTTGCCGAGTTGGGTATATCCCTCTGTCTAAAAAAATGAGAGAGGCTTTTCCCACATTTCTTACTGAAAAATAGCCTCTCTCCTTTTGGTGTCTGAATTCACCATTTCCTAACCACCTGATTCGTTCAGTCGCACTAGCCGATGCCCTTCAAAAACAGAAAGTATTTCAATTCGATCACCATTCAATCGGTAGACGATGCGATACTGCGGGCAGCCTTCTTTACATTGATCAGGTGCAGGAAGAAGCGGCGGATTTCCTCTTCGGTCAACAGGTCGGGCGAGCACATTTAGTACTTCGCCAAGTTACGCACGGCATCCAGGTAGCCCTTCTGCGTTTTGGGGGAGTAACCGGCCAGTTGTAAATCTTCCATCATCTTACGGCGGAGCGGGGTCATCATCGTTTCTCCTTTCGCTTTTGATTTGTCCGGCCCTCAAGGCCGTAAATAAGGTTTTACCAATACGGCCCTCAGGCCGTAAATCGGAAGATGAAAAGGAGGAAACCAGTGATGAAAATAAAAAAAGGCGGCTCCGGAGAGACCGCCTAATACTGTTTTTATGGTTTTAATATCGCTTTTTTCGCTTTTGACTTATATTGCCTTAAGATTCTGATTCTATTCGTTTTTTGCTCCCGCGAAGCGGGTTAGTTCAACGGCATGGCTTTGACCCGCCAGCCCAGTCTTTTCGGGTGGGCGGTGTCAAACTGTCTTGTTATGCGCCGCAAAATAAACCAAAGCTTTTTCTACTTTCATCTGGAATCAGTGAATCTATTAGTCTGGCGACAGGGTCAGTCCGATGGTCGTAAACTCTGTGCTCACCAAGTTTAAAGTGTTCGATTAGTCTTGGTTGTTGACTTCTATAGAATAAATATTCCTTTGAGTAAACTTGAACAGAATTATTTACGATTTCAACGATATCTGAATTTGCCTCGATTGATATTAGCCTTGGATATGATTGATATGCCGTAGGAGAGGACCATACTACTGTAATGAATGGAGTCATCGGAATAACTATCTTCAAACCATTAAGATGTTCAGTTGCCGCATTTATGTTTGTATAAAAGCCATCACCATAAATAAACTCGTCCTTTTCAGAAAAGAGAATGGCAAATTTTCCAGTCCCCTTTGAATTATTGATGAGAGTTTTATACTTTTGGTTGATGTTAGCCGCTATCAGCCTCTTGCTTTCAGTTTTTTCAAGTTTCCCGCGAAATGACTCTACAAATGAGTTTTGTGCATTTCTATATTTAGGAGATCGCACTGCCAGAGAAATTATGCACTCTCGAAGTGTGTCCAAGTTTTCATCTTCTCTTTCTTGTGAGAGATATAAAAAATCAGTCGTATTTTCCTTTTTAAAAGATGATAACCAGCCAACAATTTTCGACATATTTTGATCAGGTTCGTCAAAAAAATGCTCTATTGTTGACTGCCAAGGGCTTTCATTCTCAAACAATATATTATGGCCGTCAGAAATCTTTCCAAGCTTTTGTGGCTTGGATGGAACCACTCCACCTTTAAAATCAATTCGTTGTACTATGCCTTCTTGGTTTTACCAACACTTTGAAAGCCCTATAGGCCACCAATGGTGCTTTTCTCCTTTAATGACCTCTCTTTTTTTCATGCAGTTTCCTTTACTATTTTAAGTTCGCGATAACGACTTAAGAGTTTATGGGGCGCGTAGCGAAGCGGAGCCGCCGCATAAGCTCCAGTTGAACTAACCTGCTTCGCGCCGCTGAACGTGCCATTTGGATTTTTCTCGGGTTTCTGTCTTTCTGGCGAGTCGATACTACTGGCTTTATGAGGATGATTCAATAAGAATTCTCAATAATTGCAGGTTCCTGCTCCTTTTTTTGCCGGGTCCGTCAAGGTGCTCTTAATCGCCGGTTTGCTTCTTTTGCCTTCTTATTTCCCTTATTTTTCTCTCTTTGGACGCACGTATAGCGCATCGCCGCTTTTGTCCCGCGCTGGTTACTGTTTGATGTTTGTGGGGAATGCTCCGTTTGGCGGGCTTCTCGGCTGTTTCGGCAGAATGCCGACAATCACCATACTTTCAGGTTATTGCTCACACCCAAATAAGTTCTGAAAGCTGATGAACCTTGCTCGCCTGCTGATTTGGTAGCACAAGCGGTGTCATATTGTGACAAGGTAAATTTCCGGTTCTAATTCTCATCGTTGCTGGCGCGGCCCGTCGATTCCGTTCAGGGCGGGTGCTTCCCCCTTCAACTCGTCTCGCAGCTGCTGCAGGCGGCACATTTCGGCATAAAGCCCGCCTTGGGCCAATAGTTCCCCCGGTGTACCCTGTTCAGCTATCTTTCCCGCTTTGAGCACGATGATCCGGCCGCAGTCGCGGAAGGCCGATACCCGCTGCGACACGATCAGCACCGTCCGGCCGCCGTAAAAACGACCCAGTTCGTTCAAAATCTCCTCCTCGCGCCCGGCGTCAACCGCCGAAAGCGGGTCATCCAGCAGCAGCAGCGGCGGGTCGCCGGCCAGTGCCCGGGCGATGGCCAGACGCTGTTTCTGGCCGCCGGAAAGCGTGACCCCCTTTTCCCCCACCTGCGTCCCGAACCCCTCGGAAAAAGCTTCCACATCCGCCAGAAAACCGGCCTGCCCAGCGGCCTTTCTGATCAAATCCGGATCGTGCCGGCCCGGCATCCCGTAGGCGATGTTGTCTTCGATCGTCCGTGAAAACAGAAACGCTTCCTGGGGAACAAAGCCGATCAGACGCCGCAGGCTGTCGATTGTGATCGTAGTGATATCCCGCCCATCCACAAACAGCATTCCGTCCGCCACCGGCAAAAGCCGCGCCACCAGCCGCAGCAGGGTGGTTTTGCCGCAGCCGACCCCGCCGGTGATCCCCACGGTTTCGCCGGCCCTGATGCGGCAGGAGATGCCTTCCAGCACGTTCTTGCCCTGATAATCGAAAGAAAGATTCCGCAATTCGATTCCTTGCTGCAGCCCGCTGACCGCTTCAGCATCCTCACGATCGACAACCCCTGACTCGGCCGCCAGTATTTCGGCCAGGCGCGACATGGAGGCCGCTCCGCGCTGGGCCAGCGTCAGGATCCAGCCCATGACCGCCGTCGGCCAGACCAGCATGGCCAGATAACCGCTGAACGCCACAAAATCACCCAGGGATATCTGATTGCCGATCACCAGCCGCCCCCCCATGAACAGCACGACCAGCGTCCCCGCCCCGGTGGCGGATGCCATCACCGGCAGGATCAGGCCGCGCAGCCGCGCCAGCCGGAGATTGTGGCGCAGGTACTGGTCGGCGGTTGTGGCGAATTGTTCCTGGAAATGCTCCTCGCGGCAGTAGGATTTGATCAGCCGCACCGCCGAAACCGTTTCCTCGGCCTGGCTGGAAAGCCGCGCCAGTTCCTCCTGGGCCTGCAGGGAGCGCTGGAACAGTTTATGGCTTACTTTTTTGACGATCAGCACCATCAGGGGAAAGGGCAGGATCGCCCAGAAAGTCAGCCAGGGGTGAATCCGCAGCATCATCGTCACTGCCGCAGCGTAGATGATCAGCGTGTTGATCGCGCTCATGGCTCCGAAGCCGGTCAGCATGCGCACGTTGGTCAGATCGTTGGAAAAGCGGGACAGGATGTCGCCGCTGCGGCTGGTGGAAAAATAGCCCAGGTCAAGCTGCATCAGCCGCCGGAAAAGGTCGTCGCGAATGCGGAACTCGATGATGCGGGCGGCGTTCAGGACCAGGGTGCGGGAAAAGATGCGGGTTATGCAGTGCAGCAGGGCCAGTGCTACGATGATCAGGGCGCAGGCGGAAGGGGAAAAACGGGCTGTGCCCGGATGCTGCAGGGCTTCCACGGCCAGTTTCATGAACCAGGGGATCAGCAGGGCGAAAGCGTTGGTAAGCAGAAGAAAAACCGCTCCACCGGCATAACGCCGGCGGAGCGCGGTTAGATAAGGAATCAGTCGTGCAAGGTCCCGGATGTTTCTCAAAACGGGATATCGTCATCCTGGAAGGGGGGTTCTTCATAGCTTCCGCCGCCGGAAGGTTCATAGGATGAATCCCCGCCGCCGCTGCGGGTTCCCTCGCCCCTGGGCGAGAGCATCTTCATCGTATCGCCCACAATCTCGGTCGTGTAGCGGGTATTGCCGTCGCGATCCTGCCACTTGCGGGTCTGCAGGCGTCCTTCGATGTACACGGTCTTGCCCTTGGAAAGGTACTGGCCGGCGGTCTCGGCCAGCTTGCTCCAGAGCACGATATTGTGCCACTCGGTCTTTTCTTCCCATTCGTTGGTCTGCTTGCTTTTAAAACGCTCGCTGGTGGCAATCGAAAAGGTGGCCACCGCCATGCCGGAGGCGGTGTGGCGCAGCTCCGGATCCTTGCCCAGATTGCCGATCAGCATTACTTTATTGAGACTGGCCATAATTAACTCCTTGTACGTAAATAGGTCTGTCAGGCCTGCTGCCCGTTGACAGCCGCCTTGAGAATCTGGCTCGGCTTGAAGCTCAAGATTCTGCGGGCCGAGATTTCAATCGCCTCGCCGGTTTGCGGATTTCTGCCGCGGCGAGGGTTCTTCTGTTTGACTTCGAATTTGCCGAATCCGGAAATTTTCAAATCCTCACCGCTCTCCAGGCAGCTTTTGATCAGCGAAAAACAGCCCTCCACCAGTTCGGAAGCCTCTTTTTTCGAGAAACCGCACGCAGTGGAAACTCTATCGATAATATCCGCTTTTGTCATGCCACCCCTCCATTAAAAGTGTAAGGGACAATACACGAACCTATTCGGTAAAGCAAGTTACACGATTACTGTCGACACAAAACGCGCTCCTGTCAATAATTCGACACGTTCAATCGTTTGACAGCGCAGCAGCGGACTATGGGAAGCCCTTGAAAAGCGCAAACAGCGCTCAATGGCGCGATAAACCCCGCTGGGGTTCAAACACAGCCCAGCCACCGACAAAGGCACGAAAAATGCAATATGACGTTGTTTTTGACACCCTGACCACAAAGGCGGCTTGGCAAGCACATCCATGGCAAACGGTTCTGTTGAAGCAATAGAGTTAAGCGGGTTCCGCAAAAGCTCGGATATTTATGTTGCCCTGGGGCTGATCGGCATCCTGTCGCTGATGATCATCCCGTTGCCGGCATTTGTTCTGGACATTTTCCTGGCGGCCAACATCACCATCGCCCTGGCGATCCTGCTGATCTGCCTCTACACGGTGCAACCGCTCGATTTCTCGGTTTTTCCCTCGGTGCTGCTGGTTACCACCCTCTTCCGCCTGGCCCTCAACATAGCCTCCACCCGCCTGATACTGCTGCACGGCAGCGAAGGGGCCGAGTCGGCCGGCGCGGTCATCAAGGCCTTCGGTCAGTTCGTGGTGGGGGGCAACTATGTCGTCGGGGCGGTTCTGTTCCTGATTCTGGTGGTCATCAATTTCGTCGTCATCACCAAGGGCGCCGGGCGCGTGGCCGAAGTGGCAGCCCGTTTTACCCTGGACGCCATGCCGGGCAAGCAGATGGCCATCGACGCCGACCTGTCGGCCGGACTGCTGACCGACAAAGAGGCCAAGATCCGCCGCATGAAAATATCCCGCGAGGCGGATTTCTACGGCTCGATGGACGGCGCCAGCAAATTTGTGCGCGGTGATGCGATCGCCGGCATCATGATCGTGCTGATCAACATCTTCGGCGGCTTGATCATCGGCGTTTTCCAGCAGGGCATGCCGCTGATGAACGCCCTGGCCAACTATACCCTGCTGACCATCGGCGAGGGGCTGGTGGCCCAGATCCCGGCCCTGATCATCTCCACCGCCGCCGGTGTACTGGTCACCCGTTCGGCCGATGAAAACAGTTTCGGCCAGGAGCTGACCGGTCAGTTCCTGAATTACCCCAAGGCTTTTTACGTCGCATCCGGCGTCATGTTCCTGTTTGCCCTGATCCCCGGGCTGCCCCATTTCGCCTTTCTGCTGATTTCCGGCTCGACCTTCCTGATCGGCAAAATGGCCCGTGAGAAGGCCGAGGTTTTGGAAGAGGTGGCCCTGCCGGAAGTCAGCGCCGGCGAGGAATCGATCGAGCAGGCCTCCAATATCCGGCCGCTGGATGTGCTTGAACTGGAAGTCGGCTACGGCCTGGTGCCCATGGTTGATGCCGCCCAGAATGGCGAACTGCTGGAGCGGATCCGCTCGATCCGCCGCCAGACCGCCCAGAAAATGGGATTTGTCGTTCCGCCGATCCATATCCACGACAATCTGCAGCTGAAACCGTATGAATATAATCTGCTGATCCGCGGCGCCCGGGTGGGCGGCAGCGAACTGACCGGCCAGTACCTGGCCATGGATTCCGGCGGAGTCACCGCCAACCTGCCGGGCGTGGCAACCAGGGAACCGGTCTTCGGGCTGCCGGCGGTCTGGATCAGAAGCGAAGAGCGTGACCAGGCCCAGATCAACGGCTACACCGTGGTGGACAGCACCACCGTGGTGGCGACCCACATCAGCGAGATTATCAAACGCTACTCCCACGAACTGGTCGGCCGCCAGGAGATGCAGCAGCTGCTCGACAATGTGGCGGTCAGCGCGCCCAAAGTCGTTGACGAACTGGTACCGGGACTGCTGAACCTCGGCACGGTGCTGCGGGTCATCAAGGGGCTGCTGAAAGAGGGGGTTTCGATCCGCGACATGCGCACCATCCTGGAGGCGCTGGCCGATTATGCCTCGCTGACCAAGGATCCCGAGGTGCTGACCGAATTCGTGCGCCAGGCCCTGGGACGCTTTATCGTCGACCAGTACAAGCTGGAGGATGATGCCCTGTACCTGATAACCCTGGACCGCGAAGTTGAAGACCTGATCGCCGAAGCGATCCAGCCCTCCGACCAGGGCAGTTACCTGGCCATCGAGCCGGCCACGGCCCAGCAGATCATCGCCGCGGTCCGCAACATGTCCGAACGCTTCGGCATGAGCGGCGCGCAGCCGGTTCTGCTGGCTTCACCCTCTATCCGCCGTCACGTCCGCAAGCTGATCGAACGCTTTGTACCGCATATGGCGGTGCTGTCGCATAACGAGATACCGCAGAATGTCAAAATCCAGTCACTGGGAGTGGTGAGTTTACATGCTGGTTAAAACCTTTCAAGCGGCAAGCATGGCCGAGGCGCTGCGCATGGTCAAAGCGGAGCTGGGCCCGGATGCGATGATTCTTTCAACCAAGAAGGAAAAAACCGGCGGAATCCTGGGCTTCTTCAGCAAGCAGGCCTACCGGGTGACGGCGGCCATCGATCCGGCCCGCAAACCGGCTCCTCCGCCGCCCCCCCCCACCGCCTACCGGGAGCCCCCGCCCCGCGAACGCACCGCCCGGGAAGAGCTGGAAAATTCCATGCTTGCGCCACTGGCCCGCGAGCTGAAAGATCTGCGCGAGAAGGTGGAATCCCTGACCCGGCGCGAGGAAGATGCCCGCAAGGAGGATAAAGCCGCCGCAGATGTCCAGCCTGCCACCCTGCAGGAGGGGGGGAGCATCAACCTGAAGAACATCCCCCGCTCCGACCTGGAAGAGATCAAGAAACTGCTGCTGGCGACCCTGACCAAGAGTCAGGAGGGGGGGATAAAAAATGTTCAGTGGCCGGCGGCCGATGGCGAGCCGCTCCCCGAGACAGCATCCGGGGAACAGCTGCTGCCCGAAGATTCGCCCTTGTCCAAAGAGCTGGCCAGAAATGGCGTGTCGCCCGACCTGATCCGCAAGATTATCGACACGCTCAACACGCTGCCGCCCCAGGGCGAAAGCCAGAGCGTCAATGCCCGCCTGGGCGAAACCCTGGGACGGCTGATCAAATTTGCCGGCAACCTGCGGCTGAAGAAGAATTCCCCGCGCATCATCGCGCTGGTCGGCCCGACCGGCGTCGGCAAGACCACCACCACCGCCAAACTGGCCGCCATGCACGCCCTGAACCGCGGCAACAAGGTGGCGCTGATCACGATGGACATTTTCAGAGTCGGCGCGGTGGAGCAGCTCAAAACCTATTCGCGCATCATGGGCATCCCGCTGGAGGTGGCCTCGACCCCGGCCGAACTGGAAAAGGCGGTCAAGAAACATTCGGCCTGCGATCTGATCTTCATCGATACCGCCGGGCGCAGCCACAAGGACAAAGAGAAGCTGGACGAGATGAAGAGCTTCTTTGAAAACAAGATAACGGTCGAGGTTTACCTCTGCCTTTCGGCAACCACCAAGGATCGCGAGCTGGAAGAGATCCTGCAGCGTTTCAGCATCTTCCCGATCAGCAAGGTCGTCTTCACCAAGATCGATGAAAGTGAGAGTTTGGGAAACATGGTCAACTTACTGATGAAGGATAATCTGTCGATTGCCTACTTTACTACCGGCCAGCGCGTTCCGGAAGATATCGAGATCGCCACGCCCGCCAAGCTGGCTGACATGATTCTGCGGGAGGAGGCGCAATGAGCACCGTAGCCGGAACAGGGGATCAGGCCGACACACTGCGCCAGATGGCCCACAAAGCCAAGAAGAACCAGGCCGATGCAGCCCAGCCGGGCGGCCTGGCAAACCACAAGGGAATCCGGGTTATCTCCGTAACCAGCGGCAAGGGGGGGGTCGGCAAGAGCAACGTGGTCTCCAATCTGGCCATCGCCCTTTCGGCCCAGGGCAAAAAAGTACTGCTGATCGACGCCGACCTGGGCCTGGGTAATCTGGACGTGCTGCTGGGGCTGTCGCCGGCCTACAACCTGAACCATGTCATGAGCGGCGAGAAGACCGTCATGGAGATCCTGATCGACGGGCCGGCCGGCATCAAGATCATTCCGGCCGGCACCGGCGTCCAGGAACTGACCAGCCTGGGGCAGCATGAAAAGCTGAAACTGCTGGATGAGCTGGACATGCTGGAAGAACAGTTTGACATCATGATCATCGACACCGAAGCCGGCATCTCCGAGAATGTGACCTATTTCACCGTTGCCGCCCAGGAGATTTTCGTGGTGGTGACTCCCGAACCGACCTCGATCACCGACGCCTACGCCCTGATCAAGCTGCTGGCGACACGCTACTCCGAACATCACTTCAAGGTGCTGGTCAACATGGCCAAGGACAGCGAGGACGCCCTGGAGGTCTTTCGCAAGCTGGCCAACGTGGCCGGTCGGTTTCTTGACATCTCCCTTGATTACCTGGGCTGTGTCGTCAAGGATGAGAAGGTCGTTGAGGCGGTCAAGCGCCAGAAAGCTGTCACGGAACTGTTTCCGGATTCGGAGGCGGCGGGCTGTTTTGCCACCCTGGCCCGCCGGGTGATCGAGAACAAGCGCCAGGGGGGCATCAAAGGCAATATTCAGTTTTTTTTCAGGCGGATGCTGGACAACCAGGGAGCGTCCTAGCACATGGCTGTCAATGTCGAGGATTTGACGGACCGGCGCCAAAAGCAGGTTGAGGTCCCCAACGACCGGCGCAAGGACAAAGAGCGCGAGCAGCTGATCGTGGACCATATCCCGCTGGTGCGCTATCTGGTGGGCAGAATGACCCTCCAGCTGCCGCAGCACCTCGACCTGCAGGATCTGATGAGCGCCGCCATGATTGGCCTGATAAATGCAGCCGATCGTTTTGACCCCAGCCGGGGCGTGCTCTTTAAAACCTTCGCCGAGCAGCATGTGCGCGGCACGATCCTGGACGAATTGCGCTCCTACGACGTGCTCAGCCGTTCGATGCGCGACAAGTACAAGCACCTGGCCCGGGAGCTCTGCAGCCTGGAACACCAGCTGGGGCGCAATCCGACCAGCGAGGAGGTCGCGGCCGCGCTCGGCATCAGCCAGGACGAGTATTTTCGGCTGCTGGATGACGTGCATGTTTTCACCTTTATCAGCTTGGACGACAGCTGGGAGGATGATGACGGCAACCCGCTCTGTCTGGCGGATGTTCTCTGTGAAAGCGAAGCCAAAAGCCCCCAGCAGCAGGTGATGATGATGCAGCTGGCCGAAACGCTGGGTCAGGCCATCGAGGCACTTCCGGAAAAGGAGCGCCTGGCGGTGACGCTGTATTACAACGAGGATTTCAATCTCAAGGAAATCGGTGTAACGCTGGGGCTGACCGAGTCCCGCATTTCGCAGCTGATCAGCCAGGCCATGGTCAGGCTGCGCAGCCGGCTCAAGCTGCATAAGAACTAGAGGGAGAACCGTATATGAACAGTGGAATGTACGCGGCCGTTTCGGGAAACCTGGCTGCCATGCGGCGGCTGGATATCATCAGCAACAACCTGGCCAACGCCAATACCGCCGGATTCAAAAAGGACAAGATGTCGTTCGAGGGATTGCTGGCCGGCGCCGTCAATCCCCCGGTGGTGCCCCAGAGTATGACTGCCGACCCGATCCTGCAGAAGGAAAATGTCTACATCGACTATTCCAGCGGCCCGATCAGCCAGACCGGCAATACGCTCGACCTGGCGCTGGATGGCGACGGCTTCTTTGCGGTCACCACCCCCACCGGGACGGCCTACACCCGCCAGGGCAACTTCCGCATGTCGGCCGATGGAAATCTGGTGACCGCCGACGGCTATCCGCTGCAGGGGCAGGGGGGCGCGCCTCTGCGCGTCCAGGGCAACCGGATCGACATTGACGCCCGGGGGGCGGTCGTGGTGGACGGAGTCCCGGTCGGAACGCTGGCGGTGTTTGATTTTGACAAGCCCTACCAGCTGACCAAAACCGGCGCCACCCTGTTTGTTCCGGATGGGCAGCAGGAACCCCGCCAGAGTAGCACCCAGATTTTGCAGGGGCACCTGGAAGGCTCAAACGTCGAGAGCATCTCGGAAATGGTGCAGATGATCGAAACCAACCGCTACTTTGAAGCCTGTTCAAAGGTCATCCGCGGCTTTGACGACATGGCCACCAAAGCGGCCAATGAACTGGGCAGATTATAATCCAATTTCTATTTGAGACAGCATCACAAGGAGTCTGACAATGATTCGAGCACTTTGGACCGCCGCCTCCGGTATGCAGGCACAGCAGAAAAACATCGATGTCGTCGCCCACAACCTGGCCAACGTCAACACCACCGGTTTCAAACGCAGCCGGGCCGATTTCCAGGATCTGATCTACCAGAACCTGAAGTCCACCGGCGCCCCGGCCACCAACGCCACCCAGGTTCCGACCGGCATCCAGATCGGTCTCGGTACCCGTCTGGCTGCGGTCACCAAGATTTTTTCGCCGGGAGACTTCACCCAGACCGGCAATGAGCTGGATATCGCCATCGAAGGGGACGGTTTTTTCCAGATCCAGCAACCGGACGGCACCACCGGTTATTCCCGGGCCGGCGCCTTCAAGCGCGACAGCACCGGACGGGTCGTGACGCCGGAAGGGAATCCGCTGCTGCCGGAAATCGTGATCCCCAACAATGCCACCAAGATCAACATCGGTAGTGACGGCACCGTTTCGGTTCAGCAAGCCGGACAGAATGCTCCCACCACCGTCGGCAACATCCAGCTGGCAACCTTCTCCAACCCCTCCGGACTTTCCGCCCAGGGTAAGAACATCTACCTCCCCTCGGATGCCTCCGGAACAGCAACGACCGGAACCCCCGGTCTGGAGGGGCTCGGCGCGATCGCCCAGGGACTGCTGGAAATGAGCAACGTCAACGTGGCCGAGGAGATGGTCAACATGATCGTCGGCCAGCGGGCCTACGAGATCAACTCCAAGGCGGTCCAGGCTTCGGACGAGATGCTTCAGACCGCCAACAACCTGCGCCGCTAGGCAAGGGACTGAACTGCCATGAAGAAATTTCTGCCCTGTATAGTTGTCAGCCTGCTGCTGGCGATCCTGCTCTGCCCCCGCCCGGGGCTGACGGCGGTGGATCGCGAAAGCGAAGTCCGCGAAGCCGTCACGGCCTTTGTCAGCTCCCGCACCGCTGACATGGGCTGGGAGGTGCGCATCCGCCGGATCACTATTTCCGACGCCCTGAAACTTCCGCCCGGCACGCTCGACTACGAAGTGCTGGCTCCCCAGCAGTGGGAAGGGTGGGGCACTGCAAGCATGGCTGTGCTGGCCCGCCAGAATGACCGGCTGGTGCGGAATATCCCGGTCAAGGTGGATGTGGAGGCACGTACCGACATGGTCGTGGCACTGCGCCAGATCGAACATGGCGCGACCATCGCCGCCGGTGACGTTGCCCTGCAGAAGCGTGAAATATCCCACAATTCCAATCGTGCCTCCCGCCGGGTCGAGGAGGTGGTCGGTAAAAAGGTACGCACATCCCTGAAGGCCAATCAGGCGGTTCGCAGTGATCAGATCGAAAAAGTGCCGCTGATCAAATCGGGCCAGCTGGTGACGATCATCGCCGAAAATGACGTCATGAAGGTTTCGGTACTGGGCAAAGCCCGCAGCTCGGGCGCCGAAGGGGATATCATCACCGTGCAGAACCAGAACTCTTTCAAGGAAATTTCAGCCCGTGTTCTGAACGCCACAACCGTTCAAGTGGCGTTTTGAATGTGCACCGAGGATAAACAATGAAAAGGATCGTATTGCCATTGCTCATACTGGCCCTGTCGGGATGCACGGTGGAGAAAACCCGCGTCAGGACACCCGGCTATGATGAACAGCTGCCACGACCGACCGTTGATTATTCCAGCGGCTCGATCTGGCAGGCCTCTTCCGGCAGCATGGTCGAGGATCTGAAGGCCCGCCGCAGAGGCGACATCGTCACGATCGTGATCACCGAAACCGCCAGCGCCTCCAAAGAGGCCAAGACCGACACCTCGCGCGGCTCCACCATCAACGCCGGCATCCCCAATTTCATGGGTCTGGAAAAGGTCGGACTGCTGAAAAACAATATCGGCGACCTGTCCAAGCTGATCAATGCCAGCGTGGATTCGTCCTTCAAGGGCTCCGGTTCGACCTCCCGGGCGGAGAACCTGAAAGCCACCATGACCGCCCGCGTAATGGAAGTCCTTCCCAACGGAAACATGATGATCGAAGGGCGGCGCAACATCAAGGTCAACAACGAGGATCAGGAGATCATCCTGGAGGGGACCATCCGCCCGCGCGACATCACCCCCGACAACGTGGTCAACTCGATCTACATTGCCGATGCACGCATCAGTTATGCCGGGCGCGGCATCATTTCCGACCGCCAGAGCCCCGGCTGGCTGATGAACGTCGTCGACAAACTCTGGCCGTTCTAGTCTGCCGGCTCAAGCGTACGCCGCAGGAAAAGGTAATCACATGAAGATCTTCAAGAATATCATACTCTGTACGGCGCTGATCTGCTTCGCCGTCAATGCCCACGCCATCCGCATCAAGGATATCGCATCCTTCGAGGGGGTCCGGGAAAACCAGCTGGTGGGTTATGGCCTGGTGGTGGGTCTGAACGGCAGCGGCGACAGCGGTCAGACCAAGTTCCAGATCCAGTCGGTTGTCAATATGCTGGAGCGCATGGGGGTGACCACCTCGGCCAACGACATCAAGGTCAAGAACGTGGCGGCCGTCATGGTGACCGCCACCCTGCCCCCTTTTGCCAAGCAGGGCAACCGGCTGGACGTGCTGGTTTCCTCCCTGGGTGACGCCAAAAGCATCGCCGGCGGGACACTGGTCATGACGCCGCTGAAAGGCGCCGACAACCAGGTCTACGCCGTGGCCCAGGGCTCGGTGCTGACCAACTCCTTTGCCTTCGGCGGCCAGGGGGCCACGGCCCAGAAGAACCATCCCACCGCCGGCCGGATCGCCAACGGCGCCCTGGTGGAACGGGAGCTGCCCAACACGCTGGCGGGCAAATCGGTGCTGAACTTGAATCTCGAGACGGCCGACTTCACGACCGCTTCCCGCATCGTGACCGCCATCAATGACAAATTCAAGGCCCCGGTGGCCACCAGCCGCGACTCCGGCTCTGTGGCCCTGGCCATACCGGAATCCTACGCGAACCGCACGGTTGAATTCATCGCGGCCCTGGAGAATCTGGAGGTCAAGCCGGATGTGCAGGCCAAGGTCGTGCTGAACGAGCGCACCGGCACGATCGTGATGGGCGAAAACGTCCGCATTTCCACGGTGGCGGTCACCCACGGCAGCCTGTCGCTGGTGATCAAGGAAACCCCCCGGGTATCCCAGCCGGCGCCGTTCAGCAAAGGCGGGGAAACCAAGGTTGTGCCGCGCACCGACCTGAAGGTGGAAGAGGAGAGCCGCCGCCTGATGGTTATGCCGGAAGGGGCCAGCATCGGCGATGTGGTCCGGGCCCTCAATCTGCTGGGGGTCACGCCGCGCGACCTTATCAGCATCCTGCAGGCCGTCAAGGCCGCCGGAGCGCTGCAGGCCGAACTTTCCATCATTTAGGGCTCAATCTCCGGCGAATCGGGACGATAAGGACGTTATGGACATCACTGCCGCCAAAACAATTCCGGACACTTCGGACGCAGCCGCCCTCAAGGCGCGCCAGCTCCAGCGCCAGACCCAGACCACCGGCGGTTTGAGCGAAAAGCAGCGCCTGCAGGCCAAAAAGGTTTCCCAGGACTTTGAAGCCATGGTGGTCGCCATGATGCTGAAATCCATGCGCGAGACGGTCGGCAAGGACACACTGACCGGTGGCGGGCATGGCGAAGAGGTGTATCGATCGCTGCTTGATCAGGAATACGCCGCCGTTTCCGTAAAAAGGGGGGGCGGGATGGGGCTGGCCAAAATGATCGAAAAGGACATCATCCGCCAGGAAAGCCGCAAAATCGCACCCACAATCGACCATAACGAATGAAACCATCTGTTGGAGCCACACGCTATGAAGCTTAACGAACTGTTGGATACGCTGGCTGTTCAGTCTGATCTTCTGGATCAGCTTTTGACCGTCTTTGAACGGGAAACCGTTGAAATGGGTGAGGTCAATGTGGGCGGCATGGCCGACATCAACCAGGCCAAGGAAGCACTGATCAGCAGGATCGCCGAACTTTCGCAGAGCATGCAGCAGGCCGTTTCCGAGCTGGCGGTGAGTTATGGCCTGGCATCCGCCACGTCACTGAAGGGTATTGCCGAGCATCTGGCCAAAAAAGGTGACAGCGGGTTGCTGCTGAAACTGCAGCAGCTGTCCGGAACCAGTGATAAAATCAAACAGGTGGCCGCCCTGAACATGGAAATTGCCGAACGGTTCTCATCAACGATAACCACCTCGCTGACGCTGATCACCCGCCTGATCAACCAATCCAACGTGTACGGGGCATCGGGCGGATACCAGAGAAATAACGCGGGTGCCGTAATGATCAACAGGGAGGCATGACATGGGATTAAGTGCGGCTATGGAGATCGGCAAGAACGGTCTCACCATCTATCGGGTTGCCAGCGAGGTGACCAGCGAGAATATCGCCAATGTCAACACCCCCGGTTATTCGCGCCAGCGGGTGTTGCTTGAAACGGCCCCCCCGACCACTCACAACGGTTTCCCCATGGGAACCGGCGTCAGGATTGCCACGGTGGAACGCTATTATGACGGCCTGCTGCAGCAGCAGCTGGTCAAGGCCCAGACCACCCAGGGCTTTGACACCACCAAATCCAGTGTGCTGCAGCAGATCGAGCCGACCTTCAACGAAGTCGCCAACGATGGACTGGGCGCCGCCATTACCAACTTTTTCGGAGCCTGGCAGGACCTGACCCTCAATCCGGCCGGCGCCGCCGAGCGTCAGGCGCTCTTGAGCCGCACCCAGATTCTGAGCGACAATTTCAAGGCCGTAAGTACTACCCTGACCGATGCCATCAACACCCAGAACAGCGCACTGGTTCCCTTGACGGACAGCATCAACGCCACCTTGAAGAACATAGCCCAACTGAACGAGCAGATAAAAACCACTGAGCTGGTCAGCGGCAACGCCAATGAAATCCGGGATCAACGCGATCAGCTGGTGCGGGATCTTTCCAAGCAGATCGGCATCACCTACACCGAAAACAGCGATGGAACCACCGACATCAACTATGCCGATGGCGGCGCGGCCCTGGTGACCGGAGCAGATGCCGGAGCGTTTTCCCTGGCGGTCAATGCCGGTAGCGGTCTTTATGATGTCAGCGTGACTCCCCCCGGCGGAGTAGCCGCCCTTGTGGCGCCCCTCACCGGGCAGCTGGGAGCGACGGTCGCCCTGCGCGACACCATCATTCCCGGTTACCTGGCCAGGGTCGATGCCCTGGCCAGTACGATTGCGGCCGAAGTCAATACGCAGCACAAACTGGGCTTCGACTTGAGCGGCGCTGCCGGGGTGGACTTTTTCACCGGAACCACGGCAGCCACCATCTCGCTCAACAGCGCCGGCATCACCGGCACGGACAAGATTGCGGCATCCGGCAATGCCCTGCTGCTGGGCGACAACAGCAACGCCCTCAAGCTGGCACAACTGCAGGGCAAACAGGCCATGTCCGCCGGTACCGCCTCCTTCGGCAGCTACTACAACGGTCTGGTCAGCCTGATCGGACTGGATGTCCAATCCAGCAAAACCACCGTGGCCCAGGACGAGGCCTTTACCCGCCAGCTGACAACGCTGCGGGAATCCAATTCCGGCGTTTCACTGGATGAGGAGCTGACCAACCTGGTAAAATACCAGCGCTCCTACCAGGCTTCGGCCAAGCTGATCACCACGGCGACCGAGATGATGGACACGGTCATTAATCTCATCCGCTAGCACGCTACTATCCCTTTGATTTATAGGGGTTAGATATAATCAGGAGAGTTCACCATGCGCGTTACATCGAATATGTCCGCCGACAGTTCCATTTACAACATCCAGAAAGGGCGCGCCAAGCTGGACAAACTGCAGGAACTGACTTCTTCCGGTCAATACGTCAACCGTCCCAGCGATGATCCGATCAACACCCGTCTGCTGCTGGATATCGGCGATAAAATCAAGACCGGCGACGTGTACTTGAGCAACATCAAGAAAAGCGCCATCTGGCAGCAGTTTACCAACACCGCCCTGACCGGCATGGCCGATACCATGCGACTGGCCAAACAGCAGATCGCCACCATCACGGGGGGATCCAGCGATCCCACCGTCCGCCAGAATGCTGTCTTACAGCTGCAGGCCCTGAAACAGCAAATGATCGATCTGGGAAATATGCGCCAGGGCGACCAGTACATCTTCGGTGGAGCCGATAATGCCACGGCGCCTTTCAGCGGCACGGCGCCCTATTACAACGGCGATGAAACCGGCCTTAACATCGAGATCGGCGCCGCCACCACCCAGCAGATGAACATCCCCGGTAATCAGCTGCTGACCGCGGATGGTGCCGCTTCCCAGCCCTACGGCACCGTCAATATCCTGAAATCCTTCGACGATCTGATCACGGCCATCAACGCCAACGATGCAGCCGGGATCGCGGCGGGTGCCCAGGCACTCAACGACGGCGCCAAGCAGATCAACAACGCCCAGAGCGATGTCTCCGCCCGCCTGATGCGGCTCGACAGCATGACCAAACTGAACGACAACACCCGCAACACCCTGATGGCGGTTTACAGCAACACCCAGAATGTGGATTACGCCAAACTGGGGGTCGAATTGAGCCAGCAGAAAATCGCCTTTGAAGCCTCCCTCTCCGCCACGGCCAAGATTTCCCAACTGTCGCTGCTCGATTATATGTGATTCACCGGGATAGATCAGCGCTTTCCGAGCGGGACTCCTTACGGGGTCCCGCTTTTTGCTGAAATCCGTTGACCTTGCCTACAGCCGGTTCTATAAAGAATTCATGTCATTTCCCCGCGCCATATTTCATCCCCGTCATCATAAACCGGTTTCAATCCGTCGCGACGTTTTCCGCCTCTCCATGCCGGTGCTGCTTTCTTCCCTGTTTCAGCGTCTGGTTTCGATTGTCGATATCTTCCTGACCGGCGAGCTGGGGGCGGCTGCCATTGCGGCCACCGGCCTGGGGCAGCTGCTGATGTTCGTGACCATGACCGTCTTCTGGGGGCTCTCGACCGGCACCACGGTCGTGATCGCCCACCTGTGGGGTGCCGGACGGCGTGATGAGGCCGGACAAGCCGCCTATGTCGCCTGTCTGGCCTGTCTGGGCATGACCGCGGTCTGCAGCACCATCGGGGCCGCCTGGGGAGGCGACATCGCCCGCCTGATGGGAGCCGCACCGGAGGTGCAGGTCTTTGCAAGCGAATACATCCGGCTGGTGTTCCTCTGGCTGATCTGGACCAGCGGCCTGAACGTCCTTTCGGCGATCATGCATGGCGCCGGCGATACCCGCACCCCCATGGAAGCCATCATCCTGGTCAACATCCTGCACGTCCTGCTGGCCTGGCCGCTGATCTACGGGAAATTCGGAGTACCGGCCCTGGGGGTCAAGGGGGCCGCCATCGCCATAAATACTTCCGAATTTGTCGGCTTCACCTACCTGCTGGTGCAGGCCCTGCGCAAGCGCTACATCAGCTTCGGACGGCCGGACGGGCCGCTCTTCGGCCGGATCTGGCGGGTGGGCTGGCCGGTGGCGCTGGAGCGCATCGCCCAACAGAGCGGCCAGCTGTTTTACTCCAGCTTCATCATCAGTTACGGCACCACAGCCTACGCCGCCCACCAGATCGGCCTGTCGATAGAGTCGCTCTCCTTCATGCCGGGGGCCGGCATGGGCATTGCCGCCGCCACGCTGATGGGACAGTCCCTGGGGGCCGGAAAGGTCCGCCGGGCCCGCATCAGCCACAACGAGGCGCTGCGGCTGGCGGTGGCGGTCATGGCGGTCATGGGGCTGCTGTTTTTCTTTGCGCCGCACCATCTGATCGGGCTGTTCACCCATGACCCGGAGGTCATCGAAAAGGGGAGTGTTTTTCTGAAGCTGGTGGCTTTTGCCCAGGTGCCGCTGGCGATCTCGTTCGTCTATGCCGGCAGCCTGCGCGGCACCGGCGACACCTTTTACGTTTTTATCGTGACGCTGCTGGCCATGTGGGGCATACGGGTGGCGCTGTCATGGGTGGCGGCCGACTGGCTGCATCTTTCCCTGTATGCCGTCTGGGGGGTGTTTTTGATTGACTGGTATTTCCGTGGGGCCGCCTTTGCCTGGCGCTACCACCGCCGTGACCTGCACAGCGTGGTGCTGTAAACAACAACGATTACAATAACACAGAGCAACGGAGCAGCAGAGAAATCAATAGTTACATTCAAAACAGGAGCATCTTAAAAAAGCATTTTCAATACTTTCTTCTTTGTTTTTACTCCGTTGCTCTGTTGCTCCGTGTTTAAAATGCTTTTTCAGGTTTATGGGTTGACAATCATACTTTTTCCAATCCGGCAAAGCGCAGCAGCAGTTTTTTCGGCCCGACCGAATTGAACCAAACCACCACCTTCTGCCCTTCGTCCTCGCCCTCGATCTTCCTGATCGTGCCGACCCCGAACTTGCCGTGCCGTACCTTCATGCCGATGTAGACGCCATCCTGTTCGTCGGGCGGCTCCGGAACGATCTCGACATCATCGTAGCGGGCGGAATCCAAGGCAGCCGCCAGGTTGTGGGCAGGCCCCCCTCCTTCCTCCCCCCGCTGGGGGGAGAACTTTTGACCCTCACCCCAGCGGGGAGAAGAATAGGAAGAAGGTGTTTCGCCATCTTCGATCAGTTCCTGGGGGATATCCTTCAGGAAGCGTGAAGGGGGGTTGCACTGTTCCTGGCCAAACAGGTAGCGCCGGCGGGCATTCAGCAGGTACAGTCGTTCGCGGGCGCGGGTCATGCCGACGTAGCACAGACGGCGCTCCTCCTCCATCCCGTCCAGGTCGTCCAGCGCGCGGCCATGGGGGAAAAGCCGCTCCTCCATGCCGATCATAAAAACAGCCTTGAATTCCAGTCCCTTGGCGGCATGCAGGGTCATCAGCGTGATCGACGGCGCGCCGCTCTCTCCCTGCTCCAGATCCGAAACCAGCGAGACCTGTTCCAGAAATTCCGACAAACCGGCTTCCGGGTTTTTCTCGCTGAACTCCTCCACCGCCGCCAGCAGCTGCTCCAGGTTCTCCAGCCGTTCAGCATCGTCCTCGTCCCGACTGTCCTTCAGGCGGGCCAGATAGCCGCTTTCCTGCATGACATTCCGGGCCAGTTCGGCCAGGCTGACGCTGCCGGACATTTCCCGGAAACGCTCCATCATAGTGACGAAAGCCGCCACCTTGCCGCGTGGACCGCTCCCCAGCAGGCCGTCCCGGGCGGCATCCTGCAGCGCGTCGAAAAAGCTGCCGCCCCGTTCGGCCGCCCGCTGCGAGATCCTGTCCACGGTGCTGGTGCCGATGCCGCGCGCCGGCACGTTGATGATCCGCTTCAGCGAGACCTCATCGGCCGGGTTGTCCAGCACCCGCAGATACGCCAGGATGTCCTTGACCTCCAGGCGGGCGTAGAACCGTACGCCGCCGACGATGTGATAGGGGAGCGCCTCGCCCACCAGCGCCTCCTCGATCAGGCGCGACTGGGCGTTGGTGCGGTAGAAGACCGCCATTTCAGCCAGCGGTACGCCGCTGTTGCGAAGGCGGGCGATCTCGCGGCAGACAAAACGGGCCTCCTCGCGGTCGGACTCGACCCGCTCGTAGCGGATCTTCTCCCCGGGCGGGTTTTCGGTCCAGAGCGTCTTGCCCGTGCGCCCGAAGTTCTGCTTGACGACCTCGCCGGCCGCCGCCAGAATTGTGGCGCTGGAACGGTAGTTCTGCTCCAGCCGGACGATCCTGACGCCCGGGAAATCCTTTTCGAACTCCAAGATGTTGCGTATATCGGCGCCGCGCCAGGAATAGATCGACTGGTCGTCGTCCCCCACCACGCACAGGTTGCGGCGCTCGCCGGCCAGCAGGCGGATCAGGT
>JAJZRX010000112.1 GCA_021850095.1 Deltaproteobacteria bacterium
GACCGGACAACACGGTTTTTGTGATTGCCAAAATCAAGCCGGGAGCTTCACTGCCGGCAACCGTCAACAAGCTGAAACAGAACCTGAAGGGGGTCGACGTCTACAGCAAATCCGATTTCAGCTACAAGACCCGGCGTTACTGGGCCATTGAAACCGGTGTCGGCTTTTCCTTCATGCTGACCATTGTCATCAGTTTCCTGGTTGGCATGCTGATTGTCGGCCAGACCATCTACAATTCCACCATGGAGCATATCAAAGAGTTCGGCACCCTGAAAGCGATCGGCGCCAGCAACTTTGAAATCTATAAAATCATATTTTCACAGGCGATGATCAACGCCCTGCTGGGGTATATTGTCAGTCTGATCATCACCATGGCGACCGTCAAACTGTATGATGCCATCGGCATGGTTCTGGTGGTTCGCTGGTGGGTCAACCTGCTGGTGCTGGCATTGACCCTGGTCATGTGCTCGACCGCCGCATTCGTTTCAATCCGGCGCATCAAAAAAATCGATCCGGCGATTCTGTTCAGAGGTTGAACGTGAGCTATCCGATTGAGACCCAGAATCTCACCAAAATATATCAGGAAGGGAAGATCGAGGTTACGGCCGTCCAACCGGCCGATCTCACCCTGCAGGAGGGCGAAGTGGTCGGGCTGTTCGGCCCCTCCGGTAGCGGCAAGACGACCCTGCTCTCCATCCTGGGCTGCATCCTCAAGCCTTCAGGCGGCACACTGAAAATTTACGGGCATGAAGTCAGCTCCCTGGACGAGGGCAGACTGCCGGCAATCCGCAAAGAGTATATTTCCTTCATCTTTCAGGGATTCAACCTCTTCCCGGCCCTGACGGCTTTTGAAAATGTTCTTTTGGGCTTGCGCATGAAAGGGATGGTCGGTAAAAATGCCGAACAGCGCACAGCCGCCATGCTGGTTGAAGTCGGTCTGGGTGAGCGGATGCATTTTCTGCCCCGCGACATGAGCGGGGGGCAACGGCAGCGGGTGGCGGTGGCACGGGCCCTGTCAGCCGATTCTCCCATTATTCTGGCTGATGAACCGACCGGCAACCTGGATTTTGCCAATGGCCGCAAGGTCATGGAATTATTGAAACAGCTGGCCGCCGAGCAAAAACGCTGCGTGGTGGTGGCCACCCACGACAATCGCATCGAGGACATCTTCGACCGGACCATTTACATGGAAGACGGCAGGATTTCCCGCATTAAACGGAGTTCCCCATGAAAATAAGCCGTTTGGGCATGTTCATCATACTCGTTCTGGCCGCCGCAGTTGTCGCCCTGGCCCTCTTCGGCCCGCGTCTGGTTGAAAAAAAGCCCGCACAGCAGGAAGCGGCCCGCATGCAGCAGCCCCGTAGCGGCATAACCGCCAAGGGGGTGGTGGAAAGCGGCCAGGAAATCGTGCTGGGAAGCCAGGTCAAGGGGCAGATCAGGCGCATGCTGGTCAGCGCCGGAAGCAGCGTCAGCAAAGGTCAACTGCTGCTGGAGTTCGACGATGAAAAAGCGCTGGCCCAGCTGCAGCAGAGCAGGGCCGCGCTGGCGGCCGCCGAATCACGCCTGAAGGAAGTGTCCTCCGGCTACCGCAGCGAAGACGTCGCCATGGCGCAGACCTCCCGGCAGCGGGCAGAAGCGGTGTATCAGGAAGCCAAAAGCGAGTTCGACCGCCAGCAGCGTCTGTACAGCAAAGACGCCGCCGCCAGGGTTGACGTGACCCGGGCCGAGGAAAAGCTGAAAGTCGCCGATGCCACTCTGCGGGAAAACGAAGCCAACCTGCAGAAATACCGCACCGGCATGCGCCGCGAAGAGGTTGAGCGGGCCCGGGCCGAACGGGATCGGGCGGCGGCGGATCTTCGCTACTCCGAAGGAGTGCTCAAGGATTACCGGGTAACGGCGCCCATTTCAGGACTGGTGGCCGAACGGCTGCGCGATGCCGGCGAAAGCACGGAGGTCGGCACACCGCTGATGAAAATCTTCAACCCGGATCTGATGCGCATCAGGGCCGAACTGGAGGAAACCGAAATCGGCAAGGTGGCGCCGGGACAGGCGGTGGAGGTCAATGCCGACGCCTATCCGGGCAAGCTTTTCGAAGGCAGCGTCACCAAAGTGCTGCCGGTTGTACAAAAAAAAACCCAGAAAAGCTTCGATCCGGTGGCTTCTTTCGACATCAACACCCAGGAAATCCACATAACCCTGAAGGATTTTTCGGCCTTCAGAAACGGCATGACCGTCACGGTCCGCTTCAAGTGAGCCGCCATGAAATTTAACCTGCTGATAGCCTGTTGTTGTCTGGGGTGGGCCGCCAGCGCCGCAGGCGCCCCCCTGACCCTGGAAGAGAGCCTGCAGCGGGCAGAACGGCAGAGCAGCAGCGTCAAATCCTTTGAAATGGCGGCAGCGGCGGCGGACGAATTAGTGACGATGCGCCGCGCCGCATTTTACCCGACCCTCAATCTGAAGGCTTCCTATTCGCTGGTGGACAACCCGGATCGGCTGATCATCTACGGCAACTCCTTCGGGTCTAATCTGCCATCCCGGGATGTGCACTTGAGCACCGGCGACCGGGACAGCTACAGCGTCGGACTGTACCTGCAGCAGCCGCTCTACACCGGCGGCAACCTGACCCACAGCCGCCGGCGGGCCGAATACGAGCTTCAGGCGGCCCAAAGTGATACCGCCTACCAACGTTCACAGCTGTACCAGCAGGTTAAAAAGACCTTCTCGGAAGCCCTGGCGGCCGAGCTTCAGCTTCAGGCGCTGAATAAATCCCTGATTGCCATCAGGGAACAGGCCCGGGTGATCCGTGAGCGTCTGCAGGAGGGCTCTGCGCGCCGTGAAGATCTGGTGGCGGCCGAACAGGAACTTTCCCGGACCGAGACGGCCTGGACCCGGGCGGAGAACCAGGCCGGAATGACGCTGTCACGGCTGCGGAAACTGATCAACGCCGCTCCTGATGAATCGATAGAACCGGTTGGCAGACTGACCAAAACCAGGCTCACCGTGCCCCTGAATGAACTGCAGGCGCTGGGGATTCAGAAACGGGACGACCTGAAAGCGCTGCAGGCCAAAGTCAGCCAGAGTTCCGCTGACATCGCCATCGCCCGCAGCTCCTATTTCCCCCAGGTTTCGCTGGTGGGCAGTTATCAGCGCCAGCCGGAAACCGCCATTGCACGATCAGACGTCTGGAAGGTCGGGGCCCAGGCCGAATGGAACCTGTTCGAATGGGGCCGCACCGCGGCCGGAGTCCGCCGGGCGCTCGCGCTGGAGCGGCAGGAAAGCTACCGTCTGGAGGAAGAGCGCAAGAATGTCGGCCTGGAAATCGAGCAGTTCTGGCGGGACGTCAAGGACGCCGAGAGCCGGCTGCATGCTGACGAGAACGCCCTGACAAGCCAGGAATACACGCTGCACAGGATACTGGATCGCTATCGGGAAGGCTTGATAAAACCGGTCGACTTCATGCAGTCCGAAGCAGCTTTGTGGAACGCCTATGCGACCTACCTGCAGAGTGCCGCCAGCCTGCAGACCGCACTGGCCAACCTGGAACGGGCCAGCGGCACGGAACTGGCTCCCTGGCTGACCCATGCCCCGCTGCACCAGCCCGATTTTGACCATATCGCCGCACGCCTGGAGCAGCCGGCACAGCCTGATCTGCAGGCGCAGGAAACGAAAACAGCTGAAACGAAACCGCCGGAAGCAGGGACAGATGCAGCGGAAATGCCCGCCCCTGCCCGGCAACCGTCCGGCGAAACCTATCTGCTCCAGATCGGAGCTTATAAATCGCAGGAAAATGCGGAGCGGGCCATCCAGTCGCTGGCACACGGCGGCCGCCAGGCGTCCGGCCTGACTATCGTCAATGAATCCGGACTTTTCAAGGTGTTTGCCGGTCCCTTCAGCCACAAGGAAGATGCACTCCGCGCGGCAGCGGATCTGGGGGCAAAGGACTTCATAGTGAAGGTGAACCATGGATCGTGAACAGTTTTTAAAGGCGGCCTTCTCCCGCAATCTCGGTTTGATTGACGAAGACGAGCAGCAGCGTCTGGCGGCGGCCCGCATTGCCGTGGCAGGGGCCGGCGGCGTGGGGGGACTGCACGTCCTGACCCTGGCCCGCCTGGGAATCGGCAAATTCAGAATCGCCGATTTCGACACCTTCGACGCGGTCAACATCAACCGCCAGTTCGGGGCCCTGGCCAGCACCATCGGCAAACACAAAGCCCGGGTCATTGCCGACATGGCCCGTGACATCAACCCTTACGCTGAAGTCGATGTTTTTCCCAACGGCGTAACCCTGGAAAACCTGGACGCCTTTCTGTCCGGCGTTCAGGTTTACATCGATGGGATCGATTTCTTCGAGATCGAGATCCGCCGGGCGATCTTCAAGCGCTGCCGCGAACTGGGCATCTACGCCCTGACCGCCGCACCGCTCGGCTTCGGCGCCACGCTGCAGGTCTTCGCTCCCGACGGCATGAGCTTCGATGATTACTTCGGCATCAGCGACGAGTTGCCCTACATGGAAAAAATCGCCGCTTTCGCGGCCGGATTGGCGCCGCGTCCCTACCACATCAAATATCTGGATCTTTCCCGGGTCAGCCTGGCCCGCAAAACCGGACCGGCGGTGTCCCCGGCCTGCACACTGGCCTCCTCACTGATTGCCACGGAAACGGTCAAGATCATCACCGGCAAGGGGGTGGTTCGCCCGGTTCCCCATTACCTGCAGTTCGATATGCTGCGCAACAAGTTCAAAAGCGGCTACCTGCTGTGGGGCGGCAAAAACCCGCTCCAGATTCTAATGCGCAAAATGATCCTCAAAAAAGCGACCGCCGATAAGCCATAGGGAGGGGTGCCACCATGACCGTCAAACATCCGACCGACACCAACCAGTTCGTCAATCTGCTGGGCCTAGCCAGCTTTCTGGAGCAGCAGGGCAATCTGGACGAAAGTCTCGAAGAACTGTCGGCCATGTCGGCCAACATCATGAATGTGGGCAACTGTTCGGTCATGCTCTTCGGCGCCGATGACGAGCCGGGTGAATTCCGCCTGCGGGTCTTTGCCAAATACGGTCAGTTGCCAAAAAAAGCCTATACCGAAGCCGCCAAGGTAAACCAAGGCATCGCCGGCCATGTGGCCGCCACCGGCCAGGCCCTGCTGGTGCAGGACATTTGTACATCGGACTACCTGCCATTGGCCCGCTGTCCGGATTCGACCAGTAAATGCTTTATCTCCGTACCAATTTTCATCAGCGGCAAGGTGGTGGGAGTACTCAACATCAGCAATCCCCGCGACCATCGCAATCTGGACTACAACGACCTCAACCTGGCCACCTTCGTGGCGCTGTTGATCGGCAAATCCATCCAGGTTATCCAGCTGCAGAACATTCTCAAATCCCGCTTTGCCCAGATCGCCCTGGCCCAGGAGGCCAGCGCCGCCGTCGGCAGTGTCCTCTCCGCCCAGCAGATTGAACCTGCCGCGCTGGTCAAGGTGCTGGCAAAAACCTTTTACAAGGAGATGTCCCGGGCCGGCCTGGGACGCGGTCATATCATCAATGCCGCCACCGAAATCATCGGCCTGCTGAATGAAAGCCTGCAACGCCACGACCGCCGCAGTCAACGGGAAACCGAACGGGAAACGTAATGCATTGTAAGGAGTGAGCTATGCGGGAACGTATTCAGAAAATCATTGACGCGGGCATCATGGCCCCTTCCGGCGACAACTGCCAGCCCTGGAGCTTTGCGGCGGATGGCAAGCGGATCGACATCTTCAACCTCCCGGAGCGGGACCGCTCGCTGTACAACTACCAGCAGCGCGCCAGCCTGGTGGCCAACGGCGCCTGCATCGAAAACATGCTCATCGCGGCACCACACTACGGCCTGCGGGCCGAGCCGCTCTATTTCCCCGATCCCGGCAACCCGCAGCACCTGGCCCGACTGGAGCTGTCAGAAACTGAAAAGCAGGACGATCCGCTCTTAACCGCCATCGCCACCCGAGGCATCAACCGCAAACCCTACCGGGGCGGCCAGTTTGCCCCGCAGGCGGCCCACAGCCTGCGCCAGGCC
>JAJZRX010000113.1 GCA_021850095.1 Deltaproteobacteria bacterium
AATCCGGCACGGCGGCGCTGATTGCCACCCACGACCGCATCGAGGCGCTGCGGGTGGTGGACAGGCTGGTTGTTCTTGAAAAAGGGGCCATCATTCAGCAGGGAAGCCCGGCCGAAGTCATGGCGGCACCGGCCAACGCGTTCGTGGCCGCCTTCCGAAGGACGACATCGGCAGCAACGGCGATTTCCGAATCCTTCAGAAGCTAATTCTCATAAGTCATTTTGTAAACCATATCCGAAACGCACCGCTTGATGAGCAATTCTGTATATGGATGTGGAGGTCAATCCGCACTACGACAGGCAGCTGGTCATCGAGCTCTGACGGTCCTCCGTGTAAGATATCAAGCTGAAAAAACAATATATCGCGTTGCTTTTAATGTTCGTTTGATGTATTTTTGAGCGCATGGTACTTGCGCAGTATATTGATACCCTGCTCGCCCAGGGCACCTACTGCTTCACCGGTGTTGCAGCAGCGCAAGCGCTGGGCTCGGGTGTGATTGCGACTCGCGCTGCCCTGCGCCGTCTGCGGCATAAGGGGGAGATCGCCATGCCGTTCCGGGGCTTTTATGTGATCGTTACTCCGGAATACCGGAAACTGGGGTGCCTGCCTGCCAACCAGTTTATTCCGTCACTGATGGATCACCTCGAGGTGCCGTACTATGCCGGGATATTGACCGCTGCCGAACACCACGGGGCTGCCCATCATCGCCCCCAGGCCTTCCAGGTGGTAATCCGGCGTACCCGTCCCGGCATCGTCTGCGGCAATGTAAGGATCGATTTTGTAGTCCGGAAAAATGTGTCGGCCATGCCGACCATGGATTTCAAAACCCCTCGCGGTTACCTGAAGGTTTCAACCCCGGAAGTCACCGCCTTTGATCTGGCCGGCTACCCGCACCATGCCGGCGGGCTTGACAATGCCGCCACCGTTCTGGCGGAGCTGGCGGAATCACTGGACGCATCAAAACTGGCAGCCATTGCCGATCTCTCTCCTGTCTCATGGTCACAGAGACTGGGCTACCTGCTGGAACTGGTCGGCGAAGCCGGACTGGCGGAAGGTCTGGCCGAGTTTATCGATGCCAGGAATCCGGTTACGGTGCCGCTTTCTCCGTCACAACCGCGCAAAGGGGTGCGTCAGGATTCCCGCTGGCGTCTGCTGCCCAATGAAAAGGTAGAACCGGAACTATGATACCTCTTGATTTTATCACCGCCTGGCGCAGTCATGCCCCCTGGCCGCACCAGTCTCAGGTCGAGCAGGACCTGATCACCTGCCGGGCTCTGGTGGAACTGTACAGCCATCCGCTTCTGGCAGAGAATCTGGCTTTCCGGGGCGGGACGGCACTGTTCAAGCTGCATCTTCCGCCGGCCAGATATTCGGAGGACATCGACCTGGTGCAGATGCGGCCGGGCCCCATCGATCCGGTGATGGATGCGGCACAGGAGAAACTGAATCCGTGGCTTGGCACCCCCAAACGGAAGCAGTCGGAAGGACGGGTAACCCTTATCTGGCGGGTGGAATCGGAAGAAGGCCTTCCCTTGCGGTTAAAAGTCGAAATCAACTCACGGGAGCACTTCACCGTGCGGGGGTATCAACTGTTCGACTTCAAGCTCGAATCACGCTGGCATACCGGATCGGCATCCATAGCAACCTATGGAATCGAGGAGCTCCTCGGCACCAAGCTGCGGGCACTCTATCAGCGAAAAAAAGGCCGGGATCTTTTCGACCTGTGGCATGCATCAACCGTGCTTGATGTCAGCCCGGAGGCCATTGTCTCCTGCTTTATGAAGTACATGGAACACGAAGGGCATCAGGTATCACGGGCCGAGTTCGAGCTGAACCTGTTCGAGAAGCTGGGTGACCGGCGCTTTCTTGATGATATGGGACCGCTGCTCACCGTCGGCTCATCATGGGAGCACCGGGCGGCAGCAGGGTATGTTCTGCAACGCCTGGCACCCTTGATCCCCGGGGATATGTGGCTGAAGACAGAAGAGCAGATGGCGTTGTTTCAATCCTGAAATCAAGCAACCTGTTAAAAAACAGCCTGAAGTTTTTAACAGAAATGTAATAACCGTGCCGACAGAGTCTCAAACCATTATATAGGACACTGAATGGGGGAGATGGTCGGGTATCGTGTAAGGGACATGGTTATATGTCCGGAGGAAATATGAGAAAAGGCGATATCGTAAATTCAGGAACGTTGTTGATACAGGCGATGAAGATATCCGCATGATTCTGCTAGAAGATCCGGATGGCGGTCGGGTTCTGGTCGAGAGATAATTGATTTATATAATGTCCCCAGAACTTCAGAACTTGGCCCCCTGCAAAACCAAACCACTGCAAGTCAAAACGCTTTCCAGTGTTATTTAGTCCTTTTTTCTGTTATGAAATCAGGCTGTGCTTGAACGATCATGATGACACTGAGGAAAGCGCATGCCTGGAAAAGAAGCCACCGCCCGCATCAAGATCAATGAACTGCTCAAAGCCGCTGGCTGGCGTTTTTTTGCCGATGGCGGGTTGCCTGCCAACATCCAGTTAGAACCCAGCGTTACCATTAAGACTCAAGACCTCGATGCTCTCGGTGAAAACTTCGAAAAATCATCGAAAGGCTTTATCGACTTTCTGCTGCTGAACGACAAAGGTTTCCCCTTCATAGTCCTTGAAGCGAAGTCGGAAGATAAAAGCCCGCTGGTCGGCAAAGAGCAGGCTCGCAAATACGCCCGCTCGCAGAACTGCCGCTTCGTAATCCTCTCCAATGGCAACCTGCATTATTTCTGGGATCTTGAGCGCGGCAACCCGTACATTATTACCTCCTTCCCGACACCCGCATCTGTAACGGGTTATCAGAAAACTCTACCTGATCCGAAACGGCTTATTGCTGAACTGGTCGATGACGATTACATCGTTCTTACCCAGCGTCCCGGTTATGCTGCTGAAGCCGCCTGGAAGAGTGAAGCAGAACGATCCGGCTTTATCGAAGCCAACAGCCTGCGCTTTCTCCGGCCGTATCAGAAGAAAGCCATATTCGCCCTGCAACAGGCTGTCAAGGATGGCAAAGACCGTTTCCTGTTTGAGATGGCCACCGGAACGGGCAAGACGCTCACCTCTGCCGCAATCATCAAACTCTTTCTGCGTACCGGTAATGCCCGCCGCGTTCTTTTCCTTGTGGATCGCCTCGAACTGGAAGACCAGGCCTGGAAAGCATTCACCAAAGTGCTATCCAACGACTACAAAACCGTCATCTATAAAGAGAACCGGGATGACTGGCGTCGGGCGGAGATTGTCGTCACCACGGTGCAATCGCTGCTCTTCAACAACAAATACCAGCGTCTTTTTTCACCGACCGACTTTGACCTGGTCATATCCGATGAAGCACATCGCTCCATTGGCGGCAATGCCAGGGCGGTTTTCGATTACTTCATCGGCTACAAGTTGGGCCTGACAGCTACGCCGCGTGACTACCTGAAAAAATACGAAAAGAGCAAATCCGCCAGCAAAGACCCGCGCGAGCTTGAGCGGCGCTTGCTGCTCGACACCTACCGCACCTTTGGCTGTGATGACGGACAGCCAACCTATCGCTACTCGCTGCTTGATGGCGTCAAAGATGGCTTTCTGATCAATCCGACTGTTGTCGATGCCCGCAGTGATGTCACCACCCAACTTCTCTCCGAAGATGGCTTCATAGTTGAATTCAAGGACGACCAGGGGGAGGATCAGAAGGAGAGCTTCAAACAGCGGGAATTCGAGAAGCGTTTCTTTGCGGAAGCAACCAACCAGCTCTTTTGCAAAACCTTTCTGGAACATGCCCAGCGCGACCCGATCAGCGGCGAAATCGGTAAATCCATCATCTTTGCCGTCAGCCAGCACCACGCCGGCAAGATTGCCCAGATTCTCAATCAGATGGCTGACAAGATGTTTCCCGGCAAATACCAGTCTGATTTTGCCGTACAGGTAACTTCGCAGATCCCCGACGCCCAGCAGTTCACCATCAACTTCACCAATAACAACCTGCTCGGCTCCGCCAACTTTCTGCCAGCCTACAGGACCAGCAAAGCCCGTATCTGTGTCACTGTCGGCATGATGACCACCGGTTATGATTGTCCAGATCTGCTTAACCTCGGCCTCTTCCGGCCGATCTTTTCACCGACTGATTTCATCCAGATCAAAGGGCGGGGCACGCGCAAGCATAACTTCCTTGAACAGCTCTTTGATGACGGCCACAAGGATCTTGTCAAGAATCCGTCCAAAACCTCCTACAAGCTGTTCGACTTCTTTGCCAACTGCGAATACTTTGAAGAAGAGTACAACTACGACGAAATCCTGAAACTACCAAAGCCTAAAGGTAAAGGCAAAGGCATTACTGGCGACCCGCCGGTCACAGAGATTGAAACCTACGAGCATCTCGGCGCGGATATTCTCGCCACCATCAAGGAAGAGGTTGTCGGCTACCAGGGGATGAAGATCGACCGGATGTTCTACGAGAAGTTCGAGGACACGATTCGGGAGAATACCACCATCGTGGAGGCTGTCGAGGCTGGCCAGTGGGATAAGGTCATTGACTACGTCAACCGGGAAGTATTCGACAAACCCAATGAATACTACACCCTCGACAAACTGCGCAAAGCTGCCGCTGTCGACCGCCGCCTCGGCCTGCGTGAAATCCTTGAAAAGATCTTCGGCCTGATCCCGCGCTTCAAATCCAAGGATGAACTGCTGGAAGAAGAGTTCTCCAAATTTGTCGCAGACTTCAAACCCCAGGAAGCTGAAGCCATCCCGGCCATCAAGAATTTCTTCAAGGCGTACATCTGCAACGGCCAGATTCGTTATATTATCGACAGCGGCGAATTGACCGACCTTGCCACCAATGCCTTCTTCTCCACCCGCGATCTGCGGGCCGTGCCGTCGAAATATCGCACGCTGATCCCCGATTACATCAAGGACTATGTGCCGTTGAACCAATTCACGTCTTAACCACGGAAAACACGGAGCACACTGAAAACATGAAAGAAATCCTTTACGAACAAGAAACTTATGCAATACGGGGTGCGATTTTTGAGGTGTACCGTGAAATTGGCAGCGGTTTTCTTGAAGCTGTTTATCAGGAATGTTTCAGCTTCTTCCGGTTAGGTAGTTGCATAGTTCTTTGAGAATGTAAAAACGTAATAAATCAGCGTGATGTAGCATTTTTTGCTTGACATTGAGTAAAAAATCGGCCGGGCCGCTCTCGTAACTATCTAATATTACAGGAGTTACGACATGCGGCCATTCAAGCGACTGAAACAACGCCGAAAATCACGCGCTTTCAAATTGATTCTTGCCCCAATCTTTGAGAAATTCAAGTCAGATAAAGAACTTGAATCCAGGGGGTACCGCCCGTTGCAAATGTCTTTCAATGATCAACTTAAAGCTCTTATTTTCTATCACTTGCAAGAGTACTCTTCTGGCAGTGAACTTATACAGGCGATGGAACAGAATGACTTTGCCAAAGAATGTGTTGCACCTCGCAAAGGGATCAAAAAGAGCTCCTTCTTTGAGGCAATCAACACCCGTGGCCTTGAACAACTTACCGAGGTATTCACGCATCTTGTCAAGCAAGCCGGCAAAGTGCTTCCGGATGAATATGCACATCTTGGCAATCTGGTATCCATAGACGGTTCTTTGATAGATGCTGTTCTGTCCATGGAATGGGCAGATTACCGAAGCGGTTCAAAAAAGGCCAAGGCCCACGTTGGCTTTGATATCAATCGGGGCATTCCACGGAAAATATATCTTTCCGACGGCAAAGAAGGTGAACGCCCGTTTGTTGACAAGATCATCGAAAAGGGCGAAACCGGTGTCATGGATCGTGGCTATCAGTCGCATGACCACTTTGATCAGT
>JAJZRX010000114.1 GCA_021850095.1 Deltaproteobacteria bacterium
AGCAGATGTTACGGTTATTACAGCTCAATCTGTTCGAACGAAGAGACCTGGAAAGCTTATTCAAACCAACGAAAGCATTGCCAAATCCTCAACTGGCGTTGCTTTGAAAACTATGGGACAGCAGTGGGACAGCAGTGTCGATGGATATATCTTTTAGCAGCAGTCCCATTCTTTTTGTTTGCGCTGACTGGAATTGCATATGGTGCTTTTCTTTTATACTTCCTGCCAGCTCTGCTTTGTGTGGTCCAGTTTATACGTCCGACAATTTTTCTTTGGGCAACAATTCTTGGAATGTTTACCTGTGGTTCAGTTGCCTACCTGTTTGAAACGGGAAAAGACCTTTTAGGAATAATAGCTGGAGAAAGAGATAAAATTTTTCTAAACGCTGCAGACTCGTCTGTATTTACTCTACTACTTGTAGTTTTAATTTCAATTTCAGTAGCACTAATTCGGTGGAAGCCGGAACTCAGAATAAAGTAAAAGTCAAAAGCGATATAACTAGAAAGAAACACCTGCCCAAAACCCGGCAGGTGTTCTTCCTCTACGTTGGATCAAGAGGAGTGCATGGGGTCAGGCTTGATTTTCTGCTTTTCAAAACTGATCACCAGGGAATAGAAACCAGAGATACTTCCCGTATTAAAAGGTTAGCTGCCTCTCAAGCTACAATCCCCACCCTCAGCGAGGACTGTAGTGTCGTTTCAGCCAGCGGCTTAAACCATCCAGGCCGGGAAACAGCACCCGTTCGGTGATGTTGGCCTGGTCAAGTTTGTCGCGGATCTCCCATTTTAAGGCAGCCGGTATGATGATCTTGCGGCCGGTTTCAGGATGGTTGGCCAGCCAGCTGTCCAGCGCCATGCCGGGGGAGGTCATGACCGAGCAGAAGGCAAACTGGTTGACGATCCGGTCATCAATGGAGGGCGGCTCGAAAAACAGGGCAACGTCATCCCGGGCAATGCCATCCAGCTCGGACAATGAGCTGATCACTTCCGTCAACATCTCTACGGTCAGTACATTCGCGCCTTCCTGCTCAAGTTTGTGACGCAATACGTCAGGTAATAACTGGTGGGCCTTGACGTAATTCACGGCCCAGACCACCCCGTCTATATCGCTCTTCTCAATGTTGGCCGTGGCAAAGTGCATGGCGATAAAGGGAGAGTAGGTCCAGTCCAGCAGACGGGTCGGCAGGCCGTAGTGCTGGGCCACCGAGAGCCAGTGCCAGATCGAGTCCCGCTCCACCACCCGCTGATGGGCGTATTTCTTGAAGTTGCGCAACAGGTGGTGTTCCAGCTCGGCATAGGGGCCGCCCAGCCGCATCAGGGTGGTCTCAAGGCGGTAGCTGACATCGGACAGCCCCCTGAAGGCGAAACGTGAGCGGTAGCGCCCCAGATCCTCGTTCCACGAATCGGCAAACAGGGCCTGCTGCAGTTCATCCCAGGAGTGGACGGTGATGGTTGCGAGCATGGCGTCAGGCCTTGTTCTTCAGACGTTGCTTGTACTCCTCATAGTCCTGCATCAGACGTTCATAGGGGTCGTGCATCAGTGAGGAGGAGATCAGGAAGTCGGCGGTGGAGCGGTTGCAGGCCACCGGAATATTCCAGACCACCGCTATCCGCAGCAGCGCCTTGACGTCCGGGTCGTGGGGCTGCGGCTCCAGCGGGTCCCAGAAGAAGATCACGAAGTCGATCTCCCCCTGGGATATCATGGCGCCGATCTGCTGGTCACCCCCCAGCGGCCCGCTCTGCAGCCGGGTTACCTGCAGGTCAAGCGATTCCGCCAGCAGCGCCCCGGTGGTGCCGGTGGCGTACAGGTCATGTTCCACCAGGATGGCGCGGTTGTAACGGGCCCATTCGATCAGATCCCGTTTTTTGTTGTCATGGGCCACCAGGGCGATCCGTTTGCGTGACCCCATCTCGATGATGTTGTAAGAAGGCATGCTGTTTTCCTTTCCGGGCACAGGGGCTCTCGGTGCTGTCGCGGTAGCTCCGTTGCGGTAACAGTACACCTTTTCGCTGACCGGTTCCAGTGGCAGTTACCGCTTTGCCAGCCAGATTTCAACCCGGTTGTTGCGCTGCCTGCCCTCTTTGGTACTGTTGTCGGCCACCGGCAGGCTTGAGCCGAACCCTTCAGCCGCTGCCACCATGATGCCGCGAGAACGCAGTTCCTGGGCCACCTGACCAACCCGCTGGTGGGAAAGTGCCAGGCTGCTGTGGGGATCGCTGCTGGCATCGGTGAAGCTGAACAGCAGCAACTGGCGTCCCTGCAGCTCTTTGGTTGAGAGCGCCCGCACCAGCCGGTCCAGGTCGCGATAGGCCTTGTTGTCAAGCTGGCCGTCGGAGGTGAATTTGACGTTGAGCGAGAGGCGTTCCGCACTGCTTGCCAGCATGCGGTAACGCTCAGGGGCATTGGCAGGGATGGAGGAGTTGCCCATCCGCACTGAAAGCGGCACAAAGCCGTTTTTTTCCACGATGGCCTGTCCTTCAGGGGAGAGGGCAAATTCGACAAAATCCCTGATCTTCTGGTTTTTGGGCTGTCCCGGTGTGTAGAGGTAGAGACGGCGGGCCAGACCGTAGTCTTCGGTGGCAACGGTAAAGGGGGTCGGCAGGATCGGCTGGGCACCACCGCTGATGGCCACCGCCTTGGAGGATTTGACGTAGGGCAGGCCGATGAAGCCGATGCCGTTGGGGGCGCTGGAGACATCCCGTGAGAGCTTGACGCTGTCCTCGAAGCGCTTGGCCTCTTTGACCAGTTTTTCCTTGTGCAGCACCAGGCTCTTGAAGGTGTCGAAGGTGCCTGATTTGTCATCACGGGCATAGACATGCACCGGCGCAGCCTTGGCAGCGTTGCTCAGCTGCTTCCATTCAGGGATCCTGCCGGTGAAGAGTCCCTGGGTGTCGGCCATGGTCAGGGTTGCAACCGGATTGGCGCTGTTGACAATCACCGCCACTCCGTCCAGGGCCAGGACATGCTCGTTGGCGCGGGAGGTCATGTTGCCCAGCAGCGACAGTTGCTTGATCTCGTCATCCTTGATCCTGCGGGATGACATGCCGATGTCGCAGGCATTGGCCCGCAACCCTTCAAAGGCGGTGGTGGAGCCGTGGGCCTTGATCTCCACCGCCCGGTTGCGGCGCCCCTCCATGATCCCTTCCACCAGCTGCTCTTCGTGGTTTTTACCCGGCACCCGCCGGATCCGGACCGCCCCCTGCTTTTTCAGAAACTCTTCGGCCAGCGCGGGCGCCAGTTCTGCGCCGATGGTGTTGGAACCCTGCAGCTTCAGGATGATGTCGTAGGAGTTGATCCAGTGGTAGTAGTAGCCGCCGCCGGTTGCCAGCAGCAGGGCGCTCACCAGCGATGACATCACCAGCCCGCGACGGCGCTTCAGCCAGGAGTCGGCGATCCCTTCGGCCGGTGCCTTGGGCAGCAGGGCGACCCGGTGTGCTTCAAGGGCAGCCAGGAACTCGACGCAGCTCTGGTAGCGGTCGGCCGGGTCTTTTTCCAGGGCCTTGTGGACGATGGCCGCCAGCTCTTCATGGGTATCCGGCGCAAAGCTCCTGATATCCGGGATGGTGCTGTCAAACTGGTTCAGCAGGGTATCGACCGCGGATTCTTCGCTAAACGGCAGCCTGCCGGCCAGCATGTTGTACAGGATCAGCCCCACGGCATAGATGTCGCTCTGGGGGGTCACGGTAAAGGGGTTCAGGATCTGCTCCGGGCTCATGAAGGCGGCCTCGCCTCCCTGGCCGACCTCCTGCAGGTCTTCGCCGTATTTCAGCAGCGCCACCCCGAAGTCGGAGATCTTCAGCCCGCCGTTGCGGTCCAGCAGGATGATCGAGGTGGTCAGGCCGCGATGGATCACCCCTTTGTCATGGGCGAAGCGCAGCCCCTGCAGCAGCCGTACCGCATAGTGCAGGGCAATCTGTTGCGGAAAGGGACCATTATGTTCGATCATCCGGTCCAGGGCAGCGCCGTTATAGTATTCCATCACCAGCCAGAACCCGCCGTTGTGCTCAAAGAAGTCGGTGGCCTGCAGGATGTTGGGATGCACCATCCCGGCCAGCAGCTTGGCCTCGTTATAGAACCGCTCCCGGTATGATTCGGTGCCCGGTAGCTTCGGGGTCAGGGATTTCAGCAGGAAACGCTTGCCCAGCAGGATATGTTCGGCCATCAGCAGCGCCCCTTTGCCGTAGGGGGCCGCCCCTTCGATACGATAGTGATACAGCATGCTTCCCTTTTCCATTACTCAGAACTCCTTGCTCTCGTAGTTGGTTATGATTCTGCCGGCAGGGCGCCAAGCACCACTCGGGGTGCCTCGTAACTGTCTTTAACCGCCACCGACGAGCCCCTGACCTTCTTGGCGGTCTTTTTGACCTCGCTGGCCATGGAGGCCAGCTGGGCATAGGAACTGATCTGCAGCTGTCCGGTGCTGATCACCGCCACTGAAAGCGACAACAGGCTGAAGGTCTCCAGCTCACCCTTGCGGTTGAAGGAGGTGTAACAGCCCTTGGCGTAGTCGCTGGAACCGTGCAGCAGCGGCAGCCGTGCGTCAAATTCGGCGATCACCTGGCGGGACAGGGCGGCGGCGTAGCCGGGGCCGGTGATGATGATGAAGTCGTCACCGCCGATATGTCCGCAGAAGTTCCTGGCCTGCTTGCCCTGCAGCAGCTCGTCGGCATGAAATTTCAGGATATCCCCCACCACCTGGATCACCATGTCGCCCCGCTCAAAGCCGTAGAAGTCGTTGTACGGCTTGAAGTGATCAATGTCGATGTAGGCGATGTCGAACGGCATGCCGGACTCCAGCCGCCGGGTGGTCTCACGCTGGATACTCTCATTGCCCGGCAGGCCGGTCAGCGGGTTGGCCCCCTTGGCCAGCTTCAGGTTCAGGGCGGTGATCGCCTCCACCAGGGTGCGGACATCCAGGATGCCCTGGTAGACGCCCCGCTTGGCAACGCAGATGTTTTCCAGCCGCATGGTGCCGAAATTGCCGTGCAGGGCCTGGGCCGCCTCTTCAATGCTTGCGTCTGACTCAATCACCAGCGGCACCGGCTGCATCAGGTCGCGCACCTTTTTGGAGTGGTTGATATGAAAGGCGTAGCCGATCCGCCCGACAATCTGCTCTTCGATGAACTCGGAGCGGTTCAGCACCCCCGCGACCCGGTAATGGTCCACCACCGGCAGCACCTGCAACCGTTTGTCGGTCTGAAACCGTTCCAGGGCGGTATTCAGCCGGTCAGCCGGTCTGAGAGGCTGAATACGCAGGGTGATGTCGGCCACATTCTGCAGTGAACGGTCGTCCTCTTCCTGCACTGTCGCCATGATTGCCGGAGGTGGCAGCTCCTGTCCGGCCTGGTCAGAGGGGGCACCGGAAGGCTCCACGGCCGGCATGGTGGAGCCTTCCTGCAAAAAATGTTCAAAGGCCTCCCGTTGCATCGGCTTGCCGAAGTAGTAACCCTGCATGGTGTCGCAGCCCAGTTCCTGCAACAGATGGTGCTGGCTGAGGGTTTCCACCCCTTCGGCGGTGACCTTGAGGTGCAGTGAGCGGGCCATGGCGATGATGGCAACCACAATCGCCCGGTCGTCCGGATTGCTGTCCAGCTCGTTCACAAAGGAACGGTCGATCTTGATCCGGTCCACCGGCAGGTGTTTCAGGTAGGTCAGGGATGAATAGCCGGTGCCGAAGTCGTCAATGGCCAGTTTGACCCCCAGCTCCTTCAGCCTGAAGATCTGCTCGGTGTTTTCGTTGGAATGCTCCATCAGCAGCGACTC
>JAJZRX010000039.1 GCA_021850095.1 Deltaproteobacteria bacterium
CCATGTCGTCGTGTACCGATCGGGTGTCCAGCAGGCTGGTCCGGTCTTTGCCGATCATGAAGTCGACAAAGCGATGGGCATGGTTTCGGTAAGAATCCCAGGAGCCGAAGGAGTGTATTCCGAATGGGTTGCTTTTTTTCTTTTCCCGGATAGAACGAATGCAATGAAATAGTGCTTCCGTCTGCGAATGTAGTGATGTTGGCCATCGATGATTCATGTTTCGGCTCCTCTGGCCGTTTCCGGCCCGCGTGGTGAGATGACATGCTCTTTTTCCGGCATCGCCATGCCGACGGTAGCAGCTCCGTCTTCCTGCTTTTTGTAGTGTCCCTTGTATCCGGACCGGGCAGGGATTCCTGCCGTCTGTCCTGCTGTTTGTCGTGAACCGGGACGCTACCGGTGGTTCACATCAAACAGGTCCTCGATTGTGCTCGCCAGCAAGTGCCTTTCCAGGGGCACCGGACTTCGGGAGTTTTCCGGTCCGTCCTCAGATTCCGTATCAACTGCTGCTTCGTCGTTGAGCGGAAACGCCTTTCCAGGGGCGCCGTTACCGGGGGTTCTCCGGCCGTCTTCGGATATCTGACTGCGTACGGTCATGGGAGGGGGAGGTGCATGTTACCTCGCCATGAAAGGGCTCTGCTTAGGTTGGCCAATCCCGTGGGTGGTGTCCGGCCGGGCCATAAGACTCACCAGCTCTTGGTACACCGTGCAATGATGCTGCGAAAAATCTCTCCTATCTGAAAAGTCGTAACTGTTTTGTTTGTTTCCAATATGACTGCAACATATCGATTACTCGGAGCATTCAGTGGGAAGGCTCACCGGTAATGCTGGTATTTGTGATCATTTGTTGGCACTTCTCCCAGGCATTCAGTTTTGCAATGCCGTCAAGATGTTCATCTTTAAGATCCTGAAAGATAGGTGACGATTCACGAGTTTCGTCACGATATTTCTGACGGTCTTCCTCTGACAATGAATGCCAGAGTTTGTCTCGTTCCCGTGCTTCCTTTTCCTCTGCCGCCAGGTGCTCTTCCTTTCTCCTGGCCTCGGCGCGTTTCCGTTCTGCGGCAGCCTCTGCCTTGGCGGTGCGAACACGCGGAGGCTCATACCATTCCGGTATGATGAGTTCCACACAGAATGCCTGGAGATAGCCGCCAGGGTTCCGGATCTCCATGCGCTCACGTCGCCAGGTTTCTGCAGCAACGTCAGCAGCCTCAATTACTCTCTTGCTGCCGTGGCGCTTAATCAGGATATTCAGCCCTTTGTCAGAGATTTTTGACAACGGCGTGCCGGATAACAACAACCTGATTTCTTCTGTTGTTGTCTTTTCACTATTTGATTCTCTTGTATGATTCTCTTCGGGTGTCATTGCTGACACCAGGTGGTGTCGTTTATGACACCGGGAGGTAGTGACATTTGTGACACCACCCCTGGTGTCTTTTTTGTCACCAGGGTCCGTAGGGTCATCATCCGAAAATATCTGGTGCCAGAGAAAAGCATAAATATTGGAGGTAAATCCGCCGTCACCCTTCCGTCGACCGACCGGTTTGATCAAGCCATAATCGACAAGTTCCTTTACGGCCCTTATGGCCTGACGGCGTTCCACGCCGACATCACCGGCAAGAGTTTTATAGCTCGGATACGCCTGCCCATTCTGGCCGGCATACTGGCAAAGTTTTCCGAAAACGAGCTTTGCTGTTGAAGACAATTCGGTGCTCCTTGAGATAGCATTCGGAATAATGCATCCGATAAACAGGCGCCATGGATTGTAGAATTCGCCTGCAGAATGCATTTATTGTGAAGTCAGAATTATCAGCACAACGGCCAATGCAACCCGGTACATCTCAAGCCAACGGTCAAGGTCATCTTTCAAATAGATGACTTTCCGACCAAGCTTGATGTACGGAGGCGGTGGCATTCGATTTTCTCTGCGCCCTTCGCAACGTCCCTGGCGCAGTGAAATCCGGGCAACACCGATATAGCGTGCCGCATCTTCTTCAGACATTCCCCTCGGGGTGATCGGCCCTTCTGCCTGAATCTTCTCCATGTTTTTCCTCCTTGTTACTCGCGATGATTAGTGGTATAATTTTGCATACAGATGTATAATAAGCACAATAAAGTGCAAAAACAAGAAAAATATGTAGCATTTTGTGCAAAAAATGCAGCGGGAGATAATTGTGGGGCGAGTTGCTAATTATCGTAATAAAATTAATGGGATGTTGGACGGGTTTGAGCAGAATTTAAATGAATTGTGGGCAGAAGACGGCTTTGGCAATTTTGAAGTACCTTTTGATAAAGAAGACGATAAATCCCATTATGAATATTCTATTAAAGAACTTGAAAAGGTCATCAGGCTTTTAGATGCTCTGAAAAGTGTAGGAGTGGATGAAGGACCTGGTTTCTGCAACAAGATATCTGAGGCTACAGGTTATTCCAGAAATAGAGTGTCGGACATGCTTTCTGGAAATGCTTCTTTAAATCCGAGATTTATTAAAGCTGTTTGTGCCGCATTTGGAACTTCTGAGGAATATATTTTAGAGGCAAAGGGGACGATGGCGACAGCTGCTGCAGTAAATCCTATGGAAAGCGTGGCCATGAAGGAGGCTTTACGGATACTATCCACAATGACCGAGCCTGAAAGATGGAAAGCAGCCGCCATGTTGATGGAAATGGTTCAGCAGAAATAATCAACATCACGTAAGGTTGGAAGGGCAACGCTATAAAAAGTGCGCTATTTGTAAAGCATGGATTTACTTTTAGCGCATTTTCTATATGACGGTTCGAAGTATTGCTGCTGCTTGCTGGCCGATTGACAGGCCAGAGGCTGGTATGCGCCGCACTTTCGCTATATACCTTGACAGACTACCCGCCACAAATACCATCTCGGTAGAATATAACCAGATTTCACTTCTCTGACGGCCATAAATAGCGCTGTAGTAATATTTTAGTTGATTAGTGGAGATGTTTGTGTAAAATATCACTTAGATGATATTTTAATTTCGAGGGTTGTCGTATGTCAAAAACCGTGATCCCGCTTCCTGTTCCGGAACCGCAACCGCTGACAGATGCAGCAACACTGGGAAAATTTGTCCGCGCCAGGAGGACGCAGGCCGGCATGACCATTCATGAAGCGGCCGCCTTCTGCGGTGTTGCCGTCGGCACCATGAGCAAGCTGGAAACTGCATCCGGCGATGTCAAGTTGAGCAGCATCCTGACGGTCTGCTCCATGCTGGGGATCAACGTCACTATCGAGGCCCGGGAGGGATAATGGCTGCAAATCTCACGATCGATCTCGACCGCAGACATCTCGGAAAGATTATTCTTGAAGAGAAAAGCGAGCAGTATAGCCTAGAGTATGCTCCATCCTGGCTTGAGGGGGGAGGTTTTGCTGTATCGCCGCATTTGAAACCGGGCGAATGCGCTTCGGAATCGGTAAAACGGTTTCTGGCCAATCTGCTTCCTGAAGGAAGATGGCTGGAAGAACTTTCCCTCTCCAGTCGCATTTCCCGCTCGAATGTGTTCGGGCTTATTGCCGCTATCGGAGCGGAGACAGCCGGAGCGATGTCGTTCAGGATGGGCGATGAACCAGAGGGAACATTACAGACAACTTTCAGGCCGGTGACCGCCATGGAACTTGAGGGGCGCATCAGCCAACGCAAGAATGTATCCATAGCGGTATGGGACGGCAAACCGCGACTCTCGGTGGCAGGCGTACAGGACAAACTGCCGATGCTGATCCGGGCGGATGGGGAGATGGGATTCGGCGAGGGTGAACAGGCCTCGACCCATATTCTCAAGTTCGGCACCGAACGTGCCCTGCATCTTGTGGTCAACGAATTTGTCTGTATGCAGCTGGCACGGGCTATGAAACTGCCGGTTGCCGAGGTTGCTCTGGCCCGTTTTGGAGAGCCGGTGCTGGTGGTGCGCCGTTTCGACCGGCAATTGACGAATGACTCAGTGATCAGGAAACATTTGATTGATGGTTGTCAGATGCTGGATCTACCGCCGACCTACAAATACGAGCGCCCCTTCGGCAAAGGAGGGGATGCCGCCGTCATCAGGTCAGGCGCCAACCTGCCGGACCTCTTCGCTTCCTGCCGCTTATGCCGGGTTCCTGCTGCTGCCGTGCGGGATATGCTCAACTGGGTGCTGCTGCAACTCTTGATCGGCAACAGCGATGCCCATGGTAAAAACATCTCCTTCTTTGTGGGGCCGGCAGGGATCGATATGGCTCCTGCCTATGATCTACTCAATCTCGATATGTATGCCACTCAATATGACCGGGACTTTTCCATGGCAATCGGCGATGCCTTTGCTCCGGAGGATATTTCGCCATGGGAACTGGCAGAGATGTGCGAAAGGTGTAATCTGCAGAAACGTCTGGTCGCCAACACGTTGACAGCGCTGTCGGGAAAACTGCTCAAGGCAATTGATCTGATTGATCTGGCTCCGCTGCTGCCGGGTGAGGAATCTGATTTCGCACGTGAAGTGATTGCAGCGATCAGGAAGAATGTGGAACGATATCTGCCGTACGCGAAGCAGCTGCCGAAGATGACCGTTTGATGCAACCTGTGTCGGTTGGCTGAAAAAGGGGTTATGACGGTGAAGTGCCGGTTACCAGCAGATTGACGGCCGCGGCCTTGTGTTCGGGGGCAAGGTGAGCATAGCGCAGGGTCATCTTGAGATCGCTGTGCCCCAGCAGTTCCCGCACGGTATTCAGGTCAACTCCGGCCATGACCAGTTTGCTGGCAAAGTGATGTCTCATATCATGCCACCGGAAATGGTCAATTTTTGCCAGCTTCAGCAGGGATTGCCATGACCTCTTCGTGTTGTTGAACTGCTCATTCTTCTTGCCGGGGAAAACGACATCGCCTTCGGTCTGCTTCCGCCAGCTCTTCAGAGCAGAATAGGCCAATGTGTTGAGCGGGATGTGTCTGGTAACGCTGCTTTTCGCCTCTTCTCCCCTGACCGTGGCGATCTTTCTTTTGAAGTCGATATCGCTCCAGCGCAGGCTGAACACCTCGCCTCGCCTCATCCCGGTATTAAGGGAAAGAATCACCATCGGTTTCAGGTGGTCGACATACGTGACCTCTTTGAGATCGGGCAGCAGAGCGTAACCGCGAGCTCGCCGCCATTCGTTGGCGCTGTCCCGTTCGCTACGGAATGTCGTTTCCCTCGCGTCCAGCGCAGCAAGCAGACTCGCTTCTTCCTTGCCGTCGAGAAAACGGATGATGGGATTCTTGTCGATTTTGAGAGGCTTCACCTTGTTGGCAAGAGGATGAGTCGGGATATACTCCCATTCAACGGCGCGGGAGAGGGCGGCGCGCAAATTTGCCAGGTCGCGGTTGATGCTGGCCGGCGAAAGCCCCGACTTCAGCTTGCCGGTACGCCATTGCTCGATTACCCTGGGATTGATTTCATCAAGCTTCGATTCCAGCAAGTCGGGAAAACAAGTCTTGAGCCTGGCAGACGTCTGTTCCCCGGTTTTCAGATTTTCGAGCAGCCAAGGTGAATATACTTTCTCCAGATATTCACTGAGAGTATTCACCTGCTGCTTACTGTCGTTGGGAACGGTACCATCTTTCACGGCTCGAAGAATCTTTTCTGCTTTATCTCTGGCCTGAGCTGGTGTAAATAACGTATGTCTGCCGATGACGGTTCTCGTCTGCCTGCCATCAGGCAGTCGGTACCGGACAAGGTATGTTTTGGCGCCCGGTACGGTGTCGCCCTTTTTCGAAATCGCGTCCGGGTATATTTTTAGGGTGAAGCCCTTCAGTTTCGTATCGTAAATCTCGAAGGCCTTTTCCCTGGCGTTGACCTTGCTGCTGCGCAATAATTCAACGCCGATGTTCTCTTTCATCTCGACACCTCTGATTCCATGGAGCACATATGGAGCACATTTTGAATATATCATGGGGTGTCGAGATGTACAACCGGATACACAGAATAGATCATAAAATATTGAAATAATTGAGTTAGATGTTTTTTGATGTATGTGGAAATATGCCGGATTTACTGCAAAAAAACCACTCCTAAGGAAGGGGTCGGACGTTCGAATCGTCTTGGGGACGCCAAATTTCAAAAAGGTCACTTTTCGCAAGAGAGGTGGCCTTTTTTTATTAGTCCCCCCCAAACGAGTTCGAGAAAGAAGGTTTCCCGTGTTATTCCATCCCGTTTCCTGCTATATAAACACTTCATTTCGTGTTTTATTCATTACATGACACAAACCTTTCACCGATAGCAAAGGACACCAATGGCCAAGGAAAAAGCAGCCAGCAAGAAAACGAAAAGTTTTGAAGAAACCCTCTGGGATTCCGCCAACAAGCTGCGCGGCTCGGTGGAGCCTTCGGAATACAAACATGTGGTGTTGAGTCTGATCTTTCTGAAATTTGCCTCGGACAAGTTCAACGAGCGGCGGCAGGAGATCATCAAGGAAGGTAAAGAGAAATACCTCGAAGTGGTGGAATTTTACACCATGAAGAATGTGTTTTACCTGCCGGAGGAATCGCGCTGGAGCTTTATCCAAGCCAATGCCAAGCAGGATGACCTGACGATCAAGGTTGATACCGCCTTGCATACCATTGAGAAAAACAACAAGTCCCTGGCCGGTGCCCTGCCGGACAACTACTTCTCCCGGCTTGATCTGGACCGGAGCAAACTGGCCGCGCTGATCGACACCATCAGCAACATCAACACCATTGCCGACAAGTCGCAGGATGTGGTTGGCCGGGTGTACGAATATTTCTTGAGCAAGTTCGCCCTGGCAGAGGGGAAAGGCAAAGGGGAGTTCTATACCCCCAAGAGCATCGTCAACTTGATTGCCGAGTTGATCGAGCCGTACCGGGGGATTATTTACGACCCCTGCTGCGGATCGGGCGGCATGTTTGTCCAGTCGATGAAGTTTGTGGACAGCCATAAGGGGAATACCAAGGATATTTCCATCTACGGTCAGGAAGGGACGACCACCACGCTGAAGCTGGCCAAAATGAACCTGGCGATCCGGGGGATTTCCGGCAACCTTGGGGTGAAGGCCGATGACACCTTTAGCAAGGATCAGCACCCGGACTTGAAGGCTGACTTCATCATGGCCAATCCGCCGTTTAACCAGAAGGATTGGCGCGCTAGCGACGAACTGACCGATGACCCGCGCTGGAGCGGTTACGACGTGCCGCCGACCGGCAATGCCAACTATGGCTGGATTCTGCACATGGCTGCCAAGCTGTCGGAGAACGGCACGGCAGGTTTCATCCTTGCCAACGGCGCGCTTTCCGGTGGAGGCGATGAATATAAAATTCGCAAAAAAATGATTGAAAACCACCTTGTTGAGGCAATCATCATCCTGCCGCGCAGTATGTTTTATACCACCGACATCAGCGTTACCCTCTGGATTCTGAACAAGAACAAAAAGGCGCGAACTGTTTCCCACGCAGACGTCACCCGGAACTATCGGAACCGTGAAAACGAAGTGCTGTTCATGGATCTTCGTCAGTGGGGCGAGCCGTTTGAGAAGAAATTCGTCCAGTTTTCCGATCAGCACCGGGCAGACATCACCAATACTTTCCACACCTGGCAGGAAGTGCGTGCCGCCAAGGAATACCAGAACATCCCGGAATACTGCTATTCAGCAACCATCGAGGAGATACGCGACAAGGATTATTCCCTTGTTCCGAGTAAGTACATCGAGTTCATCAACCGCGACGAGAATATTGATTTTGATGAAAAGATGGCCGGACTACAGGCCGAGTTCAGCAGCTTGCTGAAAGAGGAAGCGAAATCTAAGGATGAGCTTTTGAAGGTTTTCAAGGAACTGGGCTATGAGATCAAACTATAAGAAGATCGGCCCATATATCCGGCAAGTTGATGTCCGTAACGTTGAAGATAAGGAGGAAAATCTGTTGGGTGTTTCTACCCAAAAGGTATTTATCGATTCGATTGCCAACACAGTCGGGACGGACTTCAGAACCTACAAGGTTGTGAAGCGCCGCCAGTTCACCTACGTCGCTGATACATCAAGACGCGGGGATAGGATTGGCATTGCTTTGCTTGAGACTCATGATGAGGGGCTGGTTTCTCCAATATACACAGTCTTTGAAATCATTGGCCACGACACGCTGCTGCCGGAATACCTGATGATGTGGTTCCGGCGGCCTGAGTTCGACCGCTACGCTCGTTTCAAGTCTCATGGCAGTGTGCGCGAGCTGTTTGACTGGGATGAGATGTGCGATGTTGAACTGCCGATGCCCTCAATCGAGAAGCAGCGGGAGATTGTAAAGGAATACCACACCATTGTTGAGCGGATTACACTGAACGAGCGGCTGAACCGGAAGCTGGAAGAAACGGCGCAGGCGATCTACAAGCAGTGGTTTGTGGATTTTGAGTTTCCCATTTCCGCCAAGTACGCTGCTGCCATCGGCAAGCCTGAGCTTGAAGGTCAGCCGTACAAGTCCAGCGGCGGGGAGATGGTTTTTAATGAGGTGCTGAGGCTGAAAATCCCGGCTGGGTGGGAAGATAAGGCCCTCCTTGACCTTACTTCCAAAATTGGCAGCGGCGCAACGCCAGCTGGCGGTAAAGAGAGTTACCTGAAGTCTGGAATTTCACTCGTCCGGAGTCTGAATGTTTTTGATTATGCCTTCTCTTATGACGGCCTAGCATTCATTGACAAGCGTCAGGCCGCAAAACTAGACAATGTTGTTCTTCAAGAAGGGGATGTATTGATCAACATAACAGGAGTGTCTGTCGCTCGTTGTTGTATAGTTCCGGCTTCTATCCTTCCGGCAAGAGTGAACCAACACGTAATGATTATTCGTCCGAAAGTTGAAATTTCAATTTCCCATTACTTACTGTGTCTGCTGTGCTCAAGTGATTATAAACAAAAGCTACTTGGTTCGAGCGAATCTGGCTCTACCCGTCAGGCTTTGACTAAAACTGAAATAGAGACGTTAAGCGTTTTGTTTCCTTGCAAGGAAATTCTGGAAATATTTGAGGAAAAGGCTCGTGCTGTATTTTCATATTGGGACAACCTTACCCATCAGAACAACACGCTTAATATGGTTTTGCAGAACTTGCTCTCCATGCTTGCCACTTCAAGATTACAGTAAGGAAACATATGGATCGAACATAAATTCACTGAATCCCAGCTTGAGCAGGCAATCATCGAGCTTCTGAAAGAGCGTACAACATGAGCGAAAAGAAAATCGTCATTATTGCCGGCCCCAACGGCGCCGGTAAAACCACCTTTGCCCGAGAGTTTCTGCCGAATGAAGCCGGTTGCCCGATATTCATCAATGCCGATCTGATTGCGGCGGGGCTCTCTCCCTTTCGTCCGGACCTTGCGGCGGTTAAGGCCGGCAGGCTGATGTTGGAAGAGATAACCGAATATTCCCGACACGGCACCAGCTTTGCCTTTGAGACAACTCTGGCCGGAAGAACCTATGCGCGGATGATCCCGCTCTGGCAAGTGGATGGCTACCATGTTAAACTCTTTTTCCTGGAACTCCCTTCGGCAGAGATGGCTATTGCCCGTGTTGCCGAGCGGGTGCGGCAAGGTGGCCATGATGTGCCGGAAGAGGTTATCCGCAGGCGCTTTGCTGCCGGACGCAACAACTTTACATCGCTGTACCGGGATATTGTGGATTCTTGGGCGCTGTACCATAATGCCGGAGACGAACCGCAACTTGTGGACTGGAGTGAAAAGCCATGAACAGCAGATCAATAGAACAGGCAAAAGACACAGATATGGCCAGCTCGATCAACGCCATCCGCCGGGCGGCAAAACGTGCCGGACAGGTGGCCGCACAGACCGGAACTTCGCTGATTGTCTGGCATAACGGCAAGATAGAGCGGGTGGCGGCACAGCTTCCTGAAACGCAGGCAACCGAGACCGCCGCAGCAGCGACCAAATAGATGTCAAAATTCACCGAATCCCAGCTTGAACAGGCAATCATCAAGCTTCTTGGAGAAGAGGGCTATCCCCACCTGTTGGGTGAAACGATCCAGCGCTCCCCTGATGAAGTTCTGATCAAGGACGACCTGCGGACTTTCCTGCGCGAGCATTACGCCAACGACAGCATCACCCAATCGGAAATCGAACAGATCATCCGCAAGCTGGAAATGCTGCCCGCCTCCGACCTGTATGGCAGCAACAAGGCTTTCATGAAGCTGGTGTCGGACGGTTTTCTGTTGAAGCGGGAAGACCGCAACCAGAAAGACCTGTTCATCCAGCTTATCGACTATTCCCCCGCAGACAGCAACCGCTACAAGATCGTCAACCAGCTTGAAATTACCGGCTATGAAAAACGCATCCCGGACGGGATTCTCTACATCAACGGCCTGCCGCTGGTGGTGTTCGAGTTCAAAAGCGCCATCCGCGAAGAGGCCACCATTCATGATGCCTATGTCCAGTTGACGGTGCGCTATTGCCGCGACATCCCGGAACTGCTGAAATACAATGCCCTCTGTGTGATCAGCGACGGGGTGAATAACAAGATGGGCTCCCTGTTTGCGCCGTATGAGTTTTTCTATGCCTGGCGCAAGATCGACGGCAGCGAGCTGCTTGAAAAAGACGGGATCGACTCGCTCTTCACCATGATTAAAGGGTTGTTCAACAAGCACCGCTTGCGCGATGTGATCCACAATTTCATATTCTTTCCCGACAGTTCCAAGAAGGATGAGAAGATTGTCTGCCGCTATCCGCAATATTACGCCGCCACCAAGCTGTATGCGAACATCTGCGAACACCGGCGGCCACACGGCGATGGTAAGGGCGGCACCTATTTCGGGGCCACCGGCTGCGGCAAGAGCTACACCATGTTGTTCCTGACGCGGCTGTTGATGAAGAGCCCGTATTTCGCCAGTCCGACGATTGTCCTGGTCACCGATCGCACCGACTTGGACGATCAGCTTTCCACGCAGTTTACCGGCGCAAAAGAGTTTATCGGCGACAATGAGGTGGTGAGCGTTGAAAGCCGGGCAGAGCTTCGGGAGCGGTTGGGCGGGCCGATGCAGAATCTGCTGAAAACGCCTGATAATTATCCGCTGTTGAGTAATGGTCAAGACGCCGGGCCACTGCTTGCCGCCGAGGAAGCCCCTGACTTTAGCGCCTTGTCGGTGCAGGGGCGAATGAGCGGCGGTGTATTCCTGACGACCATCCACAAGTTTACCGAGGATACGCTGCTCCTCACCGACCGGGACAATGTGGTCTGTATTTCTGACGAGGCCCACCGCAGCCAGGTGAATATGGATCAGAAAATCCGGATTACCGAGAAGGGGGTGGTGAAAAAGTACGGCTTTGCCAAGTATCTGCGCGATTCCCTGCCCAATGCAACCTATGTCGGCTTTACCGGAACTCCGATTGACGCGACCTATGATGTCTTTGGCGGGGTGGTAGATTCCTACACCATGACGGAATCGGTGAAAGATGAAATCACGGTGCGGATTGTTTATGAAGGACGCGCCGCCAAGGTGATTCTTGACAGCAAAAAGCTCAAGGAAATGGAAGAGTATTACGCCAAGTGCGCTGAAGAAGGAGCTAGCAACTACGCCATTGAAGCAAGTAAAAAGGCTTGTACGGCCATGGAAGTCATTCTTGGTGATCCTGACCGCTTGAAGGCTCTTGCGGCGGATTTTGTAAAGCACTATGAAAATCGCATTGCCGAAGGTTCTACCGTCAAGGGCAAGGCGATGTTTGTCAGCAGCAACCGGCAGATTGCCCATGATTTTTACAAGGAAGTTATCAAGCTGCGTCCGGAATGGGCGGAAGTGAAAGTGTGCGCGGACGGCGCGGTGCTGACTGAGAAGGAGCGCAAAGAGATCAAACCGATAGAGCGCATCAAGATGGTGATGACACGCGGCCAGGATGATGTGAAAGCGCTGTATGATCTGCTTGGCACCAAGGAATACCGCAAAGAACTGGATCGGCAGTTCAAGAACGAGAAGTCGAACTTCAAAATCGCCATTGTGGTTGATATGTGGGTAACCGGCTTTGACGTTCCGGCTCTTGATACGATTTACATCGACAAGCCGATCCAGCGGCACAACCTGATTCAAACTATCTCGCGCGTAAATCGTAAATGCGCCGGCAAAGATAAAGGGTTGGTGGTGGATTACATCGGCATCAAACGGCAGATGAACCTGGCGCTGGCGCAATACTCAAAGACGGACAGCTCGAATATTGAAGAGATTCAGCAATCCGTTGTGGTGGTGAAGGATCATCTCGATCTGCTGGCAAAGATGTTTCATAAGTTCGATATGGCACCCTACTTCTCCGGCAAACCGCTCCAGCAGCTTCATTGCCTGAATATGGCAGCGGAGTTTGTCCAGGTGACGGACAAGATAGAGAAGCGGTTCATGTATCTGGTGCAACGCCTGAAAGCCGCCTATGATATCTGCTGCGGCAGTGACGACCTGGACCAGACCAAGCGTGATTACATCCACTTCCACATTGCGGTGCGCTCCATTGTCTTCAAGTTGACCAAGGGAAATGCTCCCGATCTGGCGCAGATGAACGCAAAAGTGCGGGAAATGATCAAGGAAGCACTGCAAAGCGACGGAGTGGAGGAAATCTTCAAACTTGGCGAGGATGGCGCGGCAGGAGTAGACCTGTTTTCTGACGACTACCTGGAGAAGATCAGCAAGATCAAGCTGCCGAATACCAGAATCAAGCTGCTTCAGCAGTTATTGGCAAAGGCCATTGCCGAGTTCAGAAAGACCAACAAGGTAAAGGCGACTGACTTCTCCAAGATGTTCAAGGCGTTGGTTGATAAGTACAACGAACGCAAGGAGCAGGATGTTCTGGTCAGCAATGTGCTGGAAGATTTCAGCAACGAAATTATCGACCTGTTCCAGGCTCTGAAGAAGGAAAAGGAATCGTTTGCTGATCTCGGTATCGACTTTGAGGAAAAGGCCTTTTACGACATTCTGAAGGCCCTGACCATCAAGTATGACTTTGTGTACCCGGATGACAAGATGATCGTGCTGGCCCAGAAGGTCAAAGAAGTTGTCGATGACAAGGCGAAATATACCGACTGGAGCAAACGCGACGACATCAAGGCGGAATTAAAGGTTGATTTGATTTTACTGCTGGGTGAATACGGCTATCCGCCGGTTGACCGGGATGAAGTCTACAAGGAAATCTTCGAGCAGGCGGAGAATTTCAGGAAGAGTCGGGGGTAAGGGAACCAATAGTGGCAATTGGAGAGCTTTGATAAAGGACCTTCACCATGACTTCTTTTTTTCGTAATTGTGTCCGGACAACAGCGCTTTTTCTGGCGACAGTGAGCATGGCTTCCTGCGGCACCGAATCCAAAGAACCTGCAGGCCAGCTTGGTTTTCGGCCGTATTATGATTTTCAGTACAATCTCGACCCCTTGACGATCGCCATTCGATTGTTTCACCCTGATTATGGTATTCCATCCAGCATCGATGTTTACGAAGGCTCCACCCTCTGCGACTCGCAGCGCCTTTCAACGCAAACCGGAATGTTGACATTGAACAACAATTCCTCGTGCCGGGACTTCACCATAAACCTCCAGTATGTTTCCGCTGCGAATGCATGCCAGCCGGGCGGCCTTTATCTGATGTCAGCTACGGTGACAAACCCCGATAACGGCCAGGCTACCAGTTACCAGAACATGACGCTGGCGGGCTGGGATCAGAATTACAAAAAGGTCACGCCATGGCTTACCCCATTCGATCAACCAAACCTCGTGAGCCAGGCATCCAAATCCGATTTTGTGCAAGGAAGCCTTACTACTGCGGGGCAGTGGACGTATCAGCTGAATTATGCTTCCTCCGTTACTCCGCCAGTCGGCTGTTCGCTTCAAACTAATCTTGATCTGAAACTTACTCCCGCTGATGCAGCTTTGGGGTCACGACTGCTCAACTATACGGTGAGCGAGACGAATGTTGGCGGGCAGATAACCGCCAGTGTCACCACCGACGCCGCGGGTGCACCAGCGGCCTCTGTAGAGCTTGACGGGGCGAACAGACACCTTACGTTTGCAGGCCTGGATGTTCTGCGGGAAGCCAACGCCCAAACATCATTGATATTCAGGCAGCCTACCCAAGCCCACCCGGTCACGTTTACTCCACTACAACCTCTCGTTAACATCGGGTCGGAGCTCTGGCTGAACAGCAGCAATCAATTTCCGGCCGGCTCGCTGGCATCGCATTTTGGGCAACTGTTTTCGACAATCACTGCGCCGCTGATGGGTTTTTATGGCCCCTTGTCTTTAGAACCGCATCTGATTATGAAAGTTGCCGTTTCTCTGGCAACTCCACTCTCTTCTCAATACCCGCCACTCTATACCGTCACGCCAATCACCCTGGTTCCGGATTATCCATACAGGCCAGGCTTCGACGACAAGGCGGATTGTACGATCGTGCCGGACCCCGGCCTGTCCTGCAAATTGGACAGTGTTATCGCCGCCTATACTGCCACACACGGCCTACCCGCCGCCGCAGCGCATTATACGCTGGACATCACCTTCTATAGTCAAATGGGCGGACAAAATTCAGCGGTTATCAACCTACAAAATGTTGTGATTCCGGTGTCCAATATAAAGAGACTATAGAGTCATCCACCATGAAATATCCATTTGATGGCCTTACAAATAAACGTGCGATGCGTAACATAATCGACGTATTGGTTACGAGGTCGTTTAAGTGTACTATCCGATATTTAAACACACTTCCCAGTACTCATTTCCGTCACCCGAGGGACGCCAGTAAAAACAGGCACTTGCAAAGATATTTTGCAGGTGCTTTTTATTTTAGGTTGCACATAAGGTTGCAGCAAGTTGATTTTGGCAATAAAAAAACCGGGAGCATCTTTCGACACCCCCGGCTGATGTTAATCGGCTTCCAATTTTGCCCCAGATAGGCGTCAAACCATGACCCACCTAATCATGAAAAATTAGCAGGTTAGTAAATGACAGATGGGTCAAGCACCGCGCCGGTCCGGGTCAAATTTCAACTCCGATTCACATGACTTTGTCCTAATGGCTGCCCGCCTGCTCCGGTTTTCTTGAACAGGACCGCAGTTCCGGCGGTGAATTGACCAGTTCGGGTTCTACCCCCCGAAAACGGACACACTGCAGCCATACTTCAAGCAGCTGGCGGCCATTGCTGTCAATGGCGCTTAAACGCTGACAATCAACCCGCAGTTTCCTGATCTTTGCGGATTCCAGCTGCGGTAACGTAGCGGCCAATAATTTGATTTTGTCTTGAGTTACGCCGGTGAGAGTCCAGTTGCCAGCCATATAGGCTGTTTCACCGGATAGTTTGATTTCCATTCCCATCTCCACAACAGAATACACTGCAATAACGGCAGACAAGTGGTTACTTCAGGCTCTGCGATCAATGCTGCTTATTGTGCTGACCGTTATCCCGCTCGGCAGACACATTCCTGTCCAGCTCATGTTCCAGCTCCCGAAGCGGTTCCTGATCTTGATCAGCGGACCCGGCCCGAACTGTCTGCGGCGGAGCTGAAGGGGGTGTATTCTGCCGAACCCGACCCAGGCCCCTGGATTGCTCTGTTTCAAGCTTCTCCCGCTGCACCTTTTCCGTGTGGCGCCCCGCCCCTGGTCCCTTGTCATGGCCGTGCTTTTCAGCAGCTGATGCTGTTTCAAAAGCGGCAATGGCGGCACAAGCACCCAACAACAGCAGACAGCCTCGCATCATATTTCCTTTGTCAGCTCTCATTTTACTTTGGAATATTCATGGCGAACCGGAGAACGGCACAAATAACTTGAACCGTAGGAGAAAGCATGTTCGCAGGCCGCCACCCTGTTTTTGCAGAGATAAAAGCCGTCTATCAAGGCGGTGGTGCGGCAGACAGCCTGGCCGGATTTTTCGCAGGCCCTGATGGAAGATTTTTTAACTTCCATCAGCGGCTCTGCCAGCTGTTGTTTGCTTGTCATCATGTCAATCATCTTTCCTCCGGAGACAGGGCGGCTGGCTGTCAAAATCAGCTGAATTGTCATTCAAAAGCCACGAGCAAAAATGGTTGAAGCCGAATTGGAATCTGTATCGGCAACCGGTTTCATCCGAAAGGCATTCGTACAACGTGCCGGCAATCCTTCGTATTCGTTCGGAAGGCAACGGATTTTGCACTGTTTTTCTTCTTTCAACCTTAAAGGCAGCCCGATTTGAGGGCGGGGGTGTCAGATGCAGGAAAGGGTTTTCATCGATGTGAAGATGCTTGGGCATGCTACCCTCCAGAATCCTGAACTGAAAAGACACAACGGCAACACGCTTTTAACCTTCTAGTATTACAGCGAAAAAGTCCATGGGGTTTTTAGAAGAGGATAGTGCGAAAAGCCCCGGATCGGGGCTTGGGGGTGGGAGGGCTTACTTTGTAAGGTTAGACAGGTCATGCCTTTCGGCGCATTTAATCAGTTCGGCAATCCTGAAGAGCCGCATCTCCGGCTCGATCTGATGAATCTTCAGTTCATGCAGCCGCAGCTGTTCAAGATAGCGCACGTTGTGCCCGGAATACGATTACGGTACGAGCGCTCCGGTGCAGCTGGATCCTTCACCAGCGGTGCAACAATAGCAGTGCTGGGCAAGCGCGATCTGTCTGCCGCTCATGCCGGCGTCATCCAGCCCGGAAATTGTTATTTCTGATCCGTCATCCGCAGTAATCGGCATTCCCAGGGCCTGATTAAAATCACAGTTGTATATCTTTCCCTGCCAATCGACACTGATCAACGTACGACACATGATCGTGCCGGCGGCCTCGGGATTGAAGCGCCCGGCCAGCATGCGCAGGTAATCAGAATACGTGCCGGCGGCTTCGAGATGCTCCCGGAAACGTCCGATCGGGGCGTTCGTGATGGTGAAAAGATGATTGAAGACGATACCGTGTCGGGTCGCCAGCTCGGCTTTGTAGGCCGCTTCCAAACCCTGCTGGCTGCCCGGAACAAAACCTCCCGCGGGATTGTAGACCAGATCCAGCTCCAACTCTGTGCCGTAACCAAGGGAATTGAGCACCTTCAACATCCGGATACACTTTTGATAGGTCCCGGCGCCTCGCTGACTGTCAACGTTTTCTTCCTGATAGCAGGGAAGCGAACCGACGATCGTCAATTCATGCTGCCGGCAGTACTGCGGCAGCCACTCCCACCCCGCTTCGGCCATGATGGCGAGATTGCTGCGCAGCATCCGCCGGGGCGCCAGCCCTTCAGTCTGTTCCACCAGATATCGGAAATCCGGATTCATCTCGGGACAGCCGCCGGTTATATCCAGGGTAAGGCCGGGATGACGGGTAAGAAATGCGGCAATCTGATCCATGACATCAGTGCCCATGATTTCCGTACCTCGGCTGGACGCATCCACATGGCAGTGGCTGCAGTGCAGATTGCAAAGATTGCCCAGATTGACCTGCAGGGTCTGCAGGCGCTCGAAGGTTTCGTATTGTGGATTCAGCGCCTGGAGACGATCTTTGAACGATGTCAGCATATTTTTAAATAACTCCCTTATATTATTGAGCTTGTTTACGTGCCTTTATCTTGTTGTACAGCACCGGAACCAGGGCGAACAGCCCCAGCAGGGCAAAGGAACCGAGAACGCGGGGTGAGGCGACTGCGGAAAGCGAATCAATGCTTGCCAGGCTGGCGCCGGCATTGACGTAGACAAAGCCGCCCGGGATGATGCCGATCATGGTGCCCAGAAAGAACGTGCGCAGCGGCAGGCGGGTCAGTCCGGCGGCCAGGTTGATCAGAAAAAACGGAAAGAGCGGCACCAGCCGGAGAAAGAGCAGATAACTGAAGCCGCGCTGCTCCAGTTCCCGGTTCATCCCTTCCAGCTTGCTGCCGAATTTGTTCAGAACCAGATCACGCAGCAGATAGCGGGTCACGAGAAAAGCGAGCGTGGCGCCGATTGTGGCGGCAATGACGGCGTAGACCGTTCCCATGATGGAGCCGAAGATCGCCCCGGCCGCCAGCGACAGAATAGCGGCACCCGGCAACGACAGGGCTGTCTGAAGGATATAAACCGCCATGAAGCCGGCCACCATGATCAGCGTGTGGGCGGCATAATAATCAAGGAGCGTCTGGCGGTTGGCCTTGAGGGCGTCCAAGGTCAGAAAGCGCTGCAGGTCAAAGTAAAAGAAAAGTATGACCACAAGACTGGCGGCCAGAGCCAGGGCGATTTTTTTGCTATTCATGGAATCATCCCCTCTGCCATTTCAGCCAACCTGAAAGCAGGTTCTTTACAAATGGCGTCAGCCGGGTACGGCTATAGGCATCGGCCAGGCGTTTGACCACCTCGGCCTGGGTCGGATAGGGATGGATGGTCCGGCCGATGGCGGAGATTCCGAGGCCGTTGGCAATCGCCAGTGAAAACTCATTGATCATCTCACCGGCATGGCGGGCTACTATGGTGGCGCCAAGAATCCTGTCAGTCCCCTTGCGCAGATGGACCCGGGCGAAACCCTCAGTTTCACCGTCAAGAACAGCCCGATCGATCTCCGAAAGAGGGACGGTGAGTGTGGTCAATTCAATCCCCTTTTCTTTGGCATCAGCTTCGCACACCCCCACATGGGCAACCTCCGGATCGGTGTAGGTACACCAGGGGACCGTCAGGGCCGACACCTTCTGCCTGCCCATGAAGAGGGCATTGGCGATCAGGATACGGGCCAGGGCATCGGCGGTGTGGGTAAACTTGAAGGGGAAGCAGATATCGCCGGCGGCATAAACATTCGGATTTGAGGTTTGCAGGTTGTCATTGACCAGGACACCTGTCCGGTCAAACCTGATGCCGGCCTTCTCCAATCCCAGCCCGTCCAGATTTGGTGCGCGCCCGACTCCCACCAGTATGGCGTCCACCGTCAGATCTATCCGCCTGCCGTCACGTTCGAGGTGGAGAATTTTGTCACTGCCGCTTGTTTCGACTGCGACGATCGTCACCCCCAGCTGCAGATCAATCCCCTCACGGAGAAAGACAGCCTGGAGAATTCCGGCGGCATCGCCATCTTCACGGCCCAGAATACGGGTTCCCAGCTCTACCAGGGATACCCGGCTGCCAAAGCGGGCAAATGCCTGGGCCATCTCGCAGCCGATCGGACCGGCTCCGACCACCGCCAGGCGGGGTGGCAGCTCGGTCAGGGAGAAGAGGGTTTCATTGGTAAGGTATCCGGCCGCTTCCAGCCCCGGCAGCGGTGGGGCGGCGGCACGGGCGCCGCTGCAGACCGCGGCTTTCTTGAAGCGTAGCATCGAGCCAGCCACCTCAACTCTGTCGGGAGCGCTGAAGCTCCCCTGACCAATGAATACGTCAACCCCCAGTTCGTCGCGAAACCGCCGGGCAGAGTCGTGAGCACTGATATCCGCCCGCAAGCGGCGCATGCGCTCCATGGCTGCGGCAAAGTCAAAACCGAGCTTTTGGCCATCCAGAACTCCGAACGGGGCAGCGTTGCGGGCATGATGCAGGGCGCGGGAAGCGCTGATGACCCCTTTGGAGGGGACGCAGCCCACATTCAGACAGTCGCCGCCCATCAGATGCCGCTCGATCAAGGCGACTTTTGCTCCCAATCCGGCAGCGCCGGCAGCCGCTATCAAACCGGCCGTGCCGGCGCCGATCACCACCAGATTATAGCAGGGCGCCGGTTCAGGATTGACCCAGTCTGAAGGGTGAACATTGGCAAGCAGGGTCTGATTATGGATGTCGTCCGGCAGTACATCCTGGTTTTGTGGCATGGTGCAGGTTCCTTTTCCAGAAGCCGGGCTGTCACGTGACGGATAGCTGTCGGCACAACGACCGAAATAATCCGGTATCTGTCGAAGCAGTATAACCATGACCTTTCAGGCCGTAAAGCACTCTGTCTCCAGACAGGCCATTTTCTGGCCGAATATCTTCGAAGCAGGGGATGAATCAGGATGACGTGTTAAGGAAGGGGTGAATGCCTGTTGGCGCTGAACAGTATGCTACGGGGAACGGCAGGGGGCGGGAGCCGGGCCTGTCAATCAGTTTGTGTAAATGACTTTTTCGGTCTTTCAGGGTTCGGGTTTCCCTGCCCTGATCTCCACAATCGTGCCATTGGGCACCAATCTCTCAATTTCCTCGATTTCCTGGTTGGTAACGGCAATACACCCTTGCGTCCAGTCAACTTCCCGGTGCAGATCACCGACCCACGCAAGCCCGTTCTTGATGCCGTGGATCATGATGTCGCCACCCGGAGACACACCCAGTTTTTGTGCCCGTTTTTTGTCTTTTTCGTTTGGATAGGAGATGTGAAGCGACAGGTGATAGCGGCTGTCCCTGTTCCTTGAATCGATACGGTAGATCCCCTCCGGGGTTTTGTTATCGCCCTGCCTTTCCTTGGGGCCATCCGGGTTTCCCCCCAGGGCAATTCGGTAGGTCTTGAGCACCTTTCCCTTTGAGAACAGCGTCAGTCGCCGCTCTTTTTTTTCTATCAGAATCCGGTCGGCCGACCCCTTCCGGGCTGCAAAAACCTCTTGTTGCAGTCTGACAATTTCATCCTCTTTGCTCTTAAGCTCTTGCTTATGGGCTTCAACAGTTTGCTGCAGGGCGGCAATCCCGTTTCCCCTGCCCTGTAGCTCTTGTCGCAGCGCATCAATCTGTGCTTGCTGCGCGGCAATCGTCCTGTCTTTGACAATGACATTATTGATTGAAAACAACATCAACTCACTGTCTTTACGGTAACCGCTCTCCGGGTAATCCCTGATGAGTTTCTGAAAGCATTCCAGTGCTTTCTGATAATCTTTGTGCTCATTTCCAGGATAGGAAAAAATAATACCCATCTCGAAAAGAACCCGGTCCCCCGCCGTGGGAAACTGCTCCATAATCTGCTGATATTTGTTCAGAGAGGCCTGGTAGCTCCCCTGACTGAAAAAATCATTCGCTTCCCTGAAAGTCGACGCCGCCTGGCCCCCCTCACTCAAGTGACTGCATCCGCACAGCAGCATTGGTGCTGCCAGCATGCAGACAATGAATACATCAAGACACGTACCCAGCATACATTTCTTGGTATCCCTGCATAAGGTCGTAACCGGCGATACCCTGCTTGATGACCGCAGAACCATAGTTCTTCCCCTTGACTCGAATCATGAAGGCCACAAAGAAAGCGGCGGAGCTTTAAAACCCCGCCACTTCCTTTTTCGGAGCACGAACGACAACATGGACAGCTCCGGATAAAATCCGATTACTTCTTCATGGATTTGTGGAAAATTTCGTCGGCTTTTTTCGCCTTTTCATCTGCGATCCGTGCCTTTTCATCCGCGATTTTCGCCCTTTCTTCTGCCATCTTCAGAGCATTTTCTGCCCGGACTGCGGCAGCCTCCGCCTTTATTGTGGCCGCATCGGCGGCAGCCTTGGCGGCCTGCGCATCCTGCGCTGCCTGATCAGCTTTCGCGCCAGTCACCATCTGCTGGGACTGAACTTTCTCAAGGTCACCTGTTGTCGCACAACCACCCAAAGCAGCGGCAAGAACAAACATCATTGTGATTACTAATAGATTTCTCATCGTTTATCACCTCCTTTCGGCTCAATGTGCGGTCAAAAGGGCTCATCTAAACCGCTGTACTGATTATTGCTTCGGTGATTAAACATTGAAACCCGGTGTGTAGGGGCGCATTGCATGCGCCCCGATTGGGCGAACATCAGTTCGCCCCTACGATTCGTATGTTTAATCACCGGCAGATTAATAGCGATGGATAACGGATTCGATACCGTCTTTTTTGAGGATCAGGCTGGATTCTTCCAGAGCCTTCTTAAGCGTGTCGAACCTGCCCAGCAGGACACGATGGAGCGGCCCGTTTCCGTCCTTGCGGACAGCGGCCCCATATCCCTTCAGTTTCAGTTTCTCAATCAGGGAAAGCGCGTTTTTTTCCTCGGCAAACACCCCTATCTGGAGAGCATAGCCCCTTGGGTTTTCCGGAACACCGTGCGGTCTTTCAACAGCAGCGGGCGTAACATTTTTCATCTTCTGCTCCTTTGCCATAGTGCTTGAAAGGGGCTTTGCGGCCGATTTTTCAATCAATCTGCCATCTATTTCCAAATCAATTTTCAGGCGTTTGATCGCATCCCGGGCCTCACTGAGATCATTGAACGGGCCGGCGACAACCTGATAGTTGCCATTCTTTGGCACCACCCTGGCCGGGATTGGAGGCCCCTGATGGTTGATAATGGCGGCCAGCCTGATGGCATCAATCTCGTCACGCAGGTCAGCAGCCAAAACAGACCACGCATCGGCTTTCAGTTCCGGTATTTTGGGCCTGCCATTCAATTCGCCCGGATGCCTGACTTCTATGGGAGCCGTAATCCCTTTGCCACTTCCAGGCTTGGTCTCAAATAGTGGGACAGGAATCCCGCGGGCCTCGGCCAATACGTTCTTGACTTTACTCCAGTCAAGCGTGCGCCCTGAATCGTTTTCAATCTTTCTCAATTTTGCGTACAGCCGATCAAAGTCTGGAGGGTCCAAGTCTTCCGGGGGCGCATGAACTTCCAGGTAGACTGTTCCATTGTATTTACCGATCAGATAAGGCTGGTTAACGATCAATACTGGTGTATTAACCGGGGTGTTCTCAAAGAGTTTTTTCACGTTCTCCGGATAGAGTCGTATGCAGCCATTGGTCGCCTTGAGACCAATACTGGCCGGCTTATTCGTGCCATGGATCAAATAACTCGGCCGGCTTAAATAGAGCGCGTATTCTCCCAGCGGATTGTGCGGTCCCGGCAGAACCTTGGCGGGCAGAAGATCTCCTTTTTTTCGATGGTCCTCGGCGATTGAAGCCGGCACATGCCAGGTCGGCCGGATTGTCTTGCGCACGACCATCATTTGACCGGTGGGCGAAGGGCGCTCTTCGGTGCCCACACCGACCGGGTAAGTCGACACCGTCAGCACATCCCCTTCTCCCCGATAGTGAAAAAGCCGCATGGTAGCCAGGTTGATCACGATGCCTTTCCGGGGAGCATCCGGCAGGACAAAACTCAACGGCAACATGATTCTTTCTCCGGCTTTAGGCACCCACATATCCACCCCCGGATTGGCGGCAGTGATTCCTTTGATCCCCAGACCGAAGTGCCGTGCAAGGTCCGGCAGTGTATCTCCCTTTTCGAGACGGATGAACGCCAACCGGCCAATGACATCATCCCCTTTTGCAACTGAAAATTCATTGTGTGCGCCATACTCTTCCAGCCCCCTTGAAAGCGGCTGGTATTCCTCATGAACTATTTTCGTCGCAGCACAGCCCTGGAGAGACAGGATCATGACAAAAAGAACCAGAAGGCGAAGCGTCATGGATACGGGTAACAGCTCAATAATTCGGCTCATGGGTTAAATAACGTCCTGTCAATAAAATCTGCAGCATAAAAAAAGCCGGGTCGCCGAATATCTTCTGGATATTTCGGCGACCCGGCTGTCTCGGTGAGACCCTGTAGGCTTTCCGTCCCATTCTCGCGAATGGTTTAGTATTATCGTTTTATCAACCTATCGGATTATGCTTTGTTTGGGCGCATATTTGCCCCAACGACGAAGCTTGTCAAGAAAAAACTAAAATACATTAAAATTGCACTATTAATGTGCGCCCGCAAAATCATTTTTTCAGCTGGATCCATTGCGTATCATCACGCTTGGTTTTTCGTATCGGATCAACCCCGACTGTGGCCCAACCGTTCTTACGCTGGAATTTTGTAACTTTTTTGGCATCCAGCAACCGATCCAGAGTTGAATTGGAGACGTAATCATACCTTTGGTCGTCGTACTCCACATGCACCATGTTCCTTCGTTCATCTGCGGGCATTCTTTCCGTGGTTCGCGGAAACTTTCTGACCGGATCTTTTGCAATATCCACCCAGCCATAACTGCGCATAAAGGCTACGATCTTTTTTGAATCTATCAGCATCTGCAAAACCCTGTCGCTCACATAATCAAAGTGATCATCGCTGTACTTTACGTGTATGAGCATGATTTCACCGCCTTTCATGGAAGTGCTACCATTCTACCTGTATTTTTCCTGTTGGCAATTTTTTATTACAGGCAACTCACAAGGTTCTCGATTCATCCGGGCAGTCCCTCTTCCCCCTGCCGGACAATGATGATGAACCAGCCTGTTCCCCTCACAACCTGCTTGTTTGGCGTTCTGCTTTGTTGTATCTTTGGTAATTAATAAACCGGCACAACGCCAAGGAGGGAAAAATCATGGACATGAAATCTGATTCAAGGCGGATTAAGCCAACAACCGGCGACACCCCCCTGATTCGCTCCCGCAGAACACTCTATCTGACCGGGTCAGCCATGCTGATGTTCTCACTGCTGGGATGTGCCGCCGGAAGCAGTATATCCGAAAGTTCAAACAGTATTTCGACCTCTTTCGAGTCGAGCTCCAAGTCGTCCACAAGCTCCTCCGAGGAACGCAAGGAAGCCTACCGGGGCGATGTGCGACACTACACGGAAGTTTATACGCGCTCCGGCAGTGATGTCGCCGGATTTGCCCGGGGGCTCTCGTCCATCGGGGAAAAATACGGCACAACCAACTGGGAAGCCGACCACACCACCTACATCGGCATCGGAGAGGGGCTGGCCAAGGCCGGGATCCCGCAGAATCAGGTCGATGCCTACATGACCCACCTTGCACAGGGTGATCCACTGAAAATTGCGGCCATTCAGGAAGGTCTCGGCCGGCTACGCTGACCGCAAAGGGTGAAGCGGATCGCATGACTGCGCCAGCCTGGCTCAAAACAAAGGCCGGCATACGGATCGCCTGTTGCCTGACCGTATGGTTGATCTGCTGGGGAAACGCCGGCCAGGCCCTGGCGAACTCGCACCTGATCGGCTATCTGTATGTGGAGGCCAACGAAGGTGATTCGAGCGGAGGACATGCGGCCATCAGGTTCGGAAAACAGACCTTTCATTTCCAGCATGACAATTACGGCAAGATCCGCATCCGGAGTATTGATTCAGCCGCATTCGAGCATAGTTACGCACTACTCGGCAATCGCACGATTCACGAAAGCAGCATCGCGGTTTCTGAAGAGACCTATCGGTTGCTGCAGGATGCTTTTTCACAGTTTGTCATCATCCAGGAAGCGCAACTTGAAACCCACGAGACCCTCCGCCGAGATGTAGAATTGTTTGAATACCTGCTGGCGCAGGCCCGTAACCGGAGCAGCGACACAGCTGCAGCCGGTCTGAATCTCAAAGGACTCGGCTACTTCCTGCCGGACGGCTCGGCATCCCCCCCATCTCCATCCCCGGCACTCATCCAGCTTCGCCAGCAGGTCAGCGCAGCATACGGTGAGAACTTCATCGCTGAACGCATCGAACAGTCCCGGGCAGCGCTCCGGGAGATGAACCTGCGGGCTTCAGAACCTCCTGCGGCAGAAATCACCCGCGATGCCTACCCGCGCTTCGCCGCTTCAGCGTCCACACACTATGAAAACGCCCTGCTGGCGCGTTACGCCCTTGAAATCCTCCATAATGCGCCGGCGCTCCGGCCGGGTACGTTCTGGGCACCGGAAAGCGATTCTTTCAGGATCGATGCCCGGGAACAACTCGTTCTGGCAGATTTTGCCCTGCAGCTGCAAAACGACCTGCTCCGACTGGTCAGATCCTCCCGCAGTGACTGGGGACTTCCCTTCATTGCCGGCATGGCCCGTCTGGCGGCGCTGGAGGCTTCGCTGTCATCCGGACGCCTGGTTTTGCTGGATACGTTCCCCGATAGCGCACAGCCTGATGAGCATCTGGCGGTTGCCGGATCAGGCTACCTGCCGGACATGAAAAACGAGACCGAACAGGCCTTCCTCTTCAGACGAGATGATTTTTTCAAGGGCGGACAGATCGACGAATCCGACTATTCAGCCCTCGAACGGGTCGGCAATCAGCTGGCCGAGCTGGAACGAGCCCTGACAAGCGGCAGCCGGCCGAGAAGACTGCCCGAGATCCCCCTGCCGTACCGCACGGCACGGCGAGATTATCTGTCAGTTCCAAACCTGAACGAAGCGGATCTGGAGAAGGAACTGGCAGCCGCACGGGCTGCTGAAAAAGATTATGCCGGCGCGCTTTCCCGGCTTTACTCCTACGATCTTTTCCGGCGAAACTGTGTTACCGAGATCTTTACCTGCATCAACAGCACCCTGGAACGCCTCGCATCTGGCGGCGGGAAACGAGACCGGACAGCACGGGATGAATCGCTGCAGCGTCTGGGAGGATACATGGATGCTTCCCGCGGTTTCACCTTCGTACCCTTTGTTTCAGCGGCTGCGGTTGACGCCTGTTATTCGGTAACCGCCCGCCAGGAACACCCCTCCCACCGGGCGGCAAAACTGGCGGAGATGAAGAAGCGCGAATCGCCGCTATGGGTTTTTCTGCGCGAATCCAATACGATCACCTCCACGATCTACCGCCCTGCTCCGGGTGATTCACCCTTTCTGTTCTTTACCGACGACACGATCCTGCTGCGCCCGCTGTTCGGCGCATTCAACCTCCTGGCCGGGGTCGGCAAAAGCCTGCTCGGCCTGGCAGCCATGCCGCTGGAGGGAACGAAACAACTGCAGTTGGGAGTGAAGGGAATCCTGTTCAGCCTGCCGGAACTGGTTTTCGTGAATCTGCGGAAAGGTTCGATGGAGTATGTTGCGGAAAAGCAGTAACTGACGTTTACTTTTTGCCTCTTGCCGCTCTCTTGGGCAGATTTAACAGGGATGACATGAAAAGCTGGGGCGGAACCTCCTGAACGCCCAGAATAGCGACAATCTCCCCCAGCCCTTCGGATATTTTTTTCAGCGTAAGATCGGTATGAGCCTCAAGACCGCTTACCAGCAGATCCTGCACAACTTCCGGTGAATTCTTCACCGCTTCCCGTCCCTGCGCCGTCAGGTCAACATGAACGACCCGCCGGTCCTCTTCAGAGCGGGTGCGCCTGACCAGTTCCTTCGCCTCAAGCCTGTCCAGCAAGCCAACCATTGTCGCGGGATGCAGATACGTCCGGCGCGCCAGATCCGAAACCCGCATCGGTGACGTTTCGTTCAGCAGTTTCATAACCCACAACTGCGATCCTATCAAACTGGTTTCAGACTCAACTTTTCGCGACTGTTCGCTTAACACCTGAAAAATTCGACGGATATCATCAATTATTCCCGCAACGATCATCGGCCTTGGCTTCACTGTCAACCTCCATAAAACGATTTTTGCAAACCGCAAACCATAGATATAAATATGGGTTTAGCCAAACCAAACCGCCATAAGTAGCTGTAAATACGATATAACATAACATATTGTTAGGCGTCCATATATTTTTGTTGATCTAGCAATAAAAAATTGTTATAGAAATAAATAGTTTGAAATTCAAATTATTTTATCGTCAAAACACTTCGCAACCGAGGCACATCATGGCGCAAGAAAAAAGTGTCTATTCAGTCCAATCGGTGCATAAAGCATTTGAAATCCTGGAGGTTCTTACAAGCTGCCCAGCAAGTGCCAGCCTTCAGATGCTGTCTTCAACGATTGAGTTGAGTCGCAACAAAACCTTTCGACTCCTTGCCACGCTGTGCGAAAGCGGCCTGGTGGAGCAGGAAAAACCGTCGGGGAACTACCGAATCGGAATCAATTCGTTTTCCCTGGCGCAGAAACTGGTACGAAATTCAAGTGTTATCAGCCTTGCCCACCCGGTGATAGAGCAACTGGCAAAAAAACATGATGAAGATGTGTATATGGTGGTTATTAAAGAAGACAACGTTTTGTTTTTGGACATGGCTGATTGTGATCAGCAGATCAAGGCAGTTCCGCTGATCGGCAAAACTTTTCCCTATTTTACGAACGCCGCCGGAAAAGTCATGAAGGCGCTGGAGTCAACTGAAGTCATTGATTGGCTGAAAAGCGGCAAGCGCAGTAAAATCAGCAACATATCAAACCCTGAAACACTGGCGTCCGAACTCCTGGAGATCCGATCGAACGGTGGCGTGGCCTTTGAAACCGGCGGACTCGGAGAGGATTTGTGCAGCATCGCTGTCGCAGTCAAGGATTATGCCGGTCATGTCATCGGCGCAATCACCATGTTCGGGCCGTCATTCAGATTTGCAAAGGAAAGACTGGAAAAAGAAATCATTCCCTCGCTGCTCGAAGGTGCGGAACTGGTTTCAAAACGTTTCGGTTATATGCCTGTTTAATAAAATTCAGAGAAAGGAGCAGTTGGTAAACGTATATCATTAAATTTTTGAAAGGAGCATCACCATGGCAGAAAAACAGTATGACTGGGCGAAAATCGCCAAAGACCCGCGCTTCATCGAACTGCATCACAAAAAGACAGCCTTCCTTTTCGGCTGGTGGATATTTTCCACCGTGTATTACTTCCTGCT